>NZ_JBFAHP010000015.1:0-190218 GCF_040654255.1 Streptomyces sp. NPDC050732
CTGGGGCGCCGTGCGGCATGGGGGTCCCCCCTGCTCGAGCGCAGCCGAGAGCTTGGGGGAGGGCGTGCCGGGCGTCGGGGCGCAGGCGGGGGTTCGAAGACAGGCTCTGAGTCCCTTCAGAGCCGGACGGCCCTGCCTCCCGCCGCGTCCGAGCGTTCCGCCGCGACGATCACGTCGTCGACGAGACGGGCCTCGGCCACCGGGCAGGCCGGGGTGGTGCCAGCCGCCACGGCGGCCGCGAAGTCGGCGAGCAGCGGCTGGTGGGGGTTGGGCGCCGGGGGCAGCAGGAGAGGTGACCCGGCGGCCCCTTCGAGGTGGCCCGAGTCGAGCGGGTCGAGCGTCACGGCGCGTCCGCCGCCCGTGAGCCGGATGCGGTCCACGGGCGGGGCGTCGCCCCACTCCATGAGGCAGTGCGCCCGGAGCCCGGACGGCCAGCGCAGGACGAGCTGGGCCTGCCGCTCCGCGCCGCGCGGGAAGCGGCGGCCGAGCCGGGCCGTCACCTCGTCCGGCGCTCCGAAGAGGTGGAGCAGCAGATCGATCCGGTGGCTCCCCGCGTCGGCGAGGACCCCGCCGCCGGACACGGCGGGATCGGTGCGCCAGCGCATCGGATCGCCGGGCCCCGGCTCGAAGGCGCACCGGAACCGCACCTCCACCCGGTCGGGCGCCCACCCGGCGAGCTCCTCGCGCAGCCGCCGCACGGCGGGCGCGAGTCTGCGGTAGTAGGCGACGCCCGCGCACCGCCCCGTCGTGTGGAGCGCGCTCCCGGTGCCGAGGCCGCCCGCGAGCGGCTTCTCGATCAGCACGGGCAGGCCCGCGTCCAGCACGGCACGGGCGACCGGTACATGGAGCGCGACGGGGGTGGCGACATACACGGCGTCGACGCCGGACAGGAGGAGGTCGGGGTCGGCGCCCGACCGCGCGACCCCGTACCGCTCGGCGGTGCGCGCGGCGCGGTGCGGGTCGCGGCCCCAGAGGGCCACCGGTTCCTCGCCGAGCGCGTGCAGCGCGGGCAGCACGCGGCGCGTCACGACGTCGCCGTATCCGGCGATGCCCCATCTCATGCGGTTGTCCTCCGGCCGTTCAGGGGACGATCGCCACCTTCAGGGTCTCGGGCGGCGGGCCGTCGTAGGGGGCCTGTCCGGCGTCCGGGTAGAGGGAGCGGCTGGCGGAGAGCTGTTCCAGGGCCTTGGAGAGTTCGTCGAGGGGGTAGGTGTGGGTGTGGAGGTCGGGCAGGCGCAGGGCGTCGGTGCGACGGTGGGCGAGCCGTTCGGCGGTCGCGAGCGCCTCGGCGCGGGCGGTGTCCAGCGGCTCCGCGGAGCTGTGCACCCGCAGCCCCTTGCGCTCCCAGGTGACCAGGTCGACGGTGACGTGCGTGTCGACGTGGTGCGTGCCGAGGAGGACGACGAGGCCGTTCTGCCGTACGAGACGCACGCAGGCGTTGAGGGTGGTGGGGGTGCCGACGGCGTCGACGGCCACGTCGAAGTCCGCTCCGACGGACGCCAGCTGTTCCGCGCTGCCGTCCACGCGGCGTACGTCGTCGGCGCCCGCGGCGGACGACCGCTCAAGGCGCCAGTCGTCGAGGTCGACGGCGACGACCTCGGCAGCGCCGCGCGCCAGCGCCACCCGCAGTGCCAGCTGTCCCACGGGCCCCTGTCCGACGATCGCGACGCGGTCGCCGAGCCGGATGCCGCGGGTGGCGTGCACGGCCAGCGGCAGGAGCTGCAGGATCGCGCCCTGTTCGAAGGGCACGTCGTCGGGCAGCGCGCCCACGGAGATCTCGCGGGCCAGCGCGTAGTCGGCGTATCCGGTGGTGAGCGGGGTCCGCACGAATACCCGCTGCCCGGGCACGACCCGCCGTACGCCCGCGCCCGCCGCCTCGACCACTCCGGCGATCTCGTGGCCGAAACACCCCTGGGAGCAGTGCTCGCGCAGTCCGTAGTAGTGGAAGTAGGCGAGGTCGCTGCGGTTGCAGACCGTGCAGGCCCGGACGCGGACGAGGACTTCCGACGGTCCGGGTTCCGGCACCGCGACATCGGTGACCAGCCTGATGTCACGCCTGCCGACGAGCTCATACCTGCGCATGGGCCTCTCCTCTCAGCGGATGTGATCCGCGGAAGCCTCAAGGATTCCCCAACTCTCGCCCCGAGAGGGCGGATTCGCCCGCCTCGACCTGTTCCGACTCCTTGACAGCCCTGATTGGTACGAGCCAATATCCACTATCCGATTGGCCTGGACCAATCAGCAGGAGCCCCGCCGCACACCCGCTCACCTCGTGCACCCCGCACACCCCATGCCCCGTACGTCTCCCGTACGTACCCGCAACTTCGGAGGTCGCGCCATGGCATCGAGCAGTGACCCGACTCTGGAGCACCTCGCCCACTCCGTGCTGCAGCCCGGCTTCGAGGGCACCACGGCCCCCGACTGGGTGCGCCGCAGGATCTCCGAGGGCCTGGGCTCCGTCGTGCTGTTCGCGCGGAACATCGAGACGCCCGAGCAGGTCGCACGGCTCACCTCGGACCTGCGCGCGGAGAACCCCGACCTCATCGTCGCCATCGACGAGGAGGCGGGCGACGTGACGCGCCTGGAGGCGTGGACCGGCTCGTCCCGCCCCGGCAACCTCGCCCTCGGCGCCGTCGACGACATCGACCTCACCGAGCGCGTCGCCCACGACATCGGCCGCGACCTGCACGCGGCGGGCGTCTCCCTCAACTTCGCGCCCAGCGCCGACGTGAACTCCAACCCGCTCAACCCGGTGATCGGCGTACGCTCCTTCGGCTCCCGCACCGACGTCGTCTCCCGCCACACGGCCGCCTGGATCCGCGGCCTCCAGGAGGCCGGCGTCGCCGCCTGCGCCAAGCACTTCCCCGGCCACGGCGACACGGTCGTCGACTCGCACTACGGCCTGCCGCAGGTGAAGGGCTCCGCCGAGGAGATCGCCCTCACCGCGCTGCCGCCGTTCATCGCGGCGATGGAGGCGGGCGTGCGCGCCGTGATGACCGCGCACCTGCTCGCCCCCGCCTACGACCCGGACCTGCCCGCGACCCTCAGCCACCGCATCCTGGTGGAACTGCTCCGCGGCGAGCTGCACTTCGACGGCCTCCTGGTCACCGACGGCATCGAGATGGGGGCCGTCACCGACCGCTACGGCATCGACGGCGCGACCGTGAAGGCGGTGGCCGGCGGCGTGGACGCGGTGTGCGTGGGCGGCGAGAGCGCCGACGAGTCGACGTTCGACCTGCTCTCCACGGCCCTGGTGAAGGCCGTGCTCGACGGCACGCTGCCCGAGACCCGCCTCGCCGAGGCGAGCACGCGCGTACGGGAGTTCGCCGCCTGGTCCGGCGAGCGGTCCCGGGCCGTGGGGCGCGCCCCGGAACCCTCCGACATCGGCCTGGTCGCGGCCCGCCGCGCCGTGCGGGTGCACCACCGCTCCGGCACGGCGAACGCGGCGCTGCCCGTCGTGGGCGTGCCGCACGTCGTGGAGCTGTCCCCCACGATGAACCTGGCCATCGACGGTCACACCCCGTGGGGCGTCGCCGAACCGCTGCGGGACCTGCGCCCCGGCACGACGTCCGTACGCCTCACGGAGCCCGACCTCGCCCACGTCGGCGACCTCCTGGACCGCGAGGTGCTGACCCCGGCGACGGGCCGCGCCCTGGTGGTCGTGGTCCGCGACGCGGCCCGGCACCGCTGGGTGACCGACACCCTCAACCGCATCCTGCGGTGCCGCCCCGACGCCCTGGTCGTGGAGATGGGCGTCCCGGCGGGCGACGCGCTCGGTGCCACCCGCCTGATCACCCACGGCGCGACCCGTGTCTCGGGCATCGCGGCGGCGGAGCTGCTCGCGGGCGGGGGTCTCACCCCTTCAGCGGCCCCTCGCAGCTGAAGTCCGCGCTCCCCGCGCGCCCGTCGGACCAGATGTCCACCTCGCCGAACGAGCAGTTCATGTCGGTGAGGTTGTTGTCACCGGCCAGGGAGCGGTCGAGCAGGAAGTAGTCCACCGTCTCCGACATGTCCTTGAAGACGGTGTCGGGGCTGTCGGCCGCGGTGAGGTTCGCGGTGATCCTGCCCGTGCAGGTGTACCGCGGGCGCTCCGGTGCGGCGTTCGAGCGGCAGTCGGGCGTGATGCCCGTCGTCGCGGCGATGGAGGTGCGGACCTGGGCGGCGGTGGTGTCGCGGAGCTCGCCGACCGGCACGTACTTCGTGTCGGGCACGAAGAGGTCGTCGACGCGGGCGATCTGCTTGTCCAGGAAGGCGTCGTACTGGCTCTGCAGTCCGCGGTCCTTGCTGAGCCGGTCGCGCCAGGCGTCGAAGGCCGCAGGGTCGTCGGCCCGCAGGTGCCGGTACATCTCCTTGACGAGGGCGGGGCGTTCGGTCCACAGGAACTCGAAGAACGTGCCGGCGTAGTCGTAGAAGCGGAAGCCGTCCCCTTCGTAGGTGGCGTGCAGCAGCTGGTCCACGGTCATCCTGGGGCCGCCGTTCGCCGTGTCGTCGATGACGCCCTGGACCAGTGACTTGCGGACCTTGATGCCGTCGTCACGGGTGGCGCCGTCGAAGAACTCCGCGGTGCCCTCGTCCATGGCGGTGGTCCGGTCGCCCTGGTACCACGGGCCCTCTCCGAAGAAGCCGGGCACCGCCCAGCGGCCGTTGAGGTAGTGCGTGTACTCGTGGCGGAAGAGCTCCTCCAGCGTCAGCGTGGAGTCCTGCGGGACACGCCGCTGGTAGGTGTAGAAGGTCGCGCCGCGCTCTATGTAGACGCCGCCGTTGTTCGTGTCCATCCCGGTGAGCAGCGGGTGGTAGTTCTCGTAGTCGGCGCGTGAGGCGTAAAGGACCGTCGTCAGCGTGGTGTTGGGGTCGCCCGCGAGCGGCTTCTCGGTGCCGACGACGCGGTGGAACTGCGCCTTGACCTGCTTGCTCGCGTAGTACAGCTGGTCGACGGTCTTGCGGTCCAGCGCCGTGCGGACCTTCATGCCGCCCTGGTCGTACGTATAGGTCTGCGGGAAGACGCGGCGCTCGATGTCGGCCTTGCACACGTTGTACGGCGCGCAGGCATCGAACTCGTTGAGCCAGAGGGCCACCTTCGCCCAAGGGGCGCTGCCTTCGCCGAAGTTGCGGACGGTGACGGGCAGCAGGCCGCCGAGGCCGGTGACGATCTCGCCGGTGAGGCCGTCGATCTGGCCGAACCTGCCGTACTCGCTCAGTGCGTCCCGCACCACCCAGGCGTTGCCCGTGCCCTTGAGGTGGGTGTGCCCGCCGAAGGCCTTGAAGGCGGCGCGGTAGGACGGATCGGCCTTCACCGCCGCGTGAAAGGCGGTGTCCTTGTTGCCGGGGTAGACGCCGAGGTAGCTCAAGGAGAGCGCGGCGAGTGCGGATCCGGCCCAGGCGGCGTCCTTCGCCGTGTCGGGGTGCTTGGCGTCCATGGTGGCCAGGACCCGTTTGACGAGCGGGAGTTGGTGCTGCCGCAGGCCGGGCGCGCCGGCGGCGTAGAGGGCCTCGCGCAGCGAATCCGCGTTGGTGCGGGTCACGTCGAAGGTGCGGGCCGCCGAGCCGAAGGCGGCGACGGCGCGGCGCATCGCGTCCACGGTCGGCGCGTCGGTGACGTCGATCTCGTCGTGCGAGAAGTCCTGGTAGGCGACGGCGTGCAGATAGGTGAGCAGCTCCAGGAGGTTGCTGCCGTTCTTGCCGTCGTGGGCCGCCGCGAGGCGGGTGACGCGGCCGGAGACGGCCTGGACGTGCGCGTCCGACATGACGGGGGCGAGCCGCGGGTCCCAGGTCCAGACGAGGGTGCGCAGACAGCCGTCGGCGGTGACGGCCGGGTCGGTGAGGAAGTCGGCGAACCGCTCGGGCGACAGACCGGTGACGCCGTCCAGGGTGCAGGGCGCGGCCGCGACATCTGCCGCGACCTCCTTCTCAGGCTTCGGCGTGCGGGCGCCGGGGACCCGGCCGTCCTTGAGTCCGCCGGGCGCGGGGATCTTGAAGGCGCCCGGCTCGGGGGCCTTCGCCCTGCGGTCGACCACGTCGAGGGGGTTCGGTTCTGTGGGTGCGGACGCGGACGCGGATGCGGACGACACGGTCGGGGCGGTGGTGCGGGGATCGGGCGTCGCGGGGGACGGTTCGGCCGCTTGTCCGTACTGGGCGGCCGAGATGCAGAGGGTCGCCGCTGTCGCGCCGGCGAGCACGGATCTGCGCAGGGTTCGTAGACGTGGCTGGGACACCGAGGGCTCCTGTGTGGGAGGTGGGGGAGAGAGGTGATGTCACGCTGAACTGACGCACGGACAGCCCCACTTGAGGGCTGCCGCCGCGTCATGTGATGCGTAACGTAGTAATGTGAAATTGCACTGACAACCCCTCAGGCGCCGCCGACTGTCACGGATTTACTGGCTCAGGAGCGGGGCGGCTCAAGGGCGGGTTGGGTCATCCGCCCCCGGCTCGCGCAGGGTACGCAGGAGGAGCCAGCCGAGGGCGGGCAGCGCGATCAGCGGCGCGAGGGCCACCCGCAGGGAGGCGGCGTCCGCGACGGCTCCGATCAGTGGGCTCGCGAGGCCGCCGATGCTCACGGTCAGCCCCAGCGTGACGCCGCTCGCCGTGCCCATCCGGCGCGGCAGATAGTCCTGGCCGAGCGTGATGTGCAGGGAGAACGGCACGTACAGGCCGGCCGAGACGAGCGCGACGAAGACGTACAGCAGCGGCCCGGGGACGAGGACGACGCCCGCGACCGCGAGGACCGTCGAGGCGTACGACCACCTGACGACCGGGATGCGGCCGTACCGTGCGGCGAGCCGCCCGCCCGCGACGGTGCCGGCCGCGCCGCCGACGTAGAGCACGAACAGCGCGACGGTACCGGCGGCCGCACCGCCACCGGTGCGCTCCCGCACGAACAGCGCGATGAACGTGCTCAGCCCGGTGAAGACGACCGAGCGGCAGACGACGGCGGCGGACAGCTTGAGGAAGGACGGCCAGTCGTCCTCGGCGACCGGGGAGGGCGCGGCCCGCGGACCCTCGGACGCGCCTTCGTCGGCGGCGGCCTCCCGCGCCCGGACGCTCCGCAGCGCGGCCACGCAGAGCACGGCTCCCGCGAGGGCGGGGACGACCAGGAGCGGGGACGCGCGCAGGCCGCCCGTCGCGACGACGGCCGAGACCAGCAGGGGCGCGGCCGCGAAGCCGAGGTTGCCGCCGAGGGAGAACCAGCTCATGGCCGTGTGGCTGCCCCGGCTCGCGTGCCGCGCCACCCGCGCCGCCTCCGGGTGGTACGCGGCGACGCCGATGCCGGACACGGCGACGGCCAGCAGCGTCAGCGGATAGCTCCCGCCGACCCCCGCGAGGGCGACCCCGGCACCGCCCACCACCGTGCTCACCGGCAGCAGCCACGGCATGGCCCACTTGTCGGTGAGCGCGCCGAACAGCGGCTGCACCACGGAGGAGAGCAGCGAGGCGGCGAGCACGATGCCGGACGCGGCGGCGTAGGTATAGGCGCGCTCGGCGACGAAGAACGGGACGAGGGCGGCGACGGCACCCTGATAAATGTCCACGCAGGCGTGGCCGAGGGAGAGGAGGGGGATGGGGCGGGGGCGAGGGCTGGTGCGGGATCGCTTGGTGTGGGGTGGCTTTGTGTGGGGTGCGCGTGGAGCGCGTACGTACACGGGTGACGGTGAGGGTCGGCTTGTTGGGCGTGAGGGCTGGTTCGTCGACACCGCCTCATCCTCGCCAGCCCGGACCGTGGCCCGCTTCCGATAAAGTGCCAACCTGTGCCGAAGATCCGCCACACCCCCCAAGCCCCCACCGTCACCCGGGAACTCGCCCCCGGAGAGCGCATCGACGCGCACCGTCACGACGACCACCAGATCATCTACGCGGGCTCCGGCGTCGTCGCCGTCACCACCGACGCGGGCACCTGGTTCGCGCCGGGCACCCGGGCCATCTGGGTCCCCGCGGGATGCGTCCACGCGCACCGCGCCCACGGCCACCTCGCCCTGCACCTGCTCGGCCTGCCCGCCGACACGAACCCGCTCGGCCTCGACTCCCCCACCGTCCTCGCCGTCGGCCCGCTCCTGCGCGAACTGATCCTCGCCTGCACGCGCGCCCCGCACGACGCGTCCCCGGAGCGCCGCCGGCTGCGCGCCGTTCTCCTCGACCAGCTGCGCGCGTCACCGCAGCAGCCCGTGCAGCTGCCCGCCCCGGCCGATCCGCGCCTCATCACCGTCTGCGACCTGCTGCACAGCGACCCCGCCGACCCGCGCGGCCTGGCGGACCTCGCCGCCGCGGCGGGGGCGGGCGAACGCACCCTGAGCAGACTGTTCCGTCGGGAGCTGGGGATGACCTTTCCGCAGTGGCGCACCCAACTGCGCCTCTATCACGCGCTGCGCATGCTCGCCGACGGCATGCCGGTCACCGCGGTCGCGCACCGCTGCGGCTGGTCGTCCACCAGCGCGTTCATCGACGTGTTCCGCCGCGCCTACGGATACACGCCCGGCGCGCACCAGCGCCGCGACTGACCGCCCCCCTTCCGGCTCCACCGGCCAACTCCCTTGCGTGTACGCACCCTTGGCAGCAGCAGTGCCATGTGAAATATTACTGCCGTGCTCACGAGACACCCGTCCGCACAGCCGGACCTCATCATCGTGGGGGCGGGCGTCGTCGGCGCCGCGTGCGCCTACTACGCCGCCCGTTCCGGACTCGACGTCACCGTCATCGACCGCGGCCCCGTCGCGGGCGGCACCACCGGAGCGGGCGAGGGCAACCTCCTCGTCTCCGACAAGGAGCCGGGCCCCGAGCTCGAACTGGCCTTGCTCTCAGCACAGTTGTGGCGGGAGCTCGCGGCCGAACTTCCCTCCCGCGTCGAGTACGAGGCGAAGGGCGGCCTGGTCGTCGCCTCGACCGAACCGGGGCTCGCCGCGCTGCGGGACTTCGCCGCGGCGCAGACACACGCGGGCGTCAAGGCGACCGAGGTCCCCGCCGACCGCCTCGCCGACTTCGAACCGCACCTCGCACCCGGCCTCGCGGGCGGCTTCCACTACCCGCAGGACGCTCAAGTGCAGCCCGCCCTCGCCGCCGCGCACCTGTTGCGGGCGGCGACCGACGCCGGACGCCTGACACTGCGGCTCGGCGAGGAGGTCACCGCGGTCCTCACCGGCACGAAGGGTGAGGTGCGGGGCGTACGGACACAGCGGGGAGAGGTGCGGGCGCCGCACGTGCTCAACGCGGGCGGCACCTGGGGCGGTGAACTGGCCCGCATGGCGGGCGTGGAGCTGCCGGTGCTCCCCCGCCGCGGCTTCGTCCTCGTCACCGAACCGCTGCCGCGTGTGGTGCGCCACAAGGTGTACTCCGCGGAGTACGTCGCCGATGTCGCCAGCGGTTCGGCGGCACTGCAGACATCGGCCGTGGTGGAGGGCACCCCGGCGGGCCCGGTGCTGATCGGGGCGAGCCGGGAGCGGGTGGGCTTCGACCGGACGCTGTCGGTGGAGGTCCTGCGACGGCTCGCGGCCCAGGCGGTCGGCCTGTTCCCCGCCCTCGCCGCGGTGCGTGCGATCCGGACGTACGCGGGGTTCCGCCCCTACCTTCCGGACCACCTCCCGGCGATCGGTCCGGACCCGCGCGTTCCCGGCCTGCTGCACGCGTGCGGCCATGAGGGCGCGGGCATCGGCCTCGCCCCGGCGACCGGGGCGCTGGTCGCGGCGATGCTGGTGGGAGCCGAACTCCCCCTGGCGGCACGCCCATTCGACCCGGCGCGCTTCGGGCGCGAGGACTCGGCAGTGGACCCGCCCAAGACCTCGGAGAGGAGCGGCCCCCATGCCATCTGACGACCGGACCCCCGCCGAACGCGTCGGGGTGCCCCCTGGAACCGCCTTCACGATCACCTTCGACGGACGTCAACTCACCGCGCTCCCCGGCCAGTCCGTCGCCGCCGCGCTCTGGACCGCGGGGATCCTCTCCTGGCGGACCACGCGCGTCGGCGGCCGGCCGCGCGGGGCGTTCTGCGGCATCGGCCAGTGCTACGACTGCCTCGCGACCGTCAACGGACGGCCCAACAGGCGGGCGTGCCTGGTCACCGCCCGCCCGGGCGACACGGTCACCACCCAGGAAGGGAACGGTCATGCCGGGCTCGACGACTGAGGCCACCGCGGCGCCGAAAGGCCCGCCGCACGACCTCGCGGTGCTGGGCGCCGGACCCGCGGGCCTCGCCGGCGCGGTGACGGCAGCGGAACTCGGCCTGTCCGTCGCCCTGTTGGACTCGGCGCCACAGCCAGGAGGCCAGTTCTACCGACACCCCGTGGCCGCCACACGCGCCGCCCGCCCCGAAGCCCTGCACCACGACTGGTCCACCTTCGCCGACCTGCGCGACCGGCTGGCGGCGAGCGACGTCACCCGGCTCTTCGGTCATCACGTCTGGACGGTGACGCGTGCGGCGGAGGACCACTGGACGGTCCACGCCCTCACGGGTGAGGACGGCGGGTGCGACGAGGACGGCAGCGGTGACGCGGGGCAGCGTCCGGTGGTCGTCCGGTGCCGCGCGCTCCTCCTCGCGACCGGCTCGTACGAACGCCAGCTTCCCTTCCCCGGCTGGACCTTGCCCGGGGTGGTGGGCGCGGGCGGCGCCCAGGCCATGCTCAAGTCGGGCCTGGCCCTGCCCGGCCGGCGCGTGGTCGTCGCGGGGAGCGGTCCCCTGCTGCTCGCGGTGGCCGCGTCGCTCACCGCGGCCGGGGCGGAGGTGCCCGAACTGATCGAGTCCTCCGGATACCTCGGCTACGCCCGCCACCCGGCCGTACTCGCCGGCCAGCCGCACAAGTTGGCGGAAGCCGCGCGCCACGGCACGAGCCTCCTGCGCCACAAGGTGCGCCCGCGCAACCGTCACGCGGTGACCGAGGCGCACGGCGCGGACCGGCTGGAGGCGGTGACCGTGTCCCGCCTCGACCGCGACTGGCAGCCGGTGCCGGGCACGGACCGCCGCATCGCCTGCGACGCGCTCGCCGTCGGCCACGGCCTGGTCCCCCAACTGGACCTGGCGACCGCCCTGGGGTGCGCGACCCGCCGCGCCGCCGACGGCACGCACGCCCTGGCGCTGACCCCGCTGCAGGAGACGTCGCTGCGCGGTCTGTGGGCGGCGGGCGAGACATCGGGCATCGGCGGCGCACAAGCAGCCCTGGTCGAAGGCGAGTTGGCCGCACTGGCCATCACGGCCCGGCTCACCGGACGCCGGCCCGCCCCGGCCTCACGCCTGCGCGCCCTGCGCCGTCGCCGCGACCGCATGACCGCCTTCGCCGACGTCGTGGCCGCGGCACACGCGCCGGGCCCCGGCTGGACCCGGTGGCTCTCCGACGACACGGACGTCTGCCGCTGCGAGGAGGTCCCGGCGGGCCGGATCCGCGAGGCCGTCACGGAGTACGGCGCCCGCGACGCACGCACCGTGAAACTCCTGACCCGAGCGGGCATGGGCTGGTGCCAGGGCCGCATGTGCGGCTGGACGACGGCCTGCCTCGCGTCATCACCCCCTGTCGGCGGCACTCATGCCCCTGACCACCGCCTCCTCGCGGCACCCGTGCCGCTCGGCACCCTCGCGTTCCTCCCGGAGGCCCCCGGCTCCCCCGCCTCCCCTCCCCACTCGCCTCCCCACCCGACAGAAGGACAGCCCTCATGACCGCCACCACCTGGACCGCCGACCGCCCCTGGCGCGGCATCATGGTCGCCACCGCGCTCCCCTTGCGCGACGACCTCTCCATCGACTACGACGCCTACGCCGAGCACGTCAGCCACCTCATCGGCAATGGCTGCGACGGCGTCGTCCCCAACGGTTCCCTCGGCGAGTACCAGACCCTCACCGACGACGAGCGCGCCCGCGTCGTCCGGACCGCCGTCGCGGCCGCCGGCGACGGGGCCCGCGTAATGCCCGGCGTCGCCGCCTACGGCAGTGCCGAATCCCGCCGCTGGGCCGAACAGGCCGCCGAAGCGGGCTGCGGCTCCGTGCTCCTCCTCCCGCCGAACACCTACCGCGCCGACGACCGGTCCGTACGCGCCCACTACGCCGAGGTCGCCGAGGCGGGCCTGCCCGTGGTCGCCTACAACAATCCGTTCGACACCAGGGTCGACCTGACCCCGGAGCTGCTGGCCGGGCTGCACGGCGACGGCACCGTCGTCGCGGTGAAGGAGTTCACCGGCGACGTCCGCAGGGCGTACGAGATCGCCGAGGTCGCCCCGGAGCTCGACCTGCTGATCGGCGCCGACGACGTACTGCTCGAACTGGCACTCGCGGGCGCGGTCGGCTGGATCGCCGGCTACCCAAACGCCTTCCCCGCCACCTGCGTGGAGCTCTACGACGCCGCCCGCGCCGGGGACCTGGAGACCGCACTGCCCCTCTACCGGTCGCTGCACCCGCTCCTGCGCCAGGACTCCAAGACGGAGTTCGTGCAGTCCATCAAGCTCTCGATGGACATCGTGGGCCGTCGCGGCGGCCCGACCCGCCCGCCGCGCTCGCCGCTGTCCGGCCCCACGGAGGCGCTGGTGCGCTCGGCCACGGAGAAGGCGATGGCAGCAGGCCACCGCTGACCCTCCCTTCCACCTATCCCCCCCCCCGCGATCTATCCCCCCGCGACGAGAACCGGAAGGGACCCATGCGCACCCGTCACGTCTTCCACGCCGTCGACTCGCACACCGAAGGCATGCCCACGCGGGTGATCACCGGCGGTGTCGGAGTGCTCCCCGGCGCCACCATGGCCGACCGCAGGCTGCACTTCATCGAGCACCTGGACCACCTCCGCACCCTCCTGATGTACGAGCCGCGCGGCCACTCCGCGATGAGCGGCGCGATCCTCCAGCCCCCGACCCGTCCGGACGCCGACTACGGAGTCCTCTACGTCGAGGTGTCCGGGCTCCTCCCCATGTGCGGCCACGGCACCATGGGCGTGGCCACGGTCCTGGTGGAGACCGGCATGGTCCCGGTCACCGAGCCCGTCACGACGGTGCGCCTCGACACCCCGGCGGGCCTCGTCTCCGTGGACGTACGGGTGAGCGACGGCGCGGCCACGTCGGCGACGCTCACCAACGTTCCCGCGTTCTGTGTCGCCCTGGACCGCAAGATCGAGGTGCCGGGGCACGGCACGGTGACGTACGACATGGCCTACGGCGGAAACTTCTACGCCTTCGTCCAACTCGACGCCCTCGGCCTGCCGTTCGAGCGCTCACGCAAGGACGACCTGCTGGCGGCGGGCCTCGCCGTCATGGAGGCGATCAACGCGTCGCCGGACCGCCCGGCCCACCCCGAACAGCCGGAGATCGCCGGGGTGAAGCACGTCTATCTGGCCGCGCCGGGCTCGGACGCGCACCGCTCGCGGCATGCCATGGCCGTCCACCCGGGCTGGTTCGACCGCTCGCCGTGCGGGACGGGCACGTCCGCGCGCATGGCACAGCTGCACGCCCGCGGCGAGCTGCCGCTGGACCGCGACTTCGTCAACGAGTCCTTCATCGGCACCGAGTTCACCGGGCGGCTGGTGGCGGAGACCGAGGTGGCGGGTCTGCCCGCGGTCGTCCCCCGGATCACCGGACGGGCCTGGATCACGGGCACCGCCCAGTACTTCCTCGACCCGGACGACCCTTTCCCGGCGGGCTTCCTGCTCTGAGCCCCCGCCTCGCCTCCTCCGGAGCGCCCTCCCGCCCCCAACTTGCCACGTGACATTGTACTTTGGTGATCTACGCGGGCGCGGGGACCACCGGAGGGGACACCATGGGGCACCTGAAGCAGAAGAACCTCATCACCACCAGGGAGCGGCTGCGCGACCAGGTCGGCCACGCCCTGCGCGCCGCCCTGATCTCCGGCGAACTGCGCCCCGGCGAGATCTACTCCGCGCCCGGCCTCGCCGAGGACTTCGGCATCTCGGCGACGCCGGTGCGCGAGGCGATGCTCGACCTGGCCAGGGAGGGCCTCGTCGAGCCCGTCCGCAACAAGGGCTTCCGGATCACCGAGGTCAATGAGCGCGACCTCGACCAGTACACGGAGATCCGCGGCCTGATCGAGGTCCCCATGATCGGCCGGATCACCCGCACCGCCGCCCGCGAGGACCTGGAGGTGCTGCGCCCGGTCGCCGAGGAGATCGTGCGCGCCGCCCGCGAGCACGACCTCATCGCCTATCTGGAGGCCGACCGCCGCTTCCACCTCTCGCTCCTCGCCCTCTCGGGCAACGACCGGCTGGTCGAAACAGTCGGCGACCTCCGCAAGCGCTCCCGCCTCTACGGCCTGACGACGCTGGACGAACGCGACCAGCTGACCCCGTCGGCCGAGGAGCACATCGAACTCCTCGACCTCATGCTGTCGGGCGACGCCGAGGCCGCCGAGCGGTGCATGGCCCGGCATCTCGGCCACGTGCGGTCGCTGTGGGCCGAGAACGACAACCGGCCCTGACGGAACGTCACCGTCCCACGGCGCAGGCGTCCCCGTTGAGCAGGAAGCGCGGCGGCGGCGTGCTGTCTCCGGTGTGGTCGGCGAGATAGCCGAGGGTGACGCGCCCTCCCGGCGCGACAGCGGCGTTGTACGGGGCGTTGGCGGCCGTGACGGTGTTGCTTCCCTGGGTCAGGTCGGTGTTCCAGTCGGAGACGACGGTCTGGCCGAGGGCGAGGGGGAACTCCAGCCTCCAGCCGTTCACGGGCGTGGTGCCCGTGTTGGTGACGGTGAGGTCGACCTTCGTTCCCGTGCCCCAGCTCTGCACGGTCCTGTCCACGCGGCAGGTGGGTTCCTCCCGTGCGAGCGAGAGGCGGTGCAGGCCGCCGGGCAGGTCGTTGACCATGTAGAGCTCCCCGTCGACGGTCGCGCCGATCGACGTCACCTGGGTGGGCAGCTCGCCGATCTCCGCCTGTTCGTAGCCGCCGCTGCCGTCCGGGCGCAGCGCCCAGACCGTGGAGGAGCAGTAGTCCGTGGCGAGATACGTGCCGTCGGCCAGGTCGGCGTACTTCTTGCCGCGGTACACGTGGCCGCCGATGACGGAACACCCGCCCGTGTACGGGGAGTACGTGAACACCGGCTTGGTGTACTGCTCGCCCGGGGCGCAGTCGCCGCCCTCGAACCGTTCCAGCCCTTCGTAACAGGACCAGCCGAGGTTGAGCCCGCCGCGGCCCGGCGCGAGGTGGTCGATCTCCTCCCAGCGGCCCTGGCCGACATCGCCGATCCACAGCGAGCCGTCGGCCCGGTCGAAGGAGAACCGCCACGGATTGCGCAGCCCGTACAGCCAGATCTCCGGGCGGGCGCCGGGGACATCGACGAAGGGGTTGTCGTCGGGGACGCAGTAGGCGCGCTCTCCGCACGTGCGGTTCACGTCGACGCGCAGGATCTTGCCCAGCAGCGTGTCCAGCCGCTGCCCGGCGCGCAGGGGGTCCGCCGAACCGCCGCCGTCGCCGATGCTCCAGTAGAGGTGCCCGTCGGGGCCGAAGGCGAGCTGGCCGCCGTTGTGGTTGCTGTACTCGGCGTGCTCCTGGGAGAGCAGGGGCTCAAGTCGGGCGCCGTCGAGCCGGTAGCGGGCGAGGGTGACCGCGCCGTCGGGCAGGGCCGTGTACGCCAGGTACAGCTGTCGGCTGGTGGCGAAGTCGGGCGGGACGGCGATGCCGAGCAGGCCGCGTTCGTTGCCCGACTCGTCGACGGAGGACTTGATGTCGAGGAGGGGGGTCGAGGCCAGACCGGTGTCGGGGTGGTAGACGCGGACGGTGCCGGACTTCTCGGTGACGAAGAGCCGGCCGGTGCCGTCGTCGGGGGCGGCGAGGGCGGTGGGCCGTCTCAGCCCGGACGCGACCTGCGTGGTGGTGGCGTGCAGCGAGGTGAGGGGGACGTCCGCGGCTCTGCCGGTCGGGGGCGCGCCGGACGCCGTGGCACACGGGGCCGCGGTGGCGGTCAGAGGGGTGGCGAGGGTGCTCAGCAGGAGGGCGAGGAGGACGAGGGGCAGGGAGAGGGGGCCGGTCCGGCGGCTTCGGGGCATGTCGGCTCCAGAGGGTGGGGCGCTGGGCGGGGCGGTGCACCGGGGAGGGAGGGGCAGCCGGCCGGGCCGGACGCGTCCCGCCGGGCATGGCGCTGCCCGGCAGGACGGTGATCGGCCGGTGCGGTCAGCCGAAGTCGACGTCACTGCACAGGAAGTACGTCTGGTCCATGTGCGACGCCTGCCAGATCGTGTACACCACGTGGCGGCCGCTGTAGCCGGAGGTGTTCACAGGGATCGAGTAGTTCTGGCTCGGCGCGTACTTGCCGGTGCGGGCGACCAGTTCGAGATCGCTCCACCGCAGGGGCTGGGTGACGGGGTCGTAACCCTGCCGGCTGACGTAGACCTCGAAGTAGTCCGCGCCGTGGCTGGCCTGGTCGTACAGCTGGACGGTGAAGTCGTCGGCGAGGGCCGTGGTCCGCCACGCGCCTGGGGTGTCCAGCGCGTTGTAGCGTCCGCCCTCGGTCCGGCCGCCGCTGCACAGCTGGCCGTCCGGGACGACCGCCCGGAAGTTGCCGCCGGAGCCGTTGCGGTACAGGCCGTTCCAGTTCCACATGGCGTTGGGGTCGGCCCGCCACGCCTGCCAGCACATGGGGTCCTGCTGGGCCATCGCCGGGTTGAGGTGGTCGCTGCCCCAGCGCTGCCAGCAGCCGTAGTTGCGCGACGCCGGGTCGACGACCGAACCGTGCGCCGCCGCGGTCCCGCTCCAGGGGACCAGGCCGAGCAGCAACGCGGCCAGGGCGCTGAGGACGAGCGTCAGGCCGCGTCTCGTACCGAGGAGATGAGAATGACGATCCATGGGGCTCCGCCTTCCTGTGGGGGTGCGTCGGGTGAGACGTGGGGGGTGACGTGTGGAGCGACTTGCAGGGCGATCCATGGGAGCGCTCCCGCGAAACAATCTGCGGGTGCGCCAACATGGCGGCAACACCCGAACACGCCACATACGCGTGGTAGTTGACGGGGCAAGCGAGGGGGCGCGGCGACGGCCCGACGGCTCGCCCCACGGCGGCCGCCCCGCCCGGGCGCCGGACGTGCGGCACGAGGCGCGCACGCGGCAAGAGCCGGGCCCAGGGGCCGATTCCCCGACCTCCGCGAGTCCCTCCCCGCACCGCGCGGCGCAGTGTTCCCATCGGTCGGCGGGCGCCGGTTCGGCGCATGACACCGCCCCCGGGGCGCCCCCGGAGGTGGGTTCCGCGCCGGCGCGGGCCGCGAGAACCGGCCGGTGCGCTTGGGCACGGGCGCGCCCAGCGACGTCGTACCTGCTCACCAGGCCGGTCGGCCGTCGGTGCGGGGTGCCGACCGATGCCTGCAAAACCCTCCCGCCGACCCGCCCGAAACCGGCGTCATCCGGACCCGCCCGCCGGATGGCCACTTTCGCTCGCTGCGGGCGGGGTTACGTTCGTCCGCGGATTCCTGTACAGGGTGCCGGATTTCGTTCGACGGATCGGCTCCCACAGGGTTGTCATGGCCCCATCGGACTCCTACAGTCCGGCTGTGGGAGGTGGGAGCGCTCCCATCTCACGGCACCAGTCCCCGCGACACCCCCTGTGAGACCCGGCCCCCTCGGAAAGAGGGCCCCTCGGAGAGAGGCTCCCCCATGCGCTCATCACCGCATCGCCTCCGCACCGCCAGCACCGTCCGCACCCTGTCAGGCGCTCTGCTCACCGCTCTCACCACGATGGCGGCGCTCCTCGTCGCCGGCGCCCCCGCCCAGGCCGACACCACGATCTGCGAACCCTTCGGAACCACCGTGATCCAGGGACGCTACGTCGTGCAGAACAACCGCTGGGGCACCAGCGCCCCCCAGTGCGTCACCGCCACCAACACCGGCTTCCGGGTCGCACGGGCCGACGGTTCGGTGCCCACCAACGGCGCCCCCAAGTCGTACCCGTCGGTCTTCAACGGCTGCCACTACACCGTCTGTTCACCGGGGACCAAGCTCCCCGCGCAGCTCAGCACGGTCTCCAGTGCGCCGAGCAGCATCTCCTACGGCTATGTCTCAGGCGCCGTGTTCAACGCCTCGTACGACATCTGGCTGGACCCGGCCCCTCGCACCGACGGCGTCAACGGGACCGAGATCATGATCTGGTTCAACCGGGTCGGACCGATCCAGCCCATCGGCTCCCGGGTCGGCACCTCCACCGTCGGCGGGCGCACCTGGGAGGTGTGGACCGGCAGCAACGGCGCCAACGACGTGATCTCCTTCGCCGCCCCGTCGACGATCACGAGCTGGAGCTTCGACGTCATGGACTTCGCCGACCAGGCCGTCGCCCGGGGCATGGCGCAGCGCAACTGGTACCTGACCAGCGTGCAGGCCGGCTTCGAGCCGTGGCAGAACGGCACCGGGCTGTCGGTGAACTCCTTCTCCTCCGCCGTGAACCTCGGCGGCTGACCCGGCCAGGAGTCGCCCTGCCCCCTCCCCCCCCAGACCTCGCCCCCGCCCCCCGCCCCGCCGCCATCCAGGAGAGCACATGACCGACCCGACCAGACGCACGAGCGCCCGGACCCGCAGACCCCACCGCAAGCGAACGGCCGTCCTGGCCGCCGCGTTGAGCACTCTGCTGCTCGGGGCGGCGGTCCAAGTGGCCGCGCCCCCGGCGTCGGCGGCACCCCCGACGTCAACAGCACCCTCGACATCAACGGCGTCAGGGGCGGAGCCGCACGTCGACAACCCGTTCGCCGACGCGTCCTTCTACGTCAACCCGGACTATGCCCGCCTCGTCGAC
Organism: Streptomyces sp. NPDC050732; assembly: GCF_040654255.1. Classification (NCBI taxonomy): domain Bacteria; kingdom Bacillati; phylum Actinomycetota; class Actinomycetes; order Kitasatosporales; family Streptomycetaceae; genus Streptomyces; species Streptomyces sp. NPDC050732. The sequence goes on from NZ_JBFAHP010000015.1 coordinate 18,668, forward strand.
GGGTCCATCGCCAGGACCACCGACGCGACGCTCAAGTCCCGGATGGAACAGGTCAAGGGCTATCCGACAGCCGTCTGGCTCGACCGGATCGCCGCCATCCACGGCGGCGACGCCAACGCGGGCCGCAAGAGCCTCGCCGACCACCTGGACCTGGCGCTCGCGCAGAAGAAGCCGGGCCGCCCGCTCGTCGCCTCGTTCGTGGCGTACGACCTGCCGGGCCGCGACTGCGCCGCCCTCGCCTCCAATGGCGAACTGCCCCTCAGCCACAAGGGGTTGGCCCGCTACAAGGCCGAGTACATCGACGAGATCGCCAAGGTCTTCGCCAGACCCAAGTACCGGAACATCCGCATCACCACGGTCATCGAGCCGGACGGTCTGCCGAACCTGGTCACCAATCTCTCCGACCCGGAGTGCGCCCGGGCCAAGAGCAGCGGCATCCAGGTGGCCGCCACCCGGTACGCCCTGAACAAGCTGCACGCCATCCCCAACGTGTACACGTACATGGACGTCGGCCACTCCGGCTGGCTCGGCTGGGACACCAACCTCGCCCAGACCGCCCAGCTGTACACCGACGTCGTCAAAGGCACCAGGGCCGGCCTGCGCAGCGCGGACGGTCTGATCACCAACGTCTCCAACTACACGCCCCTGACCGAGCCGTTCCTCACCGACCCGAACAAGACGGTCGGCGGTGACATGATCAAGTCCGGCACGTTCTACGGGTGGAACCCGAACTTCGACGAGACGGACTTCACCAAGGCCCTGCATTCCGCGCTGGTGGCCCAGGGCTGGCCCGCTTCCACCGGGATGGCCGTCGACACCTCCCGCAACGGCTGGGGCGGCAGCGACCGCCCGACCGCCGAGGGGACCAGCACCGTACTCGACACCTACGTCAGCCAGTCCAAGGTGGACCGCAGGACCCACCGCGGCCTGTGGTGCAACGTCAGCGGCGCGGGGCTCGGCCGGCCCCCGCAGGCCGTGCCCGCGGACTCCCCGGACTCGCACCTCGACGCGTTCCTGTGGGTCAAGCCGCCCGGGGAATCGGACGGTGCGAGCGAGGACATCCCGAACGACGAGGGCAAGCGTCCGGACCCGATGTGCGACCCGGACCACTCAGCGCCCGGCGCGGGCGGCAACCCGTCCGGCGCCATGCCCGACGCGCCGCTCGCCGGCCACTGGTTCCACGATCAGTTCTCCATGCTCGTACGCAACGCCCACCCGCCCGTACCCACCGAAAGCCGAACCCCATGACCCGAAGCAAGAGACGACCACTGTCCTTACTCGCGGTGCTGGCCACCCTGATCAGCGGGCTCGGCCTCGTCCTGGTCGGCCAGCAGAGCGCGCAGGCGCACGGCGTGACGATGACGCCCGGATCGCGGACCTACCTCTGCTACCTGGACGCCAAGACCAGCACCGGCGCGCTCGACCCGACGAACCCGGCGTGCAAGGCGGCGCTCGCGGAGAGCGGCGCGAACTCGCTGTACAACTGGTTCGCCGTGCTCGACTCCAACGCGGGCGGCCGTGGCCCGGGCTACGTCCCGGACGGCAAGCTGTGCAGCGCCGGCGACCGCTCCCCGTACAACTTCACCGGCTACAACGCCGCCCGCGCCGACTGGCCCCGGACGCACCTCACCTCCGGAGCGACGATCAAGATCAAGCACAGTAATTGGGCGGCGCACCCGGGCGACTTCCGCGTGTACGTCTCCAAGCCCGGCTACTCGCCCACGAAGCCGCTGGGCTGGGGCGACCTGGAGCTCGTCCAGACCGTCACCAATCCGCCGCAGTCCGGTTCCGTGGGGAGCGAGTCCGGTCACTACTACTGGGACCTGAAGCTGCCCTCGGGCCGCTCCGGTGACGCGATGATGTTCATCCAGTGGGTGCGGTCGGACAGCCAGGAGAACTTCTTCTCCTGCTCCGACATCGTCTTCGACGGAGGCAACGGCGAGGTCACCGGCATCCGCGACGGCGCGGGAGGCCCCACTCCCACCCCGACGCCCACGCCCACGCCGACCCCGACCGACCCGCACACCGGATGCATGGCCCTGTACAAGGTGACGAACTCCTGGAACGGCGGCTTCCAGGGTTCCGTCGAGGTGATGAACCACAACACCACCGCGCGTGACGGATGGGCCGTGCGCTGGGAGCCGGGCGCCGGCACGAAGCTCGGCCAGGTCTGGAACGGCACCCTCAGCACCGGCTCCGACGGCGCGGTCACGGTCAAGAACGTCGACCACAACCGCACCATCCCACCGGACGGCACGGTGACGTTCGGCTTCACCGCCACCTCGACCGGCAACAATCTGCCGACCGGCTCGATCACCTGCGTCAATCCGTAGCGACTTCAGTCTGCAGCGGCTACAGCCTGTAACGGCAACAGCCTGTAGCGATAAAACAACAGATCCCCACGGTTCACGAAGAACCGTGGGGATCTGATTGGTGTCCGAGGGGGGACTTGAACCCCCACGCCCGATAAAGGGCACTAGCACCTCAAGCTAGCGCGTCTGCCATTCCGCCACCCGGACCAGGTGTCTGCCGCCCTGCGGGGTGTTCCCCGCGGCGACATGGACAACAATACCAAGGTTTCGGAGTGCCTTTCACCTGCGTATCCGTCCGCCGACCGCGTTATGCACGGTGACCCGCACCACCCGACCCAGGCTCTCACTAAAAGTGATGGATGGATTACTTACAGAAAGGGGCCCTCCCGCCCGACGGCGGGAGGGCCCCTCCAGGCTGGCGTGCGGTCAGTCGCCGCAGCGGCCGGTGCGCAGCGAGTGCAGGTGCTCGCTGGACTTGCGCGCGAAGGCGTAGGACTCGGCCGGGTTGTCGTGCTCGGTCTGCCAGTGGTGGTAGCGCTTCCCGTGGTGGGTGCGCCCGGTCACCTTGGACAGGAACTTCTTGTAGTCGATGTCGCCGTCGCCGACGTCCGTCATGCGGTAGCCGTCGCGCGTGGTCTCGTCGCGGATGCCGTCCTTGACGTGGAACAACGGGTATCGGTGGGGCTGCTTGAGTACGTAGTCGAGCGGGTCGAAGGGTGCGGGGGTGCCGTCGGGCCGCTTGCCGAACCGGAACTGGGCGCTGTAGGCCCAGTAGATGTCCATCTCCAGGTACACGAAGTCGGGGTCGGTCTCGGCGAGCAGCACGTCGTAGAGCCTGACCTTCGGCTTGTCGGTGGCGAAGGAGAACTCCTCGGCGTGGTTGTGCTGGTAGAACTTCATGCCGCGCTTGCGGGCCGCTTCGCCGTACGTGTTGAAGTCCTCCGCCGCACGCTTCCAGGCGTCGACGGTGGTGCCGTAGCGGAAGGGCCCCGACGCGGTGCCGATGTGTTTCAGGCCGAGGGCCTCGGCGTCGTCGAGGACCTTGGTGAGGTTCTGCGCGAACGTGTACGCGTTGGGGTTGTTGTCGGCGTAGTAGCCGACGTGTGATCCGATGGGGTGCAGGCCGTGGTCCCGTGCCAGCGCCTTCAGCTGGGCGAGTGTGATGGCGCCTGCCGAACCCTGGGTGTAGCCGGCGAATTCGATCTCGTCGTAGCCGTACTTCTCCAGCTCCGCGAAGACGGGGGCGAAGCCGAGGGTGGAGACCTTGTCGCGGAGGCTGTAGAGCTGAATGCCGAGCCGGCCGGGCGGCAGGACGGGGCGCCCGCGGCCCTTCCCTGAGGTGGCTGAGGCGGTCGGGGCGGCCGCGCCGACGAGGGCCGCGGCGGTCGCACCGGCGGCCACACCGAGCACGCCGCGTCGGCTGAGTCTGCGGGCGAGCTCGGGGTCGGGATCGGTGGAGGATGGCTTGCGGATCATGCGGTTCTCCTCGGCTGGATCAGGGTCGCGTCAGGGATGGGTTCGAAGAACGGATCGGGGATCACTGAGGGTCGGACCCCGATGGCAGGGTCCGAGCCTTCTGGTTCAGTGGAGATCGAGCAGATTCAGCGGCGCGGGCAGGCGGTCGTCACCGCAGGCCCGCGAGGTCGAGCAGAAGCGATTTCACATCGGTGGCCGCGACGCGGCCGCTGACGGCGCGGGGGGTGGAGCACAGAATGAGCGGACTTTCGTCCTCGCTTGTGGGGAGGCGGCCATGGCTGCCGCGAATAGGTGACGGGTCCAGGGGCACGACCGCCATGCGGTAGCGCATGCCGAGCTTCTTGCGGGCCAGCGCGCCCGCGGCCTTGACGCGGACGTACGGGTCCTCGGGGTCCATGAAGAGCTCGACGGGGTCGTAGCCGGGTTTGCGGTGGATCTCGACGAGCTGCGCGAAGTCGGGCGCGCGAGCGTCGTCGAGCCAGTAGTAGTACGTGAACCAGGCATCCGGCTCCGCGACGGCGACGAGTTCGCCGGAGCGCGGGTGGTCCAGGTGGTGTGCCTTCTTGCCCTCGTCGTCGAGGAGCTGCTCGATGCCGGGCACGTCCTTGAGGGCGGCGCGCGTGGCGTCGAGGTCTTCCGGGCGGCGGACGTAGACGTGGGCGATCTGGTGGTCGGCGACGGCGAAGGCGCGGGACGCCATCGGGTCGAGGTACTCCATGCCCTCCTGGGTGTGCACTTCCAGCAGGCCCGCGCGGCGCAGTGTCCGGTTGATGTCGACGGGCCGGCTCACCCGGGTGATGCCGTATTCGGAGAGTGCGACGACGGTCCGGCCCTCCGCTTTCGCGTCGTCCAGGAGCGGGGCGAGGGTCGCGTCCAGGTCGGCGGCCGCCTGGAGGGAGCGCGGGTCGTCGGGGCCGAAGCGCTGCAGGTCGTAGTCGAGGTGAGGGAGGTAGCACAGGGCCAGGTCGGGGTGGCGGGTGTCGATGATGTGCCGGGTGGCGGCCACGATCCAGCGGCTGGACACGATGTCCGCGCCGGGCCCCCAGAAGTGGAAGAGGGGGAACGTGCCGAGTTTCCCGGTGAGTTCGTCGTGGAGGTCCGGGGGCCGGGTGTAGCAGTCGGGTTCTTTGCGGCCGTCGGCGTAGTAGACGGGTCGGGGGGTGATGGTGAAGTCGGTGTCGGCGCCCATGGCGTACCACCAGCAGATGTTGGCGACGGTGTAGCCGGGGTGCGCGCGGCGGGCGGCGTCCCACAGTTTGTCCCCGGCGACGAGCCCGTTGTGCTGACGCCAGAGGAGGACGTCGCCGAGCTCCCGGAAGTACCAGCCGTTTCCGACGATGCCGTGCTCGGCGGGGGTGGTGCCGGTGAGGAAGGTGGACTGGGCGGCGCAGGTGACGGCGGGCAGGACGGTGCCGAGTGGCGCCCGGGACCCGGACTGGCCGAGCGTTTTGAGGCGGGGCATGTGGTCGAGGAGGCGCGGGGTGAGGCCGACGACGTCAAGAACCAGCAAGGGGGTCGGGGTCATGGGAGTTCCTTGAGGCCGAGGTCGGTCAGGAGGTCGCGGGCGAGGGCGAGTTCGGCGGCGATGCCCTCGGCGAGCTGCGGGCGGCCGCGCGGGCGCAGTGCGGGCGGGAGGGCCTGCCAGGTGTACGTCTCGACTTCGAGGTGGCGGGTGAGGGGGACGGGTCCGCCGACGAGCCGGGTCAGGACGTCCTGGAGCACGGGGAGCGTGGAGGTGAGCGGCGGGGCGGGAGCGGCGTGCAGGGGGACGTGGAAGTGGGCGCGCCAGGGCGCCGTGTCGGGCAGGGCGTCCGTGGTGAGGGCTTCGCCGAGGTCGTCGGTGCCGCGCAGCCCGGCGCGGGTCAGGGTGCGGGTCTGGTGGAGGAAGCGGGGTTCGTCGAAGGCGGCGAGTGCCTCGCGTACGCCGGGAAGGTGGGGGTGTTCGGCATGGAGTGCGGCGGACAGCTGCGACTTGACGACGGGGATGCCCGCGGCGGCGAGCGCGTCGAGGGCGTCACCCGGGGCCTCGAAGGAGGTGGCGAGGTGGCAGGTGTCGACGCAGACACCGATGCGGTCGTGGCCGACGGCGGTGAGCGGGGCGATGGCGTCGGCGGTGGTTTCGACGGTGCAGCCGGGTTCCGGTTCGAGGCCGATGCGGATGGAGCGGCCGGTCAGCTCGGCGAGGGCGTCGAGGCGCTGCGCGAGCGCGGTGAGGGCGGTGCGGGCGGCCTCGGCACGGAGGTCGTCGAAGGGTGTGCGCCAGGCGAGGGGAAGGGTGGAGATGGTGCCTTCGGTGACGTCGTCGGGGAGCAGGGCGGCGAGCAGCCGGGCAAGGTCGGTGGTGTGGGTGAGGCGCTCCGGGTCGGTCCAGTCCGGCTTGTACACGCGGTACTTGACCTGTTCGGCGCCGAAGCCCTCATAGGGGAAGCCGTTGAGCGTGACGACTTCGAGGCCGCGCCGGTCGAGTTCGGTACGCAGGCCGCGCAGTGCGGCAGGGTCGGTGACGAGGGCGCGGGCGGCGTCCTTGGCGAGCCACAGGCCGATGCCGATGCGGTCCCTGCCGAGCCGTTTGCGCACGGGCTCGCAGTGGTCACGGAGCTGGGCGAGCACACCGTCGAGGGTCTCGGCGGGGTGGACGTTCGTGCAGTAGGCGAGGTGGACGGTGGAGCCGTCGGGATGCCGGAAGCGCATGGCTCACGCCCCGCCGCGCAGGATGGAGTTCCCCTCGTGGGTCGTCGCGTCCGGTTCCCGCACGTCGAGCCGGAGCCGGCCGCTGAGGCCGTAGAAGGCCACGGGGTTGCGCCACAGCACGAGGTCGACGTCGTCCTCGCCGAACCCGGTGGCCAGCATGGCGTCGGCGACCTTGCGGGTCTTGAGGGGGTCGCTCTTTCCCCAGTCGGCGGCGGAGTTGACCAACACCCGGTCGGGTCCGAAGTCCCGCAGGATGGCGACCATCCGTTCCTCGTCCATCTTGGTGTCGGGATAGACGGAGAAGCCCAGCCAGCAGCCGCTGTCCTTGGCCTCCTTGACGGTGGTCTCGTTGAGGTGGTCGATCAGGACGCGGTCCATGGGCAGGGCGGACTCGCGGACGGCATCGATGGTGCGGCGCAGGCCCGCGAGCTTGTCGCGGTGCGGGGTGTGCACGAGAGCGGGCAGCTCGTGGTCGGCGGCGAGCTGCAGCTGGGTGGCGAGCGCGGTGTCCTCGGCCGGCGTCATGGAGTCGTAGCCGATCTCGCCGACGGCGACGACGTTGTCCTTGACGAGATAGCGGGGCAGTTCGTCGAGGACGGGGGTGCAGCGGGGGTCGTTCGCCTCCTTGGGGTTGAGGGCGATCGTGCAGTGATGGGCGATGCCGTACTGGGCCGCGCGGAAGGGTTCCCAGCCGAGGAGGGAGTCGAAGTAGTCGAAGAAGGAGGCGGGCGAGGTTCGGGGCTGACCGAGCCAGAAGGCGGGTTCCACGACCGCGCGGATGCCTGCGGCGTACATCGCCTGGTAGTCGTCGGTGGTCCGGGACGTCATGTGGATGTGGGGATCGAAGATACGCATCAGGACTCCTACTCCTCGCCGGACGGCGGGCCCGCGAGGCCCGTGGGGGCCGAGGGCGGCTCGGGGGACTCTGGGGAGGTCAGACGCAGGGCGCGGTGCAGGTCACCGGGGACGGCGCGGCCGGCCGCCGTCCGCTCACCCGCGTAGTCGCCGAGCATGCGGGCGAGCTCGCCGTCCCCGCGGGCACGCCTCGGCAGATCGGCGACGGCGTCCACGGGGACCCCGGTGAACAGGCACTTGAGGACGGCGTGGCGCCAGTCGTGCGGGGCGAGGTGTGTGGCGGCGTAGGAGCCGACGGCCGCGGCGACGAGTCTCGTGTCGTTGGTGCGGAGGGCGTCCTCGACCAGGGGCAGTGCTTCGGGGCCGGGCACCAGGTGGGGCAGGGCCAGGAGGACGGCACGGCGTTCGTCGGCGGTGCCGTGGGCATAGACGCGGGCGAGGGTGGCCGGGGTCGCGTTCGCGGCGTGCAGCAGCAGGATGCGGGCCGCGTCGGCGTGGTCGGGGCCGCAGCGCCGTCCGGCCTCGGCGAACCGCAGCTCCCAAGTGGCGAGGGGCCCGCGCTTCTCCTGCTCCGGTCGTCCCCCGTGGGCGGCGGCCTCGGCGGTGGCCTGGTCGAGCCAGGCGCGGGCGGCTCCGCCGAGTTCGGCTTCGAGGCGGGTTCGGAGGGCGGCGATCCCGGGGGGCTCGGTCACGGGGTACCTCCTTCGACGAGGGCGGGAGCGGGGGTGGCAGCGGAGGTCACCGGGGTGGCGGAGGTGGCCCGGTGCAGGAAGTCGATGGAGCGGGCGGCGAGGTCGGGGCCCGCGTGGGAGTGGCGGGGCAGTTCGACGACGGTCAGCCCTCGGTAGCCGACGGCTGCCAGTGCTTCGAGGACGGGCGGGAAGTCGATCTCGCCGTCTCCGAAGGGCAGGTGTTCGTGGACTCCGCGGCGCATGTCCTCGATCTGGACGTGTCGCAGCCAGGGGGCGGCGGCCCGTACGCAGTCCGCGGGAGGGAGTGGTTCGAGGCACTGGCAATGGCCTATGTCGAGGGTGAGGCCGAGCAGCCCGGGGTCGGGGTCGTCGAGTTCGTGGCGCAGGCGGTGGAAGTCGGCGAGGGAGGAGAGGAGGTGACCTGGTTCGGGTTCGACGGCGAGCGGGACACCGAGGCGGGACGCGGCGTCGAGTACGGGGCCGAGTGCGTCGGCGAGGCGCTGCCACGCGGTGTCGTCCGAGGTGCCCGCCGGGGTGAGGCCGCTGAAGCAGTGCACGGCGTGGGCGCCCAGGTCGGCGGCGACCTGGACGGCGCAGATGAGGAGGCGGACCCGTTCGGTGCGCCGTTCCGGGTCGGGATCGAGGAGGGAGGGGCCGTGCTTGTGGCGCGGGTCGAGGACATAGCGGGCGCCCGTTTCGACGGTGGCGGTCAGACCGAGGTGATCGAGCCTGCGCGCCACCTGTCGGGTGCGGGCGGCGAGATCGGGGGCGAGGGGGTCGAGGTGCATGTGGTCGAGGGTCAGACCGACACCCGCGTAGCCGAGGTCGGCGAGGAGGCCGAGGGCGTCGTCGAGGCGGAGATCGGTGAGACCGTTGGTGCCGTAGCCGAAGCGGAGACCGTCGGCGGAGTGGGGGTGGCGTGGGGGCGTACCCGTCATGTGACGCTCACCTTCCGTGCGAACTTGCGGGCGGCCGGGGCGAGGGCCGCGGTCAGCAGGGCGGTGCCCGCGGCGCCGGCTCGGGCGGCCAGGGCGGCCTGCAGCGGGATCATGGCGCGGACCCCGCCGCCGACGGCCCGCTGTGTGAGGGGAGGTGACGGGTTGAGAGCAGCATGGAAGAGGGGCTTGGCGGCGGTCCCGATGTAGGCGAGGGCGAGCGCGCCACGGAGGGCCTGGCGGCCGGTGCGGAGGCTGGCGCCGACGTCTCGCCGGTCCGGGAAGCCTCCCTGACCGGGACGGAAGCCGCTCGGGCCGGGACGGGAGCCGCTCGGGCCGAGACGGAATCCGCTCCGCCCGAGCCGGAGACCACTTCGCCCGCTCCGAAGGCCGCAGGCGCCCTCACCGTCACGTGGACCACTCAGAAGGCCGTAGCCGCCCTCACGGTCATGCGGACCGCTCCGAAGGCCGCCCTCACCGTCACGTGGACCACTCAGAAAGCCGCCTTCCCCGTCACGTGGACCACTCCGACCGCCCCAGAAGGCGTCCCGCACCCCGCTCCGGTGGCCGTCCCGACGGCTCCCACTGCCAGGTCTACCCCCGCTCCCGGGCCCGCCCCGGCTGCCGAAGCCACTGCCCACCAGCCCTGCCAGCGCAGCCGTCGCCGCCAGGGCGGCCAAGGGGGCGGTCGAGGAGCCGCCCTGGGCCTCGTGGCGGGAGACCACGGTGACGGCGAGGGTGTGGGCGGCGAGGACTCCGGCGGAAGGGGCGGCGGCCTTGGCGATCGAGCCGTGGCCGGGGCCCGCGGTGGCGGTCGCGCCGAGGAGCAGGTCGAGGCCGCGGGCGGCGGCCATGGCTGCCGGCCCCGCGGGCGTGTGCTTCAGGCCGAGGTCGTAGGCCCACACCGTGCCGGCCAGGGCGCTCGCCGTCGTGAGGGAGGGGCGGCCCGCGCGGGAGGCGAGGGCCAGGCCGGTGGCGGTGAGGGCGGTCGCGGCGGCGAGGGCCGCGGGCGGAGTGATGCGGCCGGACGGAAGAGGGCGTTCGGGGCGCTCGATGGCGTCGTCTGCGCGGTCCGCCCAGTCGTTGAGGGCCATGCCGGCCTCGTAGAGACAGAGAGAGGAACCGATGGCAAGGAGGGTGCGGTGGTTGGGGCGCAGAGTGGTCGTCGCCGCGCCGGCGAGGGCGTCGCCGGGGACGGTGAACAGGGCGGGCAGCCGAAGGAGTTCGGCCCAGGCGCGGGCGGCGCCGTGTGCGGCGGTCATGCGGCCTCACCGCAATCGAGCGCCCCGAATGTCGACAGGGCGAGCGGTGCCTTGCGCCTGGCTGTCGGCGCGGGGCCTTCGCGCCGGGCAGCGGCGTCCGGCACGATGGGCTCCCCGCGTCGCTTTCGGGGGTGCGCGCCCTGCGTTCGAGGGTGCGGTCGTCGTGTGGTGCGTCGAGGGCTCATCGGCTCCCCTCCCCCAGCCGTGCCGCGAAGCCCAGGAGGGATGTGTACTGGTCGCCCAGGGCGGCGGGGGCGCCGGGGTCCGGATCCTTGAAGTAGAAGGCGAGGGCGGGGAGGGGGCCGGAGAGGCCGCGTTCGTGGGCGCGGGACGTGAGGCGGGCGAGGTCCAGGATCAGGGGGGCGGCGAGGGCCGAGTCGCAGCCCTGCCAGGTGGTCTGGAGGACCATGCGGGTGCCGAGGAAGCCGTCGAAGGCGATGTGGTCCCAGGCCGTCTTCCAGTCGCCGAGGGACGGCACGTCGTCGATGTGGACCTCGCCTTCGGGGGTGGTGCCCAGGGTGTCGGCGAGGACGCGTTCCTTGCCCGTGTTCTTCGCGGCCGCGGCCGCGGGGTCGGCCAGGGCGGCGCCGTCCCCGCCGCCCAGGAGGTTGGTGCCCGACCAGGCGCGCACGGCGAGTGCCCGCTGCGCGAACATCGGGCCGAGTACGGAGCGGAGGAGGGTCTGGCCGGTCTTGCCGTCCCGGCCGGCGTACGGGAGGCCGGAGGTGCGTGCCGCCTCGGTGAGGCGGGGGTGGTGCAGGCCGGTGGAGGGGGTGAAGTTGACGTAGGGGCAGCCGGCCCGGAGGGCGGCTGCCGCGTAGAGGGAGCTGGCGGGCAGCCGTTCGTCGCCGTCCGCGGGGCGGGGTTCGGTGGAGGCGACGTTCACGACCACCGCGCGGGCCAGTCCGCGGCGGCGTACGAAGTCGCGGAGGTCGGCGGTGAAGGCGTCGATGAGTTCCTCGTCGCCGCGGGAGTCGCCGGGCTGGGGTCCGCCGGGGCGGATCTCGGCGTCGGCGGCGGCGAGTTCGGCGCGCACCGCGGAGGGGAGGCTGTGCGGCAGGACGCCGCCCGCGGCGAGTTCTTCGGCGCGTTTGGGCAGGGGGCAGCTCGTGGTGTCGTGGCCGCCGAAGACGAGCGACGACAACGTTGGCAGTCCGCGGTCCAGGAAGGGCGGGGTTTCGGTCACCATGCCGGTGGGCGCGTGCAGTCCGGCGGCCACCGCCGCGCAGCCGGCGACGGCCGTGGTCGCGACCGAGCCGCGTGCCCCGATCAGCCATACGCCGGTGGGTCCGACGGGCGACGTCCCGAGGGGGGAAGTAGAGGGCGTGGATGTAGAGGTCGCGGATGTGGACACGGCTGCCTCCTGCCATGGCTCAAGAGCTCGGGACTCGACTCGACTCGTCTCGACTCGACTCGTCTCGACTCGGGAGCCCGATACGGGATACCGGGTTCGACGAACGGAGCGCGGTGCGAGACGGCGGGCGGAGGTCCGGCGTCCTCCGCCCGCCGCCGTCTAGCGGCCCGCTGCCGGGTGGCGGTCCGTTTGCGGGCCGTTCGGTGCGGGTGTCCCTGCGCGGCGGGCCGGCAGGTCCTTCACCCGGATGTTCCGGAAGGAGACCTCGTCGGCGTCGCCGTGGTTCTGGATGCCGATGTGGCCTTGGCGCAGGCTGCGCGCCGGGTCGGTGTTGGTGAAGTCGTTGATCTTGACTCCGTTGAGGTAGACGCGAAGGCGTTCGCCCTCGACGCGGATCTCGTAGGTGTTCCACTCCCCCGGCCGGTTCAGGGCCCTGTCGCGCTTCTTCAGGTCGGCGGACCGGAAGCCGTAGACGGAGCCGGTGGTCTTCGCCGGGATGTCGGTGGCGTCGATCTGGATCTCGTAGCCGTTGTTCACGGCCGACCAGGGGTCGTCGGAGCGCGGGAAGCCCACGAAGATCCCGGAGTTGTCGTCGCCGCGCATGCGCCAGTCGAGCTTGAGGGAGTACGAGCCGAGTTCCCGCCGGTCGTACCAGAGCATGCCCATGCCGCCGACGGTGGTGAGCGTTCCGTCGTCCTCGTCCAGTGCGAACGATCCCGGGCCTGCCTGCTTCCAGCCCTCCAGCGAGGCCGCCGTTCCGTCGAAGAGCGGGGTGTAGCCCTTCTCGGCCCTGCAGTCCGCCCGGGCCGCGCCGACGGCCCAGCGGATGCCGCCCAACAGGTGTTGGCGAAAGGCCGGTTCGGCGTAGGACTCCTTGGTGTGGCCGCCGCCGGTGTAGAAGGAGCGCCCGCCTTGGTAGTCGCTCTGGCACCAGGCGATCGGGTGGTCGCCCGCCATCGTGCCGCCCGTGTACGACGTCTCGTCGAGCGAGGCGAGGACATGGGCCTTGTCCCGGGGGTTGGCGCGGTAGTTGTACCACTCGTCGGTGCGGTCCCAGCTCCCGGTGCCCAGGTGGGAGGTCGCCGGGTGCGCGTGGTCCTCGACGTGCACCTTCGCGGGCTGGATCGCGGGGTGCGACTGGAAGTAGGCGCCCGCGAGCCCGCCGTAGAAGGGCCAGTCGTACTCGGTGTCGGCCGCGGCGTGCACGCCGACGTAGGCGCCACCACCGCGGATGTACCGCTCGAAGGCCCCCTGCTGCGTGGTGTTCAGGACGTCACCGGTGGTCGACAGCCAGATCACGGCGTCGTACTTGGCCAGGTTGGCGGCCGTGAAGGAGCCCGCGTCCTCGGTCGCGTCGACGGCGAAGCCGTGGGCGGCGCCGAGTTCCTTGACCGTCGCGATGCCGGTGGGGATGGAGTCGTGCCGGAAGCCCGCGGTCTTGGAGAAGACCAGGACCCGTTCGCCCGCCCGGTCCGGTTCGGGTTCGGAGGCCGCGGGGCCCGAGACACACCCGATGAGGAGTGCGGCGGCCGCGGTCGCGGTGATGAGCCGTGCGCGTCTGCGCATGGTGCTCGCCCCTTCCTCAGCCGGAGCTGGAGCTGGTGGTGAAGGTGAAGTCGTCCACGTCGTAGAGCGAGCCGGTTCCCTTGCCCTTGAAGACCAGGTAGAGCGTGGTGGTCTTCGTCGGCGGCTTGCTGATCACCGTGCTGACGTCGGCGTACTTCTCCCAGCCTCCGGTCGGTGTGACCTTCGCGGCGCCGAGCAGCCTGCCGCCGGCCGATCCGCTGCGCACCTCCAGGGTGCCGCCGGCACCGGCCGATGCGACGCGTGCGGTCAGCTTGGTGGCGTTGCCGAGGATGTAGGGCTTGAAGGAGATCCAGTCGCCGTTGTGGATGTGGCCGACGGTCTTGCCGCCGTGCGCCGGGGTGTGGTTGACGACGGAGACGCCCTTGGAGTCGTTGTAGTGCTCGCCCTGGCGGTGCTTGGGCTGGACCACGTTCTGGTCGTGGGTGGTCAGCGCGGGCTGGCCGTTCGCACCCTTGTCGGTGTACTCGGCGTCGAAGACCCCGAAGATGTTGGCGTTCGGGTCGTGCTCGCCGTCCGCCGACGTCTGGATGGTGCCCTCGCAGCCGTTGGCCGAGGTGACCGGGTGGCCGTGGCTGTCGTGGCCGAGGATGTGGGTGACCTTGACCTTGGCGCAGTCGACCGGGCCGTCCTCCGGGTCGGTCACCTTCACCTTGAAGGGCACCTTGTCGCCGAAGGTGAAGAGCTGTCCGTCACCGGGGAGTTCCAGGGTGACCTTGGGCGCGGTGTTGCCGACGGTGATGTGCGCGCTGGCCGAACCGGTGCGTCCGGTGGAGTCCTTGACGGTCACGGTCGCCGTGTAGACACCGTTCTTCTTGTACGTGTACGTGGGGTTCTGCTGCGTCGACTTGCCGCCGTCGCCGAAGTCCCACGCGTAGGTGAGCGTGCCGCCGTCGGCGTCCGTGGCCTTGGCGGTGAACTTCGTGCGCAGCGGGGCCTGGCCGCTGGTCACCGACGCGCTCGCCTCGACGACCGGGGAGTGGCCGTCCGTGGCGTTCTCGATGCGGTAGAGGCCGGAGTTCTCGTCGCCGCCGAACCAGGCGGTGCCGTAGTCGAGGACGTAGAGGGCGCCGTCGGGTCCGAACTCCATGTCCATCACCTGGGTGCCCGTCCAGGGGAAGGGGTTGATGGACCGCACGGTGCCGTCCGCGTCGTGCTCGATGCGCTTGATCCAGCGTCGGCCGAACTCTCCGGCGAAGTAGTCGCCGTCGTACGCCTCGGGGAACTTCACGGGCGAGGTGTTCGCCGCGTCGTAGCGGTAGACGGGGCCGCCCATCGGGGATTCGGAGCCGGTGCCGAACTCGGGGACGGAGCCGCCGTCGTAGGGGATCCAGGCCTCCTGCGCGGGCGGCAGCTCGGTGAGGCCGGTGTTGTGCCGCGATTCGTTCTTGGGGGCCGCGCAGTCGAAGGTGGCGCCGGAGGTGCCGGTGGCGAAGTCGTAGTCGACGTAGGGCTGGTTCTTGCCGGCGCAGAAGGGCCAGCCGAAGTTGCCCGGCTTGGTGACGCGGGCGAACTCGACCTGTCCCGCCGGGCCGCGCTTGGGGTCGGCCGCGCCGGCGTCGGGTCCGTAGTCACCGACGTAGACGATGCCGGTCGGCTTGTCGACACTCATGCGGAAGGGGTTGCGGAAGCCCATCGCGTAGATCTCGGGGCGGGTCTTCTCGGTGCCCTTGGCGAAGAGGTTGCCGTCGGGGACCGTGTAGCTGCCGTCGGCGGCGACCTTGATGCGCAGGATCTTGCCGCGCAGGTCGTTGGTGTTGCCGGCGCTGCGCCGGGCGTCGAAGGCGGGGTTGCGGTTCGGCCGCTCGTCGATGGGGGTGAAGCCGTCGGAGGCGAAGGGGTTGGAGTCGTCGCCCGTCGACAGGTAGAGGTTGCCCTCCTTGTCGAAGTCGATGTCGCCGCCGACGTGACAGCAGGTGCCGCGGCTCGCGGGGACGTCGAGGACCTTCTTCTCGCTGGCGTTGTCCAGGGTGCCGTCGGCCTTGAGGACGAAGCGGGAGAGGCGGTTCACGCCGTCGAACTTCTTGAAGTCCTCGGCCGTGCCGTTCTCCGGGGCGTCGCCCGCGGGGGTGTCCAGCGGCGGCGCGTAGTAGAGGTAGATCGCGCGGTTCTCGCTGAACTTCGGGTCTATGGCGACGCCCTGCAAGCCTTCTTCGTCGTGGGTGTAGACCGGTATCTTTCCGGCGATCCTGGTGTTGCCCGCCGCGTCGGTGAGGCGGAGCGTGCCGTCGCGGGAGGTGTGCAGGACCGAGCGGTCGGGGAGCACGGAGAGCGTCATCGGCTCGCCCGTCTCGGGCTCGCCCTTGGCGAGGGTGACCTGCTGGAAGTCCTCGGCGGTGGGGGCGGCGGTCGCGGGCGGGTCCGCCGGGGCGGCGCCGGCCTGCGGTGCGGTGAGGGTGAGGGTGGCGCCGGTGAGTACGGCGCCGGTGAGCAGGGCGAGTGTGCTGCGCAGTCTCGGGCGTTTCCTGTGCACGGTGTTCCTCCGGAGGGGGACGGTCGTACGGGGTGTGTGCGCCGTGCGCCGGGGTGCGCCGTCACCCCGGACCATTCATGTCCTGTACACCTCAGGGACGGTAGCCAGGTTTGTCCCGGGCGGAAAGCCCTTGTGCGGGACGGAAGTTGAACTTTTTCCTGTCAATGGACAAACCTGATTCGGGTCCGGACTAGTCGGAGCCGCCGAACGCCGCGTCGAAGGACGCAGTCGGCGCCTCGAAGTCGTACGCCTTCAAGCGCGTCAGCGCCTCCGGCGCGCCCTGGAGCCGGTCCATGCCCGCGTCCTCCCACTCCACGGAGATCGGCCCGTCGTACGCGATGGAGCGCAGCATCCGGAAGACGTCCTCCCAGGGCACGTCCCCGTGGCCGGCCGACACGAAGTCCCAGCCGCGTCGCGGGTCGCCCCATGGGAGGTGCGAGCCGAGGCGGCCGTTGCGGCCGTCCAGGCGGCGCCGGGCCTCCTTGCAGTCGACGTGGTAGATGCGGTCCCGGAAGTCGTAGAGGAAGCCGACCGGGTCGAGGTCCTGCCACACGAAGTGCGAGGGGTCGAAGTTCAGGCCGAACGCGGGCCGGTGGCCGACGGCTTCGAGCGCCTTGTGCGTGGTCCAGTAGTCGTACGCGATCTCCGACGGGTGCACCTCGTGGGCGAACCGCACGCCCTGCGCGTCGAAGACGTCCAGGATCGGGTTCCAGCGCTCGGCGAAGTCCTCGTAGCCCCGCTCGATCATCGACTCGGGGGCCGGCGGGAACATCGCGACCAGGTGCCAGATCGACGAGCCGGTGAAGCCGACGACCGTGTCGACACCGAAGGCGGCGGCCGCCCGCGCGGTGTCCTTGATCTCGGCGGCGGCCCGCTGCCGCACCCCCTCCGCCTCCCCGTCGCCCCAGATGCGGGCCGGCAGGATCGCCTGATGCCGCTCGTCGATGATCGCGTCGCAGACGGCCTGTCCGACGAGGTGGTTGGAGATCGCCCAGCACTTGAGCCCGTACTTGTCGAGCAGCGCGTGCCGCCCGTCCAGGTAGGACGGGTCGGCGAGCGCCTTGTCGACCTCGAAGTGGTCGCCCCAGCAGGCGAGTTCGAGACCGTCGTAGCCGAAGTCGCGGGCGTACCCGCAGACCTCTTCGAGCGGCAGGTCGGCCCACTGGCCGGTGAAGAGCGTGAACCTACGGGGCATGGCGGGGCCTCCTCAGGCGGGGATCAGCGTGTACACGGAGTTCTTCGCCGCGCTCTCCTCCACCGCGGCGAGCACCCGCTGCACGGACAGGCCGTCGGCGAAGGAGGGCTCGGGCCGCGCCCCGGTGGCGATGGCGTGCAGCAGGTCGCGGGCCTGGTGCACGAAGGTGTGTTCGTAGCCGAGGCCGTGGCCGGGCGGCCACCACGCCTCCAGGTACGGGTGCTCGGGCTCGGTCACGAGGATGCGGCGGAAGCCGGACGACGCGGCGGGCTCCGTGTGGTCGTGGAACGACAGCTCGTTCAGGCGCTCCAGGTCGAACGCCAACGACCCGGCGGAGCCGTTGAGTTCGAGCCGCAGCGCGTTCTTGCGGCCTGCGGCGAAGCGCGTCGCCTCGAAGGAGGCGAGGGCGCCGGACGGGAACCGCCCGGTGAAGACGGCCGCGTCGTCGACCGTGACCGCCCCGAGCCGGCTGCCGCCCGCCGCCGTGAGCCCGCTGGACGCCCCCTCCAGGACGGGGCGTTCGCGTACGAAGGTCTCGGTGAGCGCCGACACCCCGGCCACCGGCTCCCCCACCAGGTACTGCGCGAGGTCCACGATGTGCGCCCCCAGGTCGCCGAGCGCCCCGGAGCCCGCGCGGTCCTTGCGCAGCCGCCAGGTGAGCGGGAAGTCCGCGTCGACTAGCCAGTCCTGAAGGTACGTCAGGCGCACGTGGCGCAGCACGCCGAGCCGTCCTTCCACGACCATCCGACGGGCGAGCGCGAGGGCGGGCACCCGGCGGTAGTTGAAGCCGACCATGGCCACCTGCCCGCGTGCGCGGGCCCGTTCGGCGGCCTCGGCCATCGCCTCGGCCTCCTCCACGGTGTTCGCGAGCGGCTTCTCGCACAGCACGTGCTTGCCCGCCTCCAGGGCGGCGACGGCGATCTCCGCATGGCTGTCGCCCGGGGTGCAGATGTCGACGATGTCGACGTCGTCGCGGGCGATCAGGGCGCGCCAGTCGGTCTCGGCGGCGGCCCAGCCGAGCCGGTCGGCGGCGGCGCGCACGGCGCCGCCGTCGCGGCCGCAGACGGCCGAGAGCACCGGCCGCACCGGCAGGTCGAAGGCTCGCCCCACGGTGCGCCAGCCCTGTGAGTGGGCGGCGCCCATGAAGGCGTAGCCGACCATGCCCACTCCCAGTGGCCGCTTGCCGGCATCTGCTCCCAGTGGCCGCTTCCCGGCCTCGGGGTCCGTCTCACGCATGCGGTAATCCTCCTCGTCGACGCTCGGTGGGGGGTGCGGGAGCGCGCATCACTTGAAGCCGGTGGACATGTACTGGCCGACGTTCTCCTTGTCGACGACGGCCGAATAGCAAGTGACGAAGGACGGGATCTCGAACTCCGCCATGCCGCTGACGCCCTTGCCCTGCCCGAGGGCGCGCGCCAGGTCGATCGCGGACGCGGCCATCGTCGGCGGGTAGAGGACGGTGGCCTTCAGGACGCTGTCGTCCGCCTCGATGGCCTGCATCGCGGAGAGCGCGCCCGCGCCGCCCACCATCAGGAAGTCGTCGCGGCCCGCCTGCTTGATGGCGCGCAGGGCGCCCACGCCCTGGTCGTCGTCGTGGTTCCACAGGGCGTCGAAGTTCTTCTGGGCCTGGAGGAGTTGGGACATCTTCGCCTGTCCGGACTCGACGGTGAAGTCGGCGGCCTGGCGGGCGACCTTCTTGATGTTCGGGTAGTTCTTGAGTGCGTCGTCGAACCCTTTGCTGCGCTGCTTGGTGAGTTCGAGGTTGTCGATGCCCGCCAGCTCGATGACGCGGGCGTTCTTCTTGTCCTTGAGCTGCTCGCCGATGTAGTGCCCGGCGCTGAGGCCCATGCCGTAGTTGTCGCCGCCGATCCAGCAGCGGTAGGCCTGCGGCGAGGCGAAGACGCGGTCGAGGTTGACGACGGGGATGCCCGCCTTCATGGCCTTCAGGCCGACCTGGGTGAGGGCCTTGCCGTCGGCGGGCAGGACGACGAGGACGTCGACCTTCTTGTTGATCAGCGTCTCGACCTGGCCGATCTGGGCCGCGGTGTCGTTCGACCCCTCGGTGGCCTCCAGCGTGACGTCCGAGTACTTCTCGGCCCGCTTCTTGGCGTTGTCGTTGATGGCGTTGAGCCAGCCGTGGTCGGCCTGGGGGCCCGCGAAGCCGATGGTGACCTTCTTGCCCGGCTTGTCGTCGGCGACCTGCTGTGCCGTGTCCTCGGACCCCTCGTCCTTGGACTCGTTGCTGGTGCACCCGGTGACCAGGGCTCCGGTGGACAGGGCGGCGGCTCCGAAGAGGAGCCCTCTGCGGCTCGTGTGGGATGGCATGGGTGAACCCCTCAGCTCAAGTAGTGGTGGCCGTACGTCGTTGGACGAGCACCGCGGCGACGATGATCGCGCCCTTGGCGATCTGCTGGGTCGCGGTCTCCAGGTTGTTGAGCGCGAAGATGTTGGTGATCGTGGTGAAGATCAGTACGCCGAGCACGGAGCCGGTGATCGTGCCGCGCCCGCCGCTGAGCAGGGTGCCGCCGATGATCACCGCCGCGATGGCGTCGAGTTCGTACAGGTTGCCGTTGGTGTTCTGGCCCGAGCCGGAGAGGATGATCAGCAGGAAGGCCGCGATGCCGCAGCACAGGCCGGAGAGCAGATACAGATAGAGCCGCTGCCTGCGGACGTCGATGCCGGCAAGGCGGGCCGCTTCCGCGTTGCCGCCGACCGCGAGCGAGCGCCGCCCGAAGGTCGTGCGGTTCAGGAGCAGCCAGCCGACGGCGGTGACGGCGGCGAAGACCAGGACCAGCGGCGGGATGCCGAGGATGTACGACTCGCGAAGGCCGAGGTCCAGCACCCCGTCCACGGTGACCATCTGGGTCTTGCCGTCGGTGATCTGCAGGGCGAGGCCGCGGCCCGCCGCCAGCATGGCGAGGGTGGCGATGAACGGCACGATCCCGCCGTACGCGATGAGCAGGCCGTTCACCAGGCCGCACCCCATGCCGACGACCACGGCGGTGAAGAGGATGCCCGCGAAGCCGTACTCCTGGGTGGCGACCGTCGTCGCCCACACCGAGGCGAGCGCGACGATCGCGCCGACGGAGAGGTCGATGCCACCGGAGATGATCACGAAGGTCATGCCGACGGTGACGACGCCGATGACGGAGGCCTGGGTGAGGATCAGCTGGACGTTGTCGGTGTCGAGGAACGAGTCGGGCTGGGTGATGCCGCCGATCACGATCAGCGTGGCGAGCACGCCGAGCAGCGACAGGGTCCGCACGTCGGCGCGGGCCAGCGTGGCGCGCCACGGGCTTCCGCCGTCGGCGGGGGCGCTCTTGCGGGTGGCGGCCTCGGCCGCCGGGGCTGGCTGGGTCATGCCGCCGGGCTCCCTTCAAGGACGAGGTCGAGTACGCGGTGTTCATCGAGGTCACGGGCGGGTGCGGTGTGGACGACGCGGCCCTCGCGGAGGACCAGCACGCGGTCGGCGAGGCCGAGCACCTCGGGCACCTCGCTGGAGACGAGGAGCACGGCGAGGCCCTCGTCGGCGAGCCGGCGGATCACCGCGTACAGCTCGGCGCGGGCTCCGACGTCGACGCCGCGGGTCGGTTCGTCGAGCAGCAGGACGCGGCAGCCGCGCAGCAGCCAGCGGGCCAGGACGGCCTTCTGCTGGTTGCCGCCGGACAGGGTGCGCACGGGGGCTGCGGGGTCGTCGGGGCGCAGCGAAAGCTCGCGCGTCGCGGCGCGCGCGGCCTCGCGTTCGGCACCGCGGTCGAGCCAGCCGCCGTGCGAGAAGCGGGACATGGTCGACACCGATACGTTGCGGGTGACGGACTCCAGCATGAGGAGGGCCTGCGCCTTGCGTTCCTCGGGGGCGAGTCCGAGCCCCGCGCGGACGGCGGCCCGCACGCTGCCCGCCTTCAACTCCTGACCGCCGACGACCACTTGGCCGGTGGTGGGCTTGCGGGCGCCGTAGATCGTCTCCAGGATCTCGGAGCGGCCGGAGCCGACGAGTCCGGCGAGGCCCACGATCTCGCCGGGGCGCAGATCGAGGTCGAGGGGCTCGAACTCGCCTCGCCGGGAGAGGCCGCGTACGGTCAACACCGGTGGCGTGGCGGGCGGTTCGGCGGGCCGGTCCGGGAAGACGTACTCGACGTTGCGGCCCGTCATCAGCGCCACGACGTCCCTGGTCGGGGTGGATTCCGCGGGCAGGCCGCCCGCGACGGCGCGCCCGTCCTTGAGGACGGTGACACGGTCGCCGATGCGGCGGATCTCCTCCAGGCGGTGGGAGATGTAGACGACGGCGACGCCCTCGGCCGTGAGGTCGCCGACGATGCGGAAGAGGTTGTCGACCTCGTCGGGGTCGAGGGCGGCGGACGGCTCGTCCATGACGATGAGGCGCACCTCGTGGGAGAGTGCGCGGGCCATCGAGACGATCTGCTGCTGCGCGGCGGAGAGGTCTCCGACGAGGCGTCCCGGATCGATCTCCGAATGTCCAAGTCGCTTGAGCAGGGCGGCGGTCGAGGCCTTGGCCTCCCGTCCGCGCACCACGAAACCGGCGGTTGTCGGCTCGTGCCCGAGGTGGACGTTCTCCGCGACGGAGAGGCCTTCGACCAGGTCGAGTTCCTGGTAGATGGTGGCGATGCCGAGCCGCATGGCGGCGATCGGCGAGCGGAGCGTGATGCGCTCGCCGCGCCAGGTGATCTCGCCGCCGTCGGGCTGGTGGGCGCCCGCGAGGACCTTGATGAGGGTGGACTTCCCGGCGCCGTTCTGGCCCAGGAGGCAGTGCACTTCCCCGGCCTGGACCTGGAGGTCGACGCCGTCGAGGGCGCGGACCCCGGGGAAGGACTTGGTGATGCCGGACATGGTGAGCAGGGGTGGTTCTGATGCCATGACGGTTCCCCTCGGCGGCGGCCGCAGCAGGGCAGGACGGATTCAGGGCAGGGCGGAACAGGGCGGGGCGAAACGGGGCAGGGTCGGGCGCTGTGCCGGACGAGGTGGCGCTACGTTCCGTAGAGGTCGGGCCGGGCCGGTGCGGGGCCGGTCAAGCCGGTGAAGAACAGGTGGCCGGTCGGGCCGGTGAGAACAGGTGGCCGCTCAGGCCGGTGAGAACAGGTGGTCGCTGATGAGCCGGGCGCCGCCGATGACTCCGGCTGTGGGGCCCAGCTCCCCGAGCACGATGGGGAGGTTGCCGGTCGCCAGGGGCAGCGACTGGCGGTAGACCTGGGTGCGGATCGCGGCGAGCAGCGTGTGGCCGAGCCCGGTCACGCCGCCGCCGATCACCACGAGGCCGGGGTTGAAGAAGCTGACGAGACTCGCGATGACCTGGCCGGTGCGGTTGCCGCCCTCGCGGATGAGGTCGAGCGCGGCGGGGTCGCCCGCGGCGGCGGCCGCCGCGACGTCGACGGCGGTGAGCCGTCCCGCCTCGTCGAGCCGCGTGGCGAGCTCCGCCGAACGCCCCTCCCTGGCCGCCTCCTCGGCGTCGCGGGCGAGCGCCGCGCCGCTGAAGTAGGCCTCCAGGCAGCCCCGGTTGCCGCAGGCGCAGGGGCGTCCGTCCGGTTCGGACTGGATGTGGCCGATGTCGCCGGCGCTGCCCGTCGTACCGCGGTGGACCTCACCGCCGACGACGATGCCGCAGCCGATGCCCGTGCCGATCTTGACGCAGAGGAAGTCGCCCACGGAGCGTGCGACGCCCGCGTGCTGCTCCCCCATCGCCATGAGGTTCACGTCGTTGTCGACCATGACGGGGCAGCCGAGGTCCTGGCTGAGGGCCTCCCGGACGGGGAAGCCGTCCCACCCCGGCATGATCGGCGGGGCGACGGGCACGCCCTCCGGGAAGCGGACCGGGCCCGGGACGCCGATGCCGGCGCCGTCGAACCCCTCCGCGAGCCCGGAGGCCTTCAGCTTGGCCGCCATGGCGAGGACCTGCTCGAAGACCGCGACCGGGCCCTCGCGCACGTCCATGGGCTGGTTGATGTGGCCGAGGACCTCCAGCTCGGCGTTGGTCACCGCAACGTCGACCGAGGTCGCGCCGATGTCCACGCCGAGGAAGCGGAGGGCCGGGGCCAGGCGGATGTTGTGGGAGCGGCGGCCGCCGCGCGAGGCGGCGAGTCCGTCGGCGACCACGAGTCCGGTCTCCAGGAGCCGGTCGACCTCCACGGCCAGTTTGGACCGTGAGAGGTCGATCTGATCGCCCAGCTGGGCGCGGGAGTTGGGTCCTCCGTCACGCAACAGGCGCAACAGGCGCGCCTGGTGTGTGTTGGCGGGTCGAGCCGTCATACGTCTCACGCGCCCCTCCCCGCCTCATCGGGCTTCCCATGCCGTTGCCCTCGGGCCGGCGCGCCGTCGCGCGGTCGCCGTCGCCTTCGGGCTTCCTTCAGGCTTTCGAGGGGAACGTAGCAGTGCCTGCCGGGGCTGGGAAGAAGTTGAGCGCGAATTACCCATGACTTTCTCCAGTCACAGGACAAAGGGGCGTACGGCCGTGTGTCACAGGCGCGTACGGCCGTGTGTCACAGGGGCGTACGGCCGTGCGTCCGGGCCGGCTTCCGGAGCATGCACCACGTGCGGGGGCCGTGGTCAGGCAGCGTGACGTCGGCCGTGACGGTGAAGCCGAGCCGCTCGTAGAACGCCACGTTCCGCTCGGTCGACGTCTCCAGGAAACACGGGTGGCCCGCGCGGTCGGCGGCCTCCAGGCCGGGTTCGAGCACCGCGCCGCCGAGGCCCTTGCCCTGCTCGTCCGGGTCGACGCCGACCGTGGCGAGGAACCACGCGGGGTACTGGGGACGGTGCGGAAGGAGCGCGCGGTCCGCCGAATCGAACCAGGGCGCGCGGTCGCCCGCGAGTTCCCCGATGAGCGGGCCGATGGCGGCGAAGCCGGGCGACGGGTCGCGGTCCGGCGTGGTCCAGACGGCGACGGCACGGCCCGCGTTGGCGACCCAGACGCGTCCGTACACCATTCCGATGCGGGTCAGGAAGAGTTCCTGGAAGCGCCGGATCCGCTCCTCGTGGCCGTCGGCGGCGACGACGTGGCGCGTGAAGGGGTAGTCGGCGAAAGCGCGGGCGAGGGTGTGCACGGCCACCGGCACGTCCTGCTCGATCAAGGGGCGTATGCGGTGGTCCGTCCTCATGTCTCTTCTCCCTGTCCGGTACGTCACGGGCAGCGTACGACCTGGCCCGCGTACGACAGGTTGCCGCCGAAGCCGAAGAGCAGGACCGGTTCTCCGGAGCTGACCTCACCGCGCTCCACCAGCTTGGACAGCGCCATCGGGATGCTCGCCGCCGAGGTGTTCCCGGAGTCGACGACATCGCGCGCGATCACGGCGTTCACGGCGCCGATGCGCTCGGCGAGCGGCTCGATGATCCGGAGGTTGGCCTGGTGCAGGACGACCGCGGCGAGGTCGGCCGGGGTCAGCCCCGCGCGCTCGCAGGCCGCGCGGGCGAGCGGCGGCAGTTGGGTCGTCGCCCAGCGGTAGACGCTCTGGCCCTCCTGGGCGAAGCGCGGCGGCGTGCCCTCGATGCGGACGGCGTTGCCCATCTCGGGCACCGAGCCCCACAGCACGGGGCCGATGCCGGGCTCCTCGCCCGGCCCGCACGCCTCGACGACGGCCGCGCCCGCCCCGTCGCCGGTCAGCACGCAGGTGGTCCGGTCCGTCCAGTCGGTGACCTCGGACATCTTGTCCGCGCCGATGACCAGGGCGCGCGTCGCGGCCCCGGCCCGCACGGTGTGGTCGGCGGTGGCGAGCGCGTGCGTGAAGCCCGCGCACACGACGTTGAGGTCCAGGGCGGCAGGGCCGGGGACGCCGAGGCGCGCGGCGACCCGGGCGGCCATGTTCGGCGAGCGGTCGATGGCCGTGGAGGTGGCGACCAGGACCAGGTCGATCGCGTCGGGGGTGAGGCCCGCGGCGGCCAGCGCCTTGCCGCCGGCGTGCGCGGCCAGCTCGTCGACCGGCTCCTCCGGGCCCGCGATGTGGCGGGTGCGGATGCCCACCCGGGACCGGATCCACTCGTCGCTGGTGTCGACCCTGCTCGCCAGCTCCTCGTTGGTGAGGATTCTGGCGGGCTGATAGTGGCCGACAGCGGCGATGCGCGAGCCGTGCATGTACGGGTCCCCCTTGATGCCGAAGATGCGGGACCCTCCAGTTTGGTCAGCGACTCACGAGTAACGGTGCACGTAATGCGACAGGAAAGGAGCGCAGGGTTTGGATGCTTCTCATGATGTGGTCACCCTCTGAAGAGCGGTGTGACCTTGTGTGTGAGTTCGTACAGGTTGTACGCCGCGCGTACCGGGGAGCCGACCGCAACCCGACTCCGCGCGTGCAGGACAATGAGATCCTCAAGCACGTACGGAACCGGGGCTGATCAAGACATGGGACGAGTCACGGAGCGACGCAAGGTGATCCGCGTCAGGGACGGTCACGTCTCGGAGCGGCCCGACACCCTCGTCGCGGAGGAACCCCTGGAGATCCGGCTGAACGGCAGGCCGCTCGCCATCACCATGCGCACCCCGGGCGACGACTTCGCGCTCGCGGCGGGCTTCCTGGTGAGCGAGGGCGTGCTCGCCTCGGCGGACGACCTGCGGTCGATCGTCTACTGCGCCGGGGCGCGCGATGACGGCTCCAACACGTACAACGTGGTCGACGTGCGGACCGCCGAGGGAGTCGTCCTCCCCGACATCACGCTCGAACGCAACGTCTACACCACCTCCTCGTGCGGACTGTGCGGCAAGGCGAGCCTCGACGCGGTCCGCACCACGGCGCGCTTCCCGATCGCCGACGCGCCCCCCGTCCTGCTCGGCACCGAACTGCTCGCGAGCCTCCCCGACCGGCTGCGCGCGGCGCAGCGCGTCTTCGACAGGACCGGAGGCCTGCACGCCGCGGCGCTCTTCGACGAGGAGGGCGCCCTCCTGGACATACGCGAGGACGTGGGGCGGCACAACGCCGTCGACAAGCTGGTCGGCCGCGCCCTGCGGAACGGGGACCTGCCGCTGTCCCGCGCCGTCCTGCTCGTCTCGGGCCGCGCCTCCTTCGAGCTGGCCCAGAAGGCCGTGATGGCCGGCATCCCGGTGCTCGCCGCGGTCTCCGCGCCGTCGTCGCTCGCCGTCGACCTGGCCGCCGAGACGGGGCTCACGCTGATCGGTTTCCTGCGGGGCTCCTCCATGAACGTGTATGCGGGTGAGCACCGCGTCGCCCTGCGGACCGCGCCCGCCGAGGGCTGACCCGGGCCGTACGTCCCGCCGCGCGACCGGCCGGAGCCGCACGAGCCTCACGCACGCTTCTTGTGGGGTGTCGGAGCCCGCAAGTAGCGTCGGTCCACGTACGTTGGACATGGGACGTGGGATGTCCACCACATCGCCAACGCCCGCCCTCGCCATGAGTCGCCGTCGCCATGAAAGGCGGACCGCACCATGCCATCAAGTCTCCCCGCACGCCGTGTACGCCTCAGATCGCTCCGCGCCGTCACCGCCGCCGTGACCGCGGTCGCGGTGGGCGCCCTGCTGCCCGCGCCGACCGCGGGGGCGGCGGAGTCGCCGCCGTTCGAGCAGCAGGTGCTGTTCAAGGCGGACCGGGATCCCGGCTACGCCTGCTTCCGCATCCCGGCCGTGGTGCGGACGACGAAGGGAACGCTGCTCGCCTTCGCGGAGGGCCGGGTCAACGACTGCGGCGACGCGGGCGACATAGATTTGGTGCTCAAGCGGTCGCACGACGGTGGCCGCACCTGGGGCCCGCTCCAGGTCGTCAACGAGGGCGCGGGCGACACGCACGGCAATCCGGCGCCGGTCGTGGACCGCGAGAGCGGCCGGATCCTGCTGGCGGAGACGTACAACACGGGCCGTACGGACGGCAGGAACTGCGACGTGCCGTGCGACCGCACCCCGCACCTGCAGTACAGCGACGACGACGGCCGCAGCTGGTCGGCGCCGCGCGACCTGAGCGACCAGATCCTGCCGAAGCACTGGAACTCCTGGTACGCGACCGGGCCCGTGCACGGACTCCAGCTGACCCGCGGCCGGCACGCGGGGCGGCTCGTCCTCACCGCCAACACCGAGACGTGGGACGGCGGCCGGGTCACCGCCAACCACGCCGCGCTGATCGTCAGCGACGACGGCGGCGACCACTGGAAGATCGGCGCGACGGACTCGTACCCGATACCGGCCGGCGGCACGTTCCGTCAGAAGCCGTCCGAGATGACCATCACCGAACGGCCCGACGGCGCGATCCACGTCAGCGGCCGCGAACAGGACGGCACGGACCTGGGCCACCGCACGCAGACGGTCAGCCGGGACGGCGGCGACTCCTTCACCGCCCCCTTCCGCGCGATCCCCGACCTGTACACGCCCCAAGTGCAGGGCTCCACCCTGCAGTTCGGCAAGCGGATGCTGCTCGCCTGCCCCGCCGACCCGGACCGCCGCCGCACGATGCAGATCCGCTCGTCCTACGACGGCGGCCGCACCTGGGACAGCGTCGACCGCGGCACCACGGTGACCACCGACTGGTCCGGCTACTCCGACATGGTGCGGGCCGACCGGACCCACGTCGGCCTGATGTACGAGGGCGGCGCGGTGGACGCGCGCGACGAGATCCGCTTCGCCCGCTTCACCGAGGACTGGCTGAAGCCGCGCCGGGGCCCGGATCCGACCACCCGCGACCACGCGCCGGGCGCCCGGCCCGCCCTCGTGCTCGGCGGGGCGCGCGGAGTGCCCGGCCGCTTCGGCGGCGCACTCGACTTCGACGGCACGGACGACGCCGTACGACTGCCGTACCGGCGCCAACTGCCGCTGGGCACAGCGGATTTCACGGCCTCGCTCTGGTTCCGCTACTCCGCGACGGCCGGCGAGCAGCCGCTGCTGTGGATGGGCGGCATCGGCACCAACCAGCCGCAGGTGTGGCTGCGCGGCGAGCCCGCGAGCGACCGCGTGACCGGCCTGATCACCACCCGGGACGGCGTCACGCCCCCGAAGTCCGCGTTCGTGCGCACGACGGGCGCGTACAACGACGGCCAGTGGCACCACATCGCGCTGCGCCGCGGCGCCGGCCGCCTGACGCTGTTCCTCGACGGCACACAGGTCACCGCCGCGGACGTGCCCGGCTCGGTCAGCCGCAACTCCCCCTTCGGCGTGCACATCGGCCAACGGCTCGACAGCCGGGCCCACTTCTCCGGCTCCGTCGACGAAGTGCGGGTCTACGACAGGGCGTTGGACGATGCCGAGGTGGAAGCCCTGCGCACCGGCGATGCTCCTGTGACACGGGACACCGTCGTGCGGCTCCCCATGGACCGGGTGCGCGACAGCAACTAACGTCCCCGGCGTGTCCGCCCGTGAACGTCCCGCGCCGGGGGCGCGCAGCGTCTGGCTCGTCCTGCTGCTCGCCCTGGTCTGCGCGGCCGTCCTGCTCATCGCCCTCCCGGAAGACGACCGGGAGGGCGATGCGGCATGCAGGCCCCGCACCGTCGCCTCCTGGACCGCCGACGACAGGTCCACCGGGGAGTTCGCGCGCTACGGAGACGACATGACGCGCACCGACGACTGGACCGGCGGCGACGGCACGCACTCGGTGCGGCTGCCGGACGGGCGCGTGCTGTGGCTGTTCTCCGACACCTTCCTCGGCCGGGTCCACGCGCCACCGAACCAGGCGGGCCAGCCGCACACCTGGCGCGACCCGAACACGCCCATGGTCCGCAACTCGGCCGTGGTGATGTCCCGTTCGGGCACCCTGCAGCGCACCCTCGCCGCGCCGCTCTTCCCCGACCCGGCGCCCCAGGAGTGGCGCTGGCCGGTGGCGGCCCGCGTGGAGCCCCGCTCGTCCGGCTCGGAGGAGCGCGTCGTGCGCGTCCTGCTGTGGAACCGCATGGCGAGCCAGGGGCCGTGGATCTACGGCGTGCCCGTCGCCACGGAGGTCGCCACGCTCTCCCTGCCCGACCTGCGCGTCGAGGGCATCACCAAGGTCTCGGACCAGCGGTCGGTCGCCGATCCGGAGAAGCGGGTCCTGTACGGCGCGGCGGCGGTCGACGACGACGGCTGGACGTACGTCTTCGGCGGCACGGACGCGCAGGCGACCTCGCGCCCCTCCTCGGACGCCCATGTCGCGCGCGTCCCGCACGGGAGCCTCGCGGAACCGGACGCCTGGGAGTACTGGGACGGCGAGGCGTGGGGGCACGACGTCACGCCTCGGCCCGTGCTCGGGGACGGCAAGCGGAAGGGGGTGGGGAGCGCGTTCACGGTGGTGCGGGACGACGGGACGTACGTGCTGTTCACCATGGCCGCGGGCACCGAGGGCCTGACCACCGTGACCTCGTACTGGTCCTGCTCCCCCACCGGCCCCTGGCACGGCCCCAGCAAGGCGTTCGAGGCCCCTCTGCCCAAGGACAGCGCCGTCCGCCAGGAGACGGCCGCGTACAACCCGCAGGCCCATCCGGCGCTCGGCGGCGACGGCCGTCTCGTCCTCAGCTACGACGTCAACTGGCTGGACGCGACGCCCGCCAACGCGCAGGCCAACGTCACCCGGAACGTGTCGCTGTACCGGCCGCGGTTCGTTTCCCTGCGGCTGGCGGCGGCTCGCTGACGAACTCCCGCGGATCGCGCGAGCGGCGCTTGGCGATGACCGCGCAGACCATCAGCTGCATCTGGTGGAAGAGCATCAGCGGCAGCACGGCCAGCGAGGCGTCGGCGCCGAACAGGACGCTCGCCATGGGCAGTCCGGCCGCCAGGGACTTCTTCGACCCGGCGAACTGGATCGCGACGCGGTCGGCCCGGCCGAAACCGAGCCGCTTCGCCCCGTACCAGGTCAGCGTCAGCATGACGGTCAGCAGCACCGCCTCGACGCCGAGCAGCGCGAGCAGTCGCAGCGGGTGCACCTGGCCCCAGATGCCCTGCACCATGCCCTCGCTGAACGCGGTGTAGACGACGAGGAGGATCGACCCGCGGTCCACGTATCCGAGGATCTTCTTGTGGCGCGCTATGAAGCCGCCCACCCACCGGCGCAGGAGCTGCCCGGCGAGGAACGGCACGAGCAGCTGCAGCACGATCTTGAGGAGCGAGTCCGCCGAGAAGCCGCCGCCGCTGTCGCCGAGCAGGGCGGCCGCGAGCAGCGGGGTGAGCACGATGCCGGCCAGCGAGGAGAAGGAGCCCGCGCAGATCGCCGCGGGGACGTTGCCGCGGGCCATCGACGTGAAGGCGATGGACGACTGGATGGTCGAGGGCACCAGGGTGAGGAAGAGGAAGCCGCTGAAGAGCGCGGGCGTGAGGACGTACGGGACGAGTCCCCTCGCCGCGAGTCCGAGCAGCGGGAAGACGACGAACGTGCAGGCCAGGACCGTGACGTGGAGCCGCCAGTGCTTGAGTCCGTCGAGTGCCTCGCGGGTGGAGAGCCGGGCCCCGTAGAGGAAGAAGAGCAGCGCGACGGCGCCGGTGGAGGCGCCGGACGCGACATCGGCGGCGGTGCCGCGGGCGGGCAGCAGGGCCGCGAGGCCCACGGTCGCGAGCAACGCCACGATGTACGGGTCGACCGGCATCCAGGACGGCCACTTCAGGCGTTTCACGGTGCTCCATGCTCTCGGGGGCGGGGGTGCCCCGGATCGGGGGTGTCCTCTCCATGATCCTCCCGGTGGGGGTGATCGGGAATCCCGTACACCGCTCTGACTGCCATCACGTTCCGCGATAGCCAGGGTCTAGGCTGGCAGGCGTGTACGACCCCTCACAGCTCCGTACGTTCCTCGCGGTCGCCCAGACGCTGAGCTTCACGCGGGCCGCCCGCAGGCTGAACCTGCGCCAGTCCACCGTCAGCCAGCACGTGCGCCGCCTTGAAGACGCCGCCGGGCGGCAGCTGTTCACGCGCGACACCCACAGCGTGGAGCTGACCGAGGACGGCGAGGCCATGCTCGGCTTCGCCCGCCGGATCCTGGCGGCGCACGAACAGGCGGCGGCGTTCTTCGCGGGCAAGCGCCTCGGCGGACGGCTGCGGTTCGGGGCGTCCGAGGACTTCGTCCTGACGCGGCTCACCGACATCCTGGAGGCGTTCCGGCACGACCACCCCGACGTCGACCTGGAGCTGACGGTCGAGCTGTCCGGCACGCTCCACCAGCGTCTCGACGCGGGCAAGCTCGACCTGGTGCTCGCCAAGCGGCGCCCGGAGGACCCGCGCGGCGAGCTGGTGTGGCGGGACGACCTGGTCTGGATCGGTGCCGAGCGGCTGCGCCTCGACCCGGAGCGGCCGGTGCCGCTGATCGTCTATCCGCCGCCCGGCATCACCCGCGCCCTCGCCTTCGAGGCGCTGGAGCGCCGGGGCCGCGCCTGGCGGGTGGCCTGCACGAGCGGCAGCCTCAGCGGCCTCGTGGCGGCGGCCCGTGCCGGGCTCGGCGTGATGGCCCACTCGCGGGGCCTGATCCCGCCGGGCCTGGTCCGCGTCCCCGACCGCGCCGGCCTGCCGGAGCTCGGTCCGGTGGACTTCGTGCTGCTGCACGGCGAGCGGCGCGCGCCGGCCCAGGACGCGGCGGACGCCCTCGCGGCGGCGATCCTGGCGGGCGGGGACCGGCTGCACCGGGGCGGGCGCTGACGCCGTCCGCGGCCTGCCTCAGCGCAGCGGTCGCGGATACGTCAGCTCCTTGAAGCGGCGCAGATAGGGCGCCGACTCGACGTGCCGCACCCCGTCGAGCGAGCCCAGGCTGCCGCTGAGGTAGGCGTAGAGCTCGTCGGTGTCGCGGGTCAGGACGGTCGCCATCAGGTTGACCGACCCGGTGATGGCAGAGACGTGGGCGATCTCGGGGTGCCCGGCCATCGCCCGGCCCACCCGGTCGAGCGCGCCCGGGGCGACGGTGACCCAGAGCATCGCGGCGGTGGTGAAGCCGAAGCGCGCGGTGTCGTACTCGGTGTCGAGGTAGAGCGCGCCCGAGCCGAGCAGCGCGGCGACACGGCGCTTGACGGCGGACTCGGAGCGGCCGGTGAGCCGCTGCAGTTCGGGGTAGGTGACGCGGCCGTCGGCCTTCAGGGCGGTGACCAGCGGCTCGTCGTCGGGGGTGATGCGGGCGGGGCCCGGCACGGCCGGCGGCTCGGCGGGGCCGAGCGCGGCGACCTGCTCGTCGGAGAGCGGGCGGTGCTTTCCGATCCAGCCGGTGCGGCCGCCGTAGAAGCGGTGCATCAGCTGGTGTGCGGTGATCTCGATGAGCTTGCGGGTGCGCAGGAGCTTGCCGAAGAGCAGGTCGTCGTAGTCGGCCGGGGTGCGCGGCAGCGACAGGCAGACCACTTCGGTGCCGGCCGAGGTGAGGTGGACCCATGCCGTGTCGGGGCGGCGGGCCAGTGCGGCCGCGATGGCCTCGGCGCCGTCGGGCGTGCAGCGCAGGCGCAGCATCCACTCGTCGTGGCCGAGCCGCCGGGTGTCACGGACGCCGACGATGCGCAGGCCCGCCTCGGCGCGCAGGCGGCGGAAGCGGCGGGCGACGGTCTGGTCGGAGACGCCGAGGACGCCCGCGATGCGGCTGAAAGAGGCCCTGCCGTCGACTTCCAGGGCGTGCAGCAGCTGGAGGTCCAGGTCGTCGAGGACATCGGATTCCATCGCTGTAGAGCCCCCAAATGTCGGATCAGTGCGCCGGACAGGCCTCTGGCACCGGCTTCGTTCGCCGTCGGCTCATCGTACGAGGACGTCCGCGGGTGTCGGGCGACGAGTCGGAGGAACAAGGAAATGCGCACATGGGGGCCGCTCACGGCGGTGTCTCTGGGGACGTTCATGCTCTTGCTGGACGTGACGATCGTGATCGTGGCTCTGCCCGACATGGCGCGGGCGCTGGACGCCTCGCTGAGCGATCTGCAGTGGGTGATCGACGGCTACGCGCTCGCACTGGCCGCGCTGCTGCTGGGCGTCGGCGCCGCGGCCGACGTGTTCGGCAGGCGGCGGCTCAACGTCGTCGGCACCGCGCTGTTCGCGGTGGCCTCGCTGGGCTGCGGGCTCGCCTCGGACGCGGGCCTGCTGGTGGCGGCGCGCGCCGTGCAGGGGCTCGGCGCCGCCGCGATGCTCGCGACGACGCTGCCGCTGCTCGGCGCCGCCTACCAGGGGCGCGACCGGTCGGCCGCGCTCGGCGTGTGGGGCGCGGTGAGCGGCGCGTCGGCCGCGCTCGGTCCGATCGTGGGCGGGCTGCTCACGGAGGGGCCCGGCTGGCGCTG
Source organism: Streptomyces sp. NPDC050732 (assembly GCF_040654255.1). Taxonomy (NCBI): domain Bacteria; kingdom Bacillati; phylum Actinomycetota; class Actinomycetes; order Kitasatosporales; family Streptomycetaceae; genus Streptomyces; species Streptomyces sp. NPDC050732. Next base: position 51,626 of record NZ_JBFAHP010000015.1, read on the forward strand.
GATCTTCTTCGTGAACCTGCCGGTCAGCGTGGCGTCGATCTGGCTGACGCTGCGGGTCGTGCCGGAGTCGAAGGGGCCCGCGGGGCGCCGGGTCGACTGGGCGGGCACGGCGGCGTTCGCGAGCTTCGCGGGCGCGGGGACGTACGGGGTGCTGCGCGGCGGGGCGGACGGCTGGGCCTCGGCGGCCGCCGTGACGTCCTTCGCGGTCTCGGCGCTGGCGCTGCTCTGCTTCGTCCTCGTCGAGCGGCGCGTCGCGCAGCCGCTCCTCGACCTGCGGCTGCTGCGCAAGCCCGCCTTCACCGGGGTGCTGATCGGTGCCATCGGCTACAACGGTGCCGCCTTCGGCGTCGTGCCGTACCTCTCCATCTGGCTGCAGACCGTGCTCGGCATGAGTCCGGTGCGCGGCAGTCTGGTGCTGCTGCCGCTCGCCGGGACGTCGTTCGTGGTGGCGCTGGTCGCCGGGCGGCTGCTGCACGGGGTGGCGCCGCGCCTGGTCATCGGGGTGGGGCTGCTGCTGATCGGCGGGGGCGGGCTGTGCCTGGCGGTGCTCGACGCCGGGTCGTCGTGGGGCGCGCTCGCGCCGGGGCTCACGCTCACGGGCGTCGGCGCCGGTCTGGTCGCGCCGGCCCTGGCGGGGGCGGCGCTCGCCGCGGTGCCTCCCGCCAACGCCGGGATGGCGGGCGGCGCGGTCAACACGTTCCGCCAGCTCGGGTACGCGGTCGGGGTCGCCCTGTTCGGGACGGTGCTCACCGCGCGCATGCAGGATTCGCTCGGCCGCGAGGCGGCGCACACCGTCGCGGGCGGCGGCGCCCCGGCGCTGCACGGCACGGTGCCGGAGCACGCGGTGCGCGCGGCCTTCGCGTCGGGCCTCAACGGGGCTTCGCTGGCGGCGGGGGTGGCGGGTCTGGTCGCGGGTGTCCTGGTGCTCGTGATGGTGCGGGCGCCGGGGGCCGGGCACCGGGCGCCGTCCGTGGCAGCGCCCGCACAGCCGGGAGAGGAGGCGCTGACGGCGCGTCGCTGACGGTACGTCACAGGCGGTGCGTCACACGCGGTGGCCGTCGCGGACCCGTCACCGGGGCTGTCCACGTAGTGGGCACCTTGGTGGCGGGTCTCGTGCATCGGCCAGCGATGCGCCCGCCACCGCGGCCACGGACCCCGACGCGGACATCCGCGCGTACGCGGCCCGCTCCCCACTGACGACGCCCACACCCAAAAGCCCCGAACACGCCGTCTCGGCAGCCGCGGCCGTCGGCCTCACGACCGTCGGGACCGCCCCCCGCCCCCGAAGCCGGACCCACTGCGCCGCGCGGTCCCACGGCGGCACGCGCCCCTTCGCCGCCGGGCCCGCTACGTCGCCGGACGCGGTTCCGAGCCGCGTGCCACCTCCTCGGGGAGTGGGCCGAGGTGCAGGAGGCCGCCGACCGTCGCCGTCGTCAGTGTGTGCCAGGTGGATGCGTCGCGCAGCATCGTGTGGCCGCTGCCCGCCATCGTCACCAGGGTCGCGTCCGCGCCTGCCGCGGCCGCCCGGGTCACGTACTCGGCGGACTCCGCGGGGTCGGTCGTCCCGTCCCGGTCGCCGTGCAGCAGGACCACGCCGCGGCCCCGCAAGTGGTCGACCGGCTCTCCCGGTGGGCACCAGGGGGCCAGGCCCACCACGGCCCGGACCGAGGGGTGACCGGCCGCGCGCAGGGCGGCGCGGGCGCCCATGGAGTGGCCGACCAGGACGACCGGCGCGCCTCCGATGCGCGGCGCCAGCGCGTCGAGCGCGCGGCGGGCGTCCCTGGCGGCGTCCTCCCGCTCGCCGTTCCAGCCCCGGCAGCGGTAGCGGACCTGGCCCACCACGACGCCCTGCGCGCCGAAGGCCCTTCTGACGGCGCGCGCGAAGGGCCGCATGCGCAGACTCGGCAGGTTCCAGGGAAGGGGTGTCGACGTCCCGTGCTCCCGGCCTCCGTGCAGGAGGAGGACGGCCGCCCGAGGGGGCGCGGAGACGCGCGGGAGGACCAGGGGGGAGCGGGGCGGGTCGGCGGACATGGACACGGAGGCTCCTTCGGCGTCGCGGCGGCTCCTTCAGCGTCATGGCGGCGAAACCCCCGCAAACACCCCGGACCGGCCCACATACTGGAACGCGAAGTACAACGCCGGGAGACCTGTACGAGTTCCCCCGCCGGCGCCGACACGCGGCATGCCGCGTACAGATTCGGTGGAGATTACGCCACCGAAACTTACTCCGCCGTAAGTAAGTTGTCCCGCCCTTCCCCTTGTGGCCGCATTTCCACCGGCTGACCTGTGCCGATGGACCGTTCCGACCGCGCTGGAACCCCCTCCCGAAGGCGCGCGGCGTGGGGTACGGTCACGGCGCTGTGCGGAGCGCCACAAGGAGCATCATTGCGCGAGTTCACGAATCCTCCGATGGCGTCGGTGCCGCTGGTGGGCGGCCTCGCCGACGCCGTGTTCGACCATGCCGTCGAGGACCCGACGCGCATCGCCTTCGGCCGCAAGACCGACGGGCGCTGGTCCGACGTCACCGCGGCCGAGTTCCGCGACGAGGTGCTGGCCCTGGCCAAGGGCCTGATCGCGCAGGGCGTGCGGTTCGGGGACCGCGTGGCCATCATGTCCCGTACGCGGTACGAGTGGACGCTCTTCGACTTCGCGCTGTGGACGATCGGCGCCCAGGTCGTGCCGATCTACCCGACGTCCTCCGCCGACCAGGTCCTGTGGATGCTGCACGACGCGCAGGTGTCGGCCGCGATGGTCGAGCACGAGGACCACGCGATGACGATCGGCTCGGTCGTCGACCGGCTGCCGCAGCTGCGCCGGCTGTGGCAGCTGGACGCCGACGCGGTCGGCGAGCTGACCGGCGCGGGGCGGGAGATCGACGACGACGTGGTGCACCGGCACCGCCGCGCGGTCACGCCCGACTCGATCGCCACGATCATCTACACGTCCGGCACGACGGGCCGCCCCAAGGGCTGCCTGATCTCGCACGCGAACTTCATGTTCGAGGCGGACGTGATGGTGGGGCGCTGGGAGCCGGTGTTCCACTCCAAGCGGGGCGACGAGGCGACGACGCTGCTCTTCCTGCCGCTGGCGCACGTCTTCGGCCGCATGGTGCAGGTGGCGGCGGTGCGCGGCCGGGTCAAGATGGGGCACCAGCCCAACCTGAACGCGGCGGCGCTGCTGCCCGACCTGGCCGCGTTCCGGCCCTCGTTCATCCTCGCCGTGCCGTACATCTTCGAGAAGGTCTTCAACGCGGCCCGGCGCAAGGCGGAGAAGGACGGCAGGGCGGGCCCGTTCGACAAGGCCGTCGAGTGCGCCGTGCGGTACGCCGACGCGCTGGAGGCGAAGGCGTTCGGGACGGGTCCGGGGCCCTCGGCGGGGCTGCGGATGCAGCACCAGCTCTTCGACAAGCTCGTCTATTCCAAGGTGCGGGAGGCGATGGGCGGCCGGGTGCGGCACGCGATGTCCGGCGGCTCCGGGATGGACCGCAGGCTCGGCCTGTTCTTCGCGGGCGCGGGCGTGACGATCTACGAGGGGTACGGCCTGACCGAGTCGACGGCCGCCGCGACCGCCAACCCGCCCGAGCGCACCCGCTACGGCACGGTCGGCCCGGCCATCCCCGGCACGACGGTGCACATCGCGGAGGACGGCGAGGTGTGGCTGCGCGGCGGCAACGTCTTCCAGGGCTATCTCAACGACCCCAAGGCCACCGACGCGACCCTGCGGGACGGCTGGCTGGCCACCGGCGACCTGGGCGCGCTCGACGAGGACGGCTATCTGACGATCACGGGGCGCAAGAAGGAGATCCTGGTGACGTCCGGCGGCAAGAGTGTGTCGCCGGCCCAGCTGGAGGAGCGGGTGCGCGACCATCCGCTGGTCGCCCAGTGCGTCGTCGTCGGCAACGACCGGCCCTACATCGCGGCGCTCGTCACGCTGGACTCCGAGGCCGTGGAGCACTGGCTGACCATGCGCCGCAAGCCGCAGCTGCCCCCGGGCGAGCTGGTGCGCGACCCGGATCTGGAGACCGAGGTGCGGCGGGCCGTCGTCGCCGCCAACACCCTTGTCTCGCAAGCCGAATCGATCCGTACGTTCCGCATACTGGCGCATCAGTTCACCGAGGAGCACGGCCTGCTTACGCCGTCGCTGAAGCTGAAGCGGAAGGCGATCGAGACAGTGTACTCGGCCGAGGTCGACGCGCTGTACCGCAACTAGTTATTGACGGTTCGTCAGGTCGCGCACACAATCAGCCCCACTTCGACTTCAGGGGGCTCGCCCGTGTCGCGATCGTTCCGCACCATCACCGCCGCCGTCGCGGCCCTGCTGCTCGCCACGTCCTGCAACTCCGCGTCCGACAGCGGCAGTTCCAAGGGGGCGGGCGGCGGCTCCGCGCGGGGCGTGACCGGCGACTCCATCAAGGTCGGCGGCATCGTCTCCATGACGACCGCCAGCGGATACAGCAAGAAGGACACCGATCTGGGCGCGAAGGCCCGCTTCGACCGTGCCAACGCCGAGGGCGGCGTGCACGGCCGGAAGATCGACTACCTGGGTGCGGAGGACGACGGGCAGGACCCCGGCAAGAACCTCGCGGCGGCCCGCAAACTGGTCCAGCGGGAGAAGGTGTTCGCGATCGCGCCGATGAGCTCGGTCACGTTCTCCGGAGCGGACTTCCTGCAGGAACAGAAGGTGCCCACCTTCGGCTGGGGCACCATTCCGCCCTTCTGCGGCCCGACCTACATGTACGGCTTCGGCGGCTGCATGGTGCCGATGCCCGGCGGCACCATCACGCAGAGCTGGCCCGAGGGCCTCAAGAAGGTGATGGGCGGGGCGAAAGGCCGGTCGGTGGCGATCCTCGCCAACGACAACGACGCCGGCACGTTCGCCGTCCGCACCTACAAGCAGAGCTTCGCGGCCGCCGGGTACGAGGTGACGTACGCCAAGTCGACGGTGCCCGCGACATCGGTGCCGAGCGACTGGTCGGCGTACACGAAGGAGATCCTGCGCTCCGACGGCGGCAGGGCGCCGGACGCCGTCGTCTCCGTCATGCAGACCCCGTACAACATCGGTCTCTTCACGGCCGTCAAGCGGGCAGGTTTCAAGGGCGTCCTCACCGACCCCACCGACTACGACCCGGGCCTGCTCGCCAAGAGCGCGACGCGGAAGGCGCTCGACGGCGTGCACGTCCTCCTCTCCTTCCAGCCGTTCGAGCAGGAGAGCGAGGACATGCGGCGGTTCAAGGCGGACATCAGGAAGGCGGCGGGCGAGGAGGTGCCGCTCAACATGCACATGATGACCGGCTACATGTCCGCCGACCTCTTCCTCGCCATCGCGGAGAAGGCGGGCAAGGACCTCACCGTCGCCTCCTTCCAGAAGGCCGCGGACGGCTACTCCGACACCGGCACCATGGTCGGCGACCGGCGGCTGCCCGAGGGCCGGAAGGAGGCGTTCGGCTGCGGCGCCCTCGTACAGCTCAAGGGCGGCACGTACACGGTGTCGTCGCCGTTCGAGTGTTACGAACCGATCCCCTTCAAGTAGGGACAGGCCGCCATGTCGGACCTGCTGGGATTCGTGCTGAGCGGTCTCGTCTCGGGCGCGCTCTACGCCCTCCTCGCCACGGGCCTCGTCCTGTCCTACTCGGCATCGGGCCTCTTCAACTTCGCGCACGGCGCCACCGCCTACCTGTGCGCCCTCGCCTTCCACGAACTGCACTCCGGCTTCGGCTGGCCCGCCGTGCCGACCGCGCTGCTGCTGGTCGCCGGGGTGGCCCCCGCACTCGGCTGGGCCCTCGACCGGCTGATGTTCCGCAAGCTGGCGCGGGTCGGAGAGACCGCGCAGATCGTCGCGACCATCGGCCTGCTCGTCGCGCTGCCCGCGCTCGGCCTGTGGACCGTGGAGCTCCTGGCCGACGCGGGGGCACCGGTCAAACCGGCCGAGAACCAGTTCGGGCTGCCGGGCGTCGGGCCCAGCCCCGCCGCGAGCTGGCAGCTCATGGACGGTGTCGGCATCGACTCCGACCAGCTGATCACGTGGGTGGCCACGGCGGTGGTCGCCGTCGGCCTGTGGATCCTGCTGCGCCACACGCCGCTCGGCCTCAGGCTGCGGGCCGCCGTCGACAACCGCTCGCTCGTGGAGCTGCGCGGCATGAGCGCGGACCGGCTCTCCTCGGTGGCGTGGATGCTGTCGTCCGGCCTCGCGGGCCTGGCGGGAGTGCTCGCGACGCCGCTGCTCGGGCTCTCCGCCCACGACTTCACGCTGTTCCTCTTCGTGTCGGCGACGGCCGCCGTGCTCGGCCGCTTCATGTCGGTCCCGCTGGCGTTCGCGGGCGGCCTCGGGCTCGGGGTGCTCCAGAACCTCGTCGCGGGGTACGCGGACTTCGCCGAGAAGATCACCGGTTTCCGTACGGCCGTGCCCTTCGTGATCCTGTTCGCCGGGCTGCTCCTGCTCACGCGGCGGCAGCGGGCGGCGGGCACGGCGGCGGTCGACCCACCGCCCGTCGACTATCTCGCGGGCCTGTCGTGGGCCCGCAGATGGGGGCCGTGGGCAGTGGCGGCGGCGCTCCTCGCCCTCGCGTTCTACACGGTCACGACCCCCTTCTGGAGCGGCATCCTCGCCCAGGGGCTCGCGATCTCCCTGGTCTTCATCTCCTTCACCGTGGTGACGGGACTCGGCGCGATGGTGTCCCTCGCACAGGCCACCTTCGTCACCGGGGCCGCGCTGGTCGCCGGGCTCCTGATGAGCCACGGCTGGCCGTTCTTCGCGGCGGCGCTGGTCGGGACGTGCGCGGCGGCGCTCCTCGGTGCGCTCGTGGCGCTGCCCGCGCTGCGGCTCGGCGGGCGCTCGCTGGCCCTCGCCACGCTGGCGCTCGCCTTCCTCGCCGACCAAGTCCTCTTCCAGATGGGGTGGTTGCGGAACGGCGACACCGGCTGGGAGATCCCCCGGCCGGTCCTCGGCCCCGTCGACCTCTCGGACGACCGCGCCCTGGGCGTCGCGATGGTCGTCCTCGTCACGGCCGCCGTCGCCGCGCTCGGCGCGCTGCGGAACTCGCCGACGGGGCGCGCCATGCTGGCGGTGCGGTCCGCCCCGGCGGCGGCGATGGCGTCCGGCATCTCCGTGGTCCGCACCAAACTGCTGCTGTTCACGCTGTCGGCGGGGCTCGCGGGGTTCGGCGGTGTGATGTACGCGTCCTTCAACACCCGCATCACAGCGACGGACTTCACCGCGATGACCGGGCTGATCTGGCTTGCGGTGGTGGTCGCCGCGGGGGTGCGCAGACCGCAGTTCGCGGTGGTGGCGGGCCTGGTCTTCGCGATCGTGCCGCATCTGGTGTCGGACTACGTCACGGAGTCCGTGCACCTGCCGGTGATCCTGTTCGGCCTCGCGGGGCTGGCGCTGGCGAACGATCCGGACGGCTACTGCGCGGCGGTGTCGGTGCGGAGGTACCGGCGGCGGGCGGGTTCGGCTCCTCCGGTGTTCGAGGAGCGGGGGCCGGGGCGGAGCCCCTCCGTGACGGAGTCACGGAGGGGAGAGCCGGGAAGGAACGGGAGCGGAAACGAGGTGTCCGCCGCGCTCGCCCTCCGCGACCTGCACGCCGGGTACGACGGCGCCCCCGTCCTCCACGGAGTGGACCTCACCGTCCGCCCGGGCGAGATCGTCGCGCTGCTCGGCCCGAACGGCGCGGGGAAGTCCACCACGTGCCTCGCCGCGGCGGGGCTGCTCGCGCCCGCGCGGGGCCACGTGTACGTCGCCGGGCGCGACGCCACCCGGGAGAGCGCCGTCCACCGCTCCCACGCCGGTGTCGTCCTCGCCCCCGAGGGCCGCGGCATCTTCCCCGCACTCACCATCGACGAGAACCTCGCCCTGTACCTCGGGGGACGTGACGAACGCGACGCCGTGTACGAGCGGTTCGCGGGGCTCGCGGCGCGGCGCAAGGTCACCGCGGGCTCGCTCTCCGGCGGCGAACAGCAACTCCTCGCGCTCGCCCCGCTGTTGCAGCGCCCGCCGAAGGTGCTGATCGCGGACGAGCCGTCCCTCGGCCTCGCACCCCGCGTGGTCGACGACGTGTTCCGTCTCCTCGTCGAACTCCGGGACGGCGGCGCCGGGTTGCTCCTCGTCGAGGAGAAGGCCGCCGAGATCCTGGGGGTCGCGGACACGGTGGCGTATCTCGCGCAGGGCCGTGTCTCCTGGTGCGGCCCGCGCTCCGAGGTGCGCGCGGACCGGCTGACGGAGGCGTATCTGGGCATGGCGGCGGGCGGGGAGACGGCCGAGGGGGTGGGCACGTCATGAGGGAGTACGTCCTGGAGGCCGAGGGCGTCGGCGTCCGCTTCGGCGGGATCCGTGCCCTGGACGGCGTGGGGCTCGCCGTCCGCCGAGGCGAGATCTGCGGGCTCATCGGCCCCAACGGAGCCGGGAAGACCACGCTGTTCGACGTGCTGTCGGGCATGCGCGGGCCGGACCGGGGCCGGGTGCTGCTCGACGGCCGTGACGTCACGCGCCGCTCCCCCGTGTGGCGCGCGCGGCACGGGATGCGCCGCACGTTCCAGCGGCAGCAGCTCTTCGGGCAGCTCACCGTCGCCGACAACCTCGTCGTCGCGCAGGAGTGGCGGGGCGGTGGCGGCGGGTTCGCCGCCGATCTGCTGGCCGCGCCGACGCGGCGCGCACGCGAGGCCGCGCGGCGGGAGCGGGCCGCGGCGGTGCTGCGCTCGTGCGGCCTCGACGCGCTCGCCGGGCAGTACGCGGGCACGCTGCCGGTCGGGCTGGCCCGCATGGTGGAACTGGCGCGCGCGGTCGCGGACCCGCCCAGGGTGCTGCTCCTGGACGAGCCCGCTTCCGGGATGACGGCCGACGAACGGGACCTGCTGGCGGCCGTCGTCCGCCGGCTCGCGGCCGAGGAGGGCTGCGCGGTGCTGCTCGTGGAGCACAACGTCGCCTTCGTGATGGAGCTCTGCGCCCGTGTCGTCGTCCTCGACCTGGGCCGGGTCCTGGCGCACGGCACGGCGGACGAGGTGCGCGCGGATCCGCGGGTGCGGGACGCCTATCTGGGGACCGGCGACTCCACCGGCTCCGGTGACTGACGCCCGTGGGTCAGCTGCTCGACGAAGCGGCGCTGGCGGGCGAGGAACCCGTCGGCGTACAGGCGTCGGGGGGCGAAGACGGCGGTGAGGGTGAGGCGCGCCTCGGAGTTCTCCACGGCGTGGTCGACCAGTGAGTGGGTGGCGTCGGGGTAGTGCTCCACCGTCAGGGACGCGGACGGCAGGATGCGGCGGTAGGCGGTCTCGGTGTCGGCGACGTCCACGTTGACGTCGTGCCCGGCCAGCACCAGGAGCGTGGGGGTGCCGCGCATGGCGCGCAGGTCCTCGCTCGCATTGGAGCGGTAGTTCTTGGCGATGAACCGCCAGCGGTCGGCGGTCATGCCGTCGGTGTCGGCGACCGCGGCGCGGTACTGCGCGAAGGTCGCGCCCTGCCGCAGCAGGCGCAGGGTCGTCTCGCGCCGTCGCAGTGCCGTGCGCGTCTCGTCCCGGCCGGCGCCGTCCGCGCGCAGTTCGGCGAGGAGGTTGTAGCGCCCCTGCCGCTGCCAGTCGACGGCCGGTGAGACCGCGATGACGAAGCGGAGGGCGCGGTCGCGGGCCGCGACCTTGGGCAGCACCCACCCGGCCTGGCTGGCCCCCCACAGGCCGACGCGCCGGCCGTCGATGTCGGGGCGCCCGCGGGCCCAGGCGATCGCGGCGAGGGTTTCGTCCGCGCGGTCGTCCATGCTCTGGTCCAGCCAGTTCCCCTCGGAGGCGCCGACGCCGGGCTTGCTCAGCGAGAGCGAGGCGTAGCCGGCCTTCGCGAAGGACTCCCACAGAGGCCGGTAGAAGGTGTCGTGGGTGGCGTCGACGGGACCGTCGCCGTGTACGAAGACGACGAGGCCGAACGGGCCTTCGCCCCGCTGCGGCCGCGCCAGGACACCGTCCAGCAGCCGCCCGTCGTGACGCACGGCGACACGCTCCTCCCGTAGCGCGTAAGTGTTCTGCCGGACCGCGACAGCGCCGGCTCCCGCGCCCACCAGCAGTACGGCGGCCAGTGACCACGCGAGGACACGCCATCGGCGCCGCGCGAGCGGCGCGAGCAGTCGTCTCATCTCTCCCCCAAAAACTATCACTATCAATACGTTCGTATTCAGCATGAGCGTAGTAGAGTCGATAGTGCAAGGGCGGGCGCTCCGCCCCTGCCACACGGAAGGGACGCCGATGGAGCCCATGAAGCCGATGGAGCGGATGGAGCCGATGCACAGCCCGGCGATACGGAGGGGCGTGCCCGAGGGCAGCGAGACGCGTGTGGCCGCGCTGTACTGGGAGGCCTTCGGGCGGAAGCTCGGTGCCGCCCTGAACCCGCCGGACAAGGCACGCGCCTTCCTCGCGGCCCACCTCCACCACGACCGGGGCATAGTCGCCCTCGTCGACGGCGAGGTGGCGGGGGTGGCCGGCTACCAACTCGACAAGCGCGGCCTGACCGGCGGCGGCGCGGGCGACGTCCTGTCCGCGTACGGAACCCTGCGCGGACTCCCCCGCCTGCCGCTGCTCGCCCTGATGGAACGGCGTGCCGCCGACGGCGAGCTCGTCATGGACGGCATCGCCGTCGCCTCCGAGCACCGCGGCAAGGGCATCGGCGGCCTCCTGCTGCGCGAGATCGCGGCCGTGGCCACCGAGCACTCCTGCCGGCGCGTCCGTCTCGACGTCATCGACGTCAACCCGCGCGCCCGCGCCCTGTACGAACGGCACGGCTTCGTCGCCGTACGCACCGAGAAGACCCCGTACCTGCGCAGCCTGATGGGCTTCGGCGCCGTCACGACCATGCACCGGCCCGTCACACCGGCCGCCGCGGCGAACCGCCGGGAGGCCCGATGAACACCGCGGCCACGAACACCGCCCCGAACACCCCGGAAGACGCGCAGATCGACGCGGACGGCACCGCCCCCGTCCCCGTCCCTACCCGACTGCTCGTCCACGCCCTGGTCCGCGAGGACGGCACCGTCGACTCCGGTGAGCTGTACGCGGTCGCCGGCCTGCTGGGCATGACCGACCAACAGGTCCGCCTCTGCATCAAGCGGCTCGTCGCCGAGGGCCGCTTCACCCACGAAGGCCGTGGCCGCAAGGCCGTGTTGAGGGCGGTCGCCGACTACACCGGCTCGATCACCCCCGACGTCGCCTACGTCCGCCACGCCTACCGCCAGGACCACGGGCTCGCCGCCTGGGACGGCGTCTGGCACCTCTTCGCCTTCGCCATCCCCGAATCGAGCAGGACGTCCCGCGACACCCTCCGCGACACCCTGCGCCACCTCGGCGCCGCCCCGGTCCAGAGCGGCCTCTACGTCACCCCGAACCCCATCGGGGAACTCGTCGAGGCCCAGGCCCGCCACCTGGACGTCACCCACGCGGTGACCTGCCTCACCAGCACCGACCTGCGCGTCGGGGGCGTCGACCAGCCGCCCGCCCTGGCCGCCGCCCTCTGGCCCCTCGACGACATCGCCGCGCGCCACGACCGCCTCGCCGGCCTCGCCCAGGCGTACCTCGACCGGCTCACCCGGCCGGACGGTCCCACCGGCCCCGAGCGGTTGGCCATGGCGGTCCGGCTCGCCGCGGCCTTCAGCCACGCCATGGAACCGGACCCGCTCCTGCCGCCCGAACTCCTCCCCCGCCCCTGGCCCGGGGCCGACGCCCGCCGCCTCACGGCGGCTTGCTGGACCGCACTCGCCGAGGCCGACCCCCATGCCCCCACCGGGGCGGCGTCCCCCCGCCTGTTCGTCCAGTACGGGGACCTGCTCGCCTCCCTCCCCGAGGGCCTGACGTCCTGACCACCGGGCCGGAGGGACGCGGGCAGCCCATGCCCTTGTAGCGTTCAGGAATGCGGCGCGGCCGCTGATCGTTGACCATGGGGCAGAACACCCGACGACTTAAGGATCGAGAGCTCGTGAGCAAGGTTCCCCCGATCATCCTCAACAACGGCGTCGAGATGCCGCAGCTCGGTTTCGGCGTCTGGCAGGTTCCGGACGACGAGGCCGAGAAGGCCGTCGCGACGGCGCTGGAGGCCGGGTACCGCAGCATCGACACCGCGGCCATCTACGGCAACGAAGAAGGCACGGGCAAGGCGATCGCCGCTTCCGGCGTGGCCCGTGAGGAACTGTTCGTCACGACGAAGCTCTGGAACGCCGACCAGGGCCACGACGCGACGCTGCGCGCCTTCGACACCTCGCTGGAGAAGCTCGGCCTCGACTACGTGGACCTGTACCTGATCCACTGGCCGGTGCCCTCCAAGGACGCGTACGTCGACACGTACAAGGCCTTCGAGAAGATCCACGCCGACGGCCGCGCCAAGTCCATCGGCGTCTCGAACTTCCTGCCCGAGCACCTGGAGCGGCTGACCGGCGAGACGTCGATCGTCCCGGCCGTCAACCAGATCGAGCTGCACCCGCACCTGCAGCAGCGCGCCGCGCGCGAGTTCCACGCCGAGCAGGGCATCGCCACCGAGGCGTGGTCGCCGCTCGGCTCGGGCCGCGGCCTCCTGGAGGTCCCGGCGATCGTCGCCATCGCGCGCAAGCACGGGCGCTCCCCCGCGCAGATCGTGCTGCGCTGGCACATCCAGCTGGGCAACATCGTGATCCCCAAGTCCGTGACGCCGTCGCGGATCAAGGAGAACATCGACGTCTACGGCTTCGAGCTCGACCCCGAGGACATGGCGGCGATCTCCGCGCTGAACGAGGACCGGCGGATCGGCCCGGACCCGGCGACGTTCGACGTGGCCTGACGGCAGGACAGCCCGACAGCGCGACGGACCGTCTCCGCCTCCCCTCTCAGGGCTGGCGGAGGCGGTCCGCCCGCATGGCCGCATCCGCCCCGACCGCCCCGTCCGCCCCCTCCGGCGGGACACGGCGCGACCAGGTCAGCTTCACCGTCAGGTGCCCCTCCGCCGCAGTCCTGGCGATGACGGCGCCTGCCGCGGCGCTGAGCTTGACGCCGAACTCCAGCTCGATCGTGTCGGGGTCGAGCGCGCGGTCCCGAAAGGTCCGCAGCGCGGACAGCGCGGCGCCGCGCACATTCCCCAGCGCCGACTCGAAGCGCCCGTCGACGTCGTGGATCCCGTCGGCCTCACCACGCCGCGACACCGACCGGAACCCGGGGTCCCTGGAGTCCACCTCCACCACGACGGGCCCCTCGTCGGACTCCCAGCGCATCAGTTCGTTCACGTAATGGCTCCCCTCCGTGGCCGGCCGGGTCGGCACTGTCTGGAAGGTAGCGTCAACAGGTCTTCCGGTACCCGGTGTTCGGCAGATAGGTCCGCCATTCCTGACGCGTCAGCCCGCCGCGGGCCCGATCGCACACGCGGTCCGCATCGCGCTCCGCCGCGACGGAGACCCTGCGGACCGTTCCCTCCGCGGTCGTGACGCGCAATTCATCGCCGGCGAAGCCGAGGGCGAGGACGGTGCCGTACGCCCCGGGGATCCGGGCACCGGCGAGGCGCGGGGTGCCCGTCTCCCACACCCGGACGGAGCCTTCGGCATCGGCCGCGGCGAAGTAGCGGCCGTCGGCGGAGAAAGCGACGGGCGGCTCGGGCTCGCCTCCTTCAGGTCCGCCCGCCGAGAGTACGGCGAGGGGGCGGGTCGCCCGGCCGTCCCACAGGGTGAGCCTGCCGTTGTGGTCGGAGACGGCGAGGAAGCGGCCGTCGGGACTGAACGTTCCGGACGTCAGCGCGTCCTCACCGCGCAGAGCGGGTCTCGTACTCCCTGTTTTGAGGTCGACCATCCGGCCGTCCAAGGAGAGGAGTTCACGGCCGCCGGGCGCGACCACCAGCAGACCGGGGAGCCTGCGGTACAGCAGACGCGTGCTGGTCCGCTCACCGACCCGCCATACCTCACCCTTCCACGTGTCGTTGTCCTGGAGCCGGGGCGGGGCTCCCGCGGTGACGGGTGGCCCGACCGCGGGCAGCACCAGGCTCTCCACCCTCGATGCCACGGTCGTCCGGGCCCTCACCTGGCCCAGCCGCAGGTCCCATTGCCGGATCGTCGAGCCCTTCGGTGCGTCGACGCTGTACGCGAGAGTCCCGCTGTCCGGGGAGAACGCCACAGCCAGGCCGTCGCACTCCTCGCACATGCGGCCGGGCAGCGTTCGCAGCACCGTGCCGTCCCGCCCGTCGCGCAGCCGTAACCGGCCCTCCCTCGCGTGGCGTTCCAGCGTGGCGAGGGTGCGGCCGTCCGGGCTGAAGCGGGCCTTGTCGAGGTGGAGCGGCGGTGCTCCGCGCGGCCCTGCCAGGACGTCGCGGACGTCCAAGGTACGGATCACCTTGGTGCTCGCCTGCAGACGGATCACCCCGGCCGCCTCGTCCAGGCGCACTTCCTGCGCCGTCAGCTCGCCCACCGAGTGCCGCAGCAGCGGTGTCTCCGGTGCGGCGGTGCGCCACAGGACCACCTCACCTTCCCCCAGGGCGACCGCCGTGGCGCCGTCGGCGCTGAAGTCCACGCTCGGTTCGTACGCGCCGGGCAGCTTGAGCCTCGGCCGCTCCTCGCCGGTCCTCACGTCCCAGGTCCGTACACCACCCTGCACAGGAACGGCCAGCGCCCGGCCGTCCGGTGTGAAGGAAGCCTCCTGGGCCCCGCAGAAGTTCCGGTCGAGCGCGCGCGGCCACGTCCTGGGGAGGTCGTGCCCCGTGCGTATGTCGCGTACGACAAGAGGACCGTCGTCCCCCGAACAGGTCGCGACGAGTCGGTCGCGGGGGCTCATGACGGAGAAGGGGGAACTGCCCGTTTCCGCTCTCCGGACCGTCGCCACCACCTTGTGCCGTCGTACGTCCCACACCTGGACGTCGCCCCGGTCCTCGTCCTGGACGATGAACATCCGTCCGCTGGGCGCGAATCGGCCGGCCACCCCCGTTCGGCCGTTGGTTCCCAGAGGACGTCCCACCGGCCGTTCGTTCCGCAGGTCCCAGATCTGGAATCCCTTTCGGGTCGACCGCGCGATCAGCCGCCCGTCCGCGCTGACATCCGTGTCGTAGTCGGCCGTGCCGAAAGGACCCGGCCTGTCGTACGTACTGATCCGCCGGTGACCGCTCAGCTCCCGGCGTGTCACCCGCCGCCCGGTGGACGTGGTCAGCAGGCTGCCGTCCGCGCTGAGGAACCGCGCCGTCACGGGCGAGTCCTCCCCGCCCCCGTGGAACGCGTCCTGCTCCCGCTGCGCGGCGGCGGTCCGCACCGCCTCCCGGGTCTCGGGCAGATCCGCGATCCGCCAGGCGGCCACGCTCAACCGCATCGAGGTGACCGGATCGGACGTACGCAGCGACTCCGCGACCCCGGCGATCCGCCGCGCCCGGGACTCGTCCCGCTGCCGCTGACCGTTCCTGTGCTGCTGCCAGGCGACCGCGCCCGCCACCGTCGCGAGACAGACGAGCAGGGCGAGCGCCGAAAGGAGCACGCGGGTGCGGCGCGCGGCGCGGGTCTTCGCCCGTATGCCCTGTTCGTGGGCGGTGATCCCGGCGTTGAGAAACGCGTTCTCGCTCGCGGTCAGCCCGTCCGCACCCCTGCCACCTCTGCCCGCTTCGAACGCCTCCCTCGCCGCCGTGAGCCTCGTGCCCCGGTACAGCGCCCCGGGGTCCCGGTCCAGCTCTTCCCAGGTGTGCGCGGCTTCGGTCAGCGCCCTGTGCAGGCGCAGCCGCTCCCTGTCCTCCTCGATCCAGGCCCGCAGCCGGGGCCAGGCGCCGATCAGCGCCTCGTGCGCGAGATCGACCTTCGTGCCGTCCACGGTCAGGAGGCGTGCCTCGACCAGGCGTTCCAGGACGCCTTCGCAGCCGGGCGGAAGTTCGGAGCGGTCGGCGGGGCGCCGGGTGTCCTGTGTGCCGTCGCCCGGCTCCACCATGCGCAGCAGCAGCGTGCGCGCCCTCACCGCCTCCGTCTCGCTCAGGCGCCCGTAGAGCTCCTCCGCGGTGTGCGCGACGGCGCCGCGCACCCCTCCGATCGCCTCGTACGCCGCCTCTGTCAGCATCCTGCCGCTGCGGCGACGCCACACCTCGCGCAGCGCGTGAGCCATCAGCGGCAGACCACCCGGCTCGTCCGCCACATCGGCGACGACTCGGGCGGTCAAGGAGCGCTCCACCACGAGCTGTTCGGCCGCGGCCGGTCTGACAACGGCCTCGCGCAGGCCGCCCGGAGACATCGGACCGACGAGCAGGTTGGCATCACCCAACGCGTCGGCGAGAGGCCCGTGTTCGGCGCACCGGCCGTAGAAGTCGGCGCGTACCGCGAGGAGCACGCGCAGCCGGGTGCTGGGGTCGCGCGCGGTGAGCAACCCGTCGAGGAAGACGGCCCGTTCGGCCGGGTCATGACAGAGCGAGAAGACCTCCTCGAACTGGTCGACCACGAGCAGCGTGTCACCGTCGCCGTCCGCCGGCGTGAAGAGGTGGTGGTGGGTGCGGGCCGGCCGCTCCCCAGGGGTCAGGAGGCGGATCGCGGCGGGTCGCGCGGGTCCGGTCGACTCTCGTAACGCCGGTATCAGCCCGGCCCGCAGCAAGGACGACTTGCCGCTGCCCGACGCGCCGATCACCGCCGCCACGCGCCGCCGGGCCGTGAGCTCCAGCAGCTCGTGCACGAGGTCGTCGCGGCCGAAGAAGCGTTCACGGTCGCCGGTGCCGAACCGGGCGAGGCCGGGGTAGGGCGACTCGCCCTCGTCCTCGCCTCGTGCCGCGTCCTCCGCCACCGTCTCGTACCAGTACCGCTCCCACTCCTCCGGATCCCCCTCGCAGGCGGCGACGTAGGCGAGCAGGACGGGCAGCGTCGGCAGCCGCTGCCCCGCGGCCGCCGCGGAGAGGGTGGGTGCCGAGTACGGGACGCGCTGCGCCATCGCGCGGTAGGTCGGGGCGCCCGCGTCCACACGGAGTTTGCGGAGTCCGTGCGCGAGGCGCTGGACGGGGCCCGCCGTGGGGTCCAACGGCTTCTCTCGACGCCCCACTCCGACCCCTCCCTCTCGGTACCGGCCGGCGCCCCGGGCAGTGCCCCCGTCAGCGCTTCCGGTCAAGATCCGAAGTCACGCTAGCAATTGATCGGCGCGGCGGGACAGGGCTGCTTAACAATCCGCGCGCCGCTGAACTGGGCCTCACGAGCCCGCTCTTGGGCTCCTCAGGTCCCTTCCGCAGCGCACCCACGGGAGCACGTCATCGCCACCACCCGGCCCGCCCTCTCGGACCACGCCCGGCGCTCCGCGCGGGGCGCCCCGCGCGTCCCGCCGCCCCGCGCCCGCGCGCGGTGGGCGGCCACCGCCCTGCCGGGGCTGCTCCTGTCGCTCGGCCTCGGCCTGTGGGGTGTCCGCCGCGGCGGCGCCATGTGGCGGGACGAGGCGGTGACATACGACGTGTCGCGGCGCGACCTCTCCGATCTCTGGCACACGCTGGGCAACGCGGACGCCGTGCACGGGCTGTACTACCTCTTGATGCACGGCCTGTTCCGGCTCGCGGGCGACGCCGACCCGCTGCTCGTCATGCGGGTCCCCTCCGTTCTCGCCATGAGCGCCGCGGCCGCCGGTGTGGCACTGCTGGGCAGGCGGCTCGCGGGACCGCGTGCGGGACTGCTCGGCGGCCTCGCGTTCGCCGTGCTCCCGCTGATCCAGCGCTTCGCGCAGGAAGGCCGTTCATACGCCGCGGTCTGCGCGCTGGTCGTCTGGGCGACACACGCCCTGCTGGACGCCGTCGCCGCCGATGAGTGTCGTACGAGACGCTTGTGGTGCCGCTACGCCGTACTGATGCTGGTGGCCTGCGTGCTGCACGAGTTCGCGGTGTTCGCCCTTGCCGGGCACGCCCTGGCGGTTCCCCGCGCGGCGCGTCGGAGGTGGGCCACGGCCGCGGGCGCGGTGGTCGTGGGGCTCGCGCCGCTCGCCGTGCTGAGCCGGCAACAGCAAGCACAGGTGCACTGGCTCTCGTTCAGCCCTCGCCCGTACGCGGCGACCCTCGGCGTATGCCTGTTCGGAGTGGGGTGTGCCGAGCTCGTCAGGAGGTGGGCGCCTCGGGATGCGGAGGCGCCGGACGGGCTCGTCCGGGTGGCGCTGCCCCTGCTGGTCGCCCCCACCGGCCTGCTGATGCTTCTCACGCCGATCAAGCCCCTGTTCGTGGACCGCTATGTCCTTTACAGCTGGGCCGGCCTCGCTCTGCTCCTCGGGGCCCTCCTTGACCGGGCCCTGCGCGGTGGCCGCACGCACCGGGCGGTCGCCGCGGTGACCGTGGGGGCCGCTCTCGCCTCGCTGATCCCGTCGGCGGTGCACCTGCGGACCCCCGAGAGCCGCGTCGACAACGGCACCGCCGCCGCGCAGGCCATCCGGACCGCCGGCCGCCCGGGGGACGCGGTGGTGTACCTGCCGTCCCGCCGAAGGGCGTGGACGCTGCCGTCCCCCCGTGCCGTCGAGGGGCTGCGCGACCTGGCTCAGGACCGCGGCCCGGCCGCCTCGCACACTCTGTACGGCACGGAGGTGCCCGCGCACGTCATCCGGGCCCGGATGAGCGAGGAGCCGCGGATCGTCCTGGTCACCGATCCATCGGGCGGGACCGGCGACACGATCGACCGGGAAACGGTGAAACACCTCGTCATCCGGGACCGCTTCAGGAAGTGCCGGTCGTGGCACGCCCGCGGGGCACGCGTCACCCTGTACGCGCGCCCCGGCCGCTGCTGACGCCCGCCGTCCCGCCGTCCCGTCTATCCCCGGGTTTCGTCCTTGACCGCCACATGCACCGTCTGCGCCGACAGCAGGAACAGGTCGGGGCGCCGGTGCAGGCTCTGCGGGTCGGACGTGTCCAGGAGGCGGTCGAACGTGGCGAGGTCGTCCGGGCCCAGGCGTTCCGACTGCATTGCGCGGCGGCGGGTGAACTCTTCCACCACGTGGGCGCGGGCGTCGTCCGAGAGGGGGGCGGGCAGGTCGAGGAGGAAGCTGCGGGTGGCCTCGTAGCGGAGGCCGGCGGCGGTGAGGAGGGCCGGCCAGTCCTCCGTCGCGCCCTTCGAGCCGTCGAGGCCCTCGCGCATCCCGGCGAACCACTCCTCGTCCGCCGCCTCCAGGCGGGAGAGGAGGCCGGGGCGGCCGAAGCCGATGTCGCGGGGGAGGTAGCGGGCGGTCAGGCCGCCCTCCAGGAGGGCGACGGCGCCGCCGGGTGCGAGGCGGTCGGCGAGCGCGGAGAGTGCGGCGCCCTGGTCGCCGACGTGGTGCAGGGACCTGCACAGCCACAGCAGGTCCGCCTCGGGCACGTCGTCGATGGCGTCCGGGAGTGCGGCGCGCACCGTGTCGAAGCGGTCGGTGAGTCCTTCGTCCGCGGCGCGGTCGCGGGCCCGCCGGAGGAGGGCCTCCTCGGGGTCCGCCGCGACGATCCGCGCCTTGGGGTACGCCTCGGCCAGCAGGAAGGAGACGGCGCCCGGGCCGCTGCCGACGTCGACGACGACGCCCGGGTCCGGGACCCAGCGGGTGAGCCAGGACGCCACCTCGCCGTACATCGGCGCTGCGACGCGGGCGTAGCGCTCCAGCATGGTGCCCATGGCCGACCAGTCCATGTCGCCGTCGTGGTTGTGGTCATGGTTGTGGCCATGACTGTGGCTGTGGCCTTGGTTCTCGCCGTGCCCGTCGTGGTGCCCCATCGTGTTGTGCCGCCTTCCGGTTCGCTGCCCTGCCTTCTGCGGGAAGCAGGACTGTGTGGACAGGGCCAGCCTGCTCCCGTTTCCCGGTTTTCGACGAGCGATGTTGCCGCTATCGCAAAAAATTCCGCCCGGGGAGGCCCGGGCACCGTCAACGTCGCTTTCGGTACGCGCGGAGCGTGAAGCGGGGGTCGGGGCGTGGGACGTCCTGGTCAGGGAGCTCCGCGAGCCGGGCGGCGAACCGCGCGGCCAGCGGTCCGTCGGGCGGGATCCGGGTGAACCAGCCGCGTCGCAGGTCGTCGACCGTGGAGCGGGGTGTGCGGCCCTGCCCGTGGCCGCGGAACCGTGCCCGCCCGGCCGGCGTGAGGCCGTGCTCGGCGGCGTAGGCGTCGACGGCCTGGACGCGGTCGACCGCGAGTCGTACCGGGCGCGGCGCGAGCACGGCGTCGATGTCGCTGCGCACGTCGTGCGAGGCGGCCTTGTCCACGGTGGTGACGTACACCCCGCCGGGCCGCAGCACCCGCGCGCACTCGGCGACGACCGACGACGTCTCCTCGGGCCCGGAGAGGAGGTGCAGCAGCCATATGGTGGTGACCGCGTCGAACGAGGCGTCGGGGAAGGGGAGTTGGCGGCTGTCGCCGAGGACGATGGAGCCGGGGACGCGTCCCGCGGCCATCCGCGCCATGCGGTACGCGGCGTCCACCCCGGTCACCCGCAGCCCCGGCCGTTCGGCGAGGCACCGGGTGACCAGGCCGGTTCCGCAGGCGACATCGAGGAGCGCGCCGGCGTCCGCGGGCACGAGGCCGAGGACCGCTTCAGCGGCGGCAGCGGCGCGGGGTTCGCCGCCGCGCGAGGCGTCGTACCGGTCGGCCTCCTTGCTGTAGTCCAGCATCGGCGGTCAGCCGGCTCCGTGGGCGGGCGCCAACTCCTGGACCCTGCGGGCGAGTTCGAAGTCGAGTTCGGTGAGTGCGCCGCCCGCGCTGTGCGTGTGCACGGCGAGCGTGACGGTGTTGTAGCCGAGGGTCAGGTCGGAGTGGTGGCCGAGCTCCTCCTGGGTCCGCGCGATGTGGACGACGAGTCCGGTCGCCGCGAAGTGCGAGCCGAGCCGGTAGGAGCGGGTGAGTCTGCCGTCCTCCAGGGACCAGCCGGGCAGCTCGGCGAGGCGGTCCTCGATCTCCTTCTGCGAGAGCGGTTCGGGGGGCATGGGCCACGCTCCTTCCGTGAAGTCGGTCTTCGCCTCACCCTGCCACAAATTGTTTCGATTACCTTCTACGTATGACAACCGCCGCGCCCGCCAAGGGGAAGAACAACACCGCCGAGCACGCCACCGGAGTGGGTCCTCTGCTGCGCAGCTGGCGCGAGCGGCGCCGGGTGAGCCAGCTGGAGCTGGCCCTGCGCGCCGACTCCTCCGCGCGGCACATCAGCTTCGTCGAGACGGGCCGGTCGCGCCCGAGCGAGGAGTTCCTGCTGCGCCTCGCCGACCATCTCGACGTGCCGGTGCGGGAGCGCAACTCGCTGTTGCTCGCCGCCGGTTACGCGCCTCGGTTCCGGGAGACCCCGCTGGACGACCCCGCCATGGGCACGCTCCGCGAGGGCCTCGAACAGCTCCTGGCCGGCTATGAGCCCTACCCGGCCCTGGTCGTCGACGCGACGTACGACGTCGTCGCGGCGAACCGCGGCATCTCGATGTTGCTCGACGGCCTTCCCGGGCATCTGCTGGCGCCGCCCCTGAACGCGATGCGGCTGACCCTCCACCCGGAGGGCCTGGCGCCGCGGATCCGCAATCTGCGGGAGTGGCGGGGGCACCTGCTGCATCAGATGGAGCGGCAGATCGCGCTGCAGCGCTCGGACGCGCTGCGGGCGGTGTACGAGGAGGTGGCGGCGTACCCGGTGGCGGATCCCGGCGTCGACGCCTTCGAGGCGGGGGCGGAGGTGCCGTACTTCGCGCTGCCCCTGCGGATCGAGCACGACGGGCACGTGCTGTCCTTCATCTCGTCGATCTCGACGTTCAACACCCCGATGGACGTGACGGTCGCCGAGCTGGCCATCGAGACGCTGCTCCCGGCCGACCCGGCGACGTCCAAGTACCTGCAGGCGCACATGTCCTAGGCGTTCGCCCGCAGCGCCGCGTACTGCAGTGCGGCGAAGCCGCCCACGGTCACGGCCTGGAGCGGAATCCAGACCGCTCCCGCCGTGGTGGGCGAGAGCCAGGCGACGAGGGCGACGACACCGGCCACCGCCCAGACGGCGTTCGCCTCGACGACCGCCTGCACGGCCGCCTTCGGCGGACTCTTGCGCGAGGCGAGGTAGCCGACGCCCGCGCCAAACAGGGTGAGGAAGACGCCGAGGCCGAGGAGCAGCCCGGAGTCGACGCCGAGGAAGTCGCCGAGAGGGCCCGAGGCGGCGGCGTACGCGATGCCGTTGCCCGCGGTCACGACCGCGTCCAGGCCGAGGAAGCGGCGCAGCATCGTGGTCGGGTCGGTGGTGCGGGCGAGCGTGGCGAGCGGGTACGTGGACGTGGTCATGGCGGGTGCCTCCCAGGGGGACGGTTCGGTGCCGGGTCCGGTCCGGAGTGCACCGGACCGTTTCGGGTGCCGGATCCGGTCCGGAGTGCGCCGGACCGGATCCGGTGACATCACTCTGTCGCGCCCGCGCCGGCCGGTCGATTACGTCGCAGGTAATGCCGCGCGGGCCGCCCCGCAACCCGTACGGCCGCCGCCGACGGGTGTGCCGCCGGTCCCGCCCCTACGTTCGGTGGGAGGCAGACCTAGGGAGCTCCACGGTGACAGAGACGACCGAGCCCGCCGCCGCCCTGCTGCGGGCGGGGAGGTTCTTCCGGCGCGGCACCGCCGCCCCCGACCTGCACAGCGTCCGGCTGACGGGCGGCCGGGACGCGGACGCCTTCTACCGGGACCGGTGGAGCCACGACAAGGTCGTGAACTCCACGCACGGCGTGAACTGCACCGGCTCCTGCCGCTGGAAGGTGTACGTCAAGGACGGCATCATCACCTGGGAGTCGCAGGCCACGGACTATCCGAGCGTCGGTCCCGACCGCCCGGAGTACGAACCGCGCGGCTGTCCGCGGGGCGCCGCGTTCTCCTGGTACACGTACTCCCCCACGCGCGTGCGCTACCCGTACCTGCGCGGCGTCCTCGTCGACATGTACCGGGAGGCGAAGGCGCGCCTGAAGGACCCGGTGCTCGCGTGGGCGGACATCCAGAGTGATCCGGAGCGTCGCCGGACGTACCAACAGGCGCGCGGCAAGGGCGGGTTGGTGCGAGCGTCCTGGGACGAGGCCGTCGAGATCGTCGCGGCCGCGCATGTGCACACCATCAGGACGCACGGCCCCGACCGGGTCGCGGGCTTCTCCCCCATTCCCGCGATGTCGATGGTGTCGCACGCGGCCGGCGCCCGCTTCATGAGCCTCATCGGCGCGCCGATGCTCTCCTTCTACGACTGGTACGCGGACCTGCCGGTCGCCTCGCCGCAGGTCTTCGGCGACCAGACCGACGTGCCGGAGTCGGGTGACTGGTGGGACGCCGCGTATCTGATGATGTGGGGCTCCAATGTGCCGGTGACGCGGACCCCGGACGCGCACTGGATGGCCGAGGCGCGCTATCGCGGTCAGAAGGTCGTCGTGGTGGCGCCGGACTACGCGGACAACGCCAAGTTCGCCGACGAGTGGCTGCATCCGCACCCGGGCACCGACGGGGCGCTGGCCATCGCCATGGGGCACGTCGTCCTCAAGGAGTTCTTCGTCGACCGGTCGACGGACTTCTTCACCGACTACGTCCGCAGGTTCACCGACCTGCCCTTCCTGGTGACGCTCACCGAGCGCGACGGCGCGTACGTGCCCGCGAAGTTCCTGCGCGCCACCGACCTCGGTGACGCCGGAGAAGGCGGCGACTGGAAGACAGCGGTGCTCGACAAGAACACCGGCCGACCCGCCGTGCCGAACGGCTCGCTGGGCTTCCGCTGGACCGACTCCGGCAAGGGCAGATGGAATCTGGAGCTCGGCGACATCGAGCCGCTCCTGACCCTCCAGGGCTCGGCGGTCGCGGCGGGCGTCGAGGTGCTGCTGCCCCGGTTCGACACCGAGGGCGGCACGCACGGGCAGGGCCGCGGCGAGGTCGTGCGGCGCGGGGTCCCCGCCACCCGCCTCGGCGGCCAGGACGGGCCGCTGGTCACCACGGTCTTCGATCTGCTGCTCGCGCAGTACGGCGTCGGGCGCGAGGGGCTGCCGGGCACGTGGCCCACGTCGTACGAGGACGCCGCCGCGCCCGGCACGCCGGCCTGGCAGGAGGTCCACACCTCCGTCCCCGCCGCCAAGTGCGTCAAGATCGCCCGCGAGTTCGCCGCGACGGCCGAGAAGTCGCGCGGCCGCTGCATGATCCTCATGGGGGCGGGGACCAACCACTGGTTCCACTCCGAGACGATCTACCGCGCCTTCCTCGCGCTGCTCCAGCTCACCGGCTGCCAGGGCCGCAACGGCGGCGGCTGGGCGCATTACGTCGGGCAGGAGAAGTGCCGTCCGAACACCGGCTGGGCCACGCTCGCGAGCGCCAACGACTGGAGCAGGCCGCCGCGGCAGATGATCGGCACCGCGTACTGGTTCCTCAACACCGACCAGTGGCGCTACGACAGGTTCGCGGCGGACGTGCTGTCGTCGCCGCTCGGCGAGGGCCGGTTCGCGGGGATGACGGGCGCCGACTGCCTGGCGCTCTCGGCCCGTACGGGGTGGATGCCTTCGTACCCGACGTTCGACCGCAACTCCCTCGACCTGGGCGAGACCGCCGGCGACCCGGTGGCGAACGTGGTCGACGAACTCAGGGCGGGCACCCTCAAGTTCGCCTGCGAGGACCCGGACGCCCCCGAGAACTGGCCGCGCGTCCTGACCCTATGGCGCGCCAACCTCCTCGGCTCCTCCGCCAAGGGCGCCGAGTACTTCACCAGGCACCTGCTGGGCACGCACTCGTCGCTGCGGGCGGAGGAGGCGGGCCCGGACGAGCGCCCGTCCACGGTCACGTGGCGCGAGCAGGCGCCCGAGGGCAAGCTCGACCTGCTCGTCTCCCTCGACTTCCGGCAGACGTCGTCGACGCTGCTCTCCGACGTCGTACTGCCCGCCGCCACCTGGTACGAGAAGCACGACCTGTCGACCACGGATATGCACCCCTACGTGCACTCCTTCACTCCGGCCGTCGACCCGCCCTGGCAGGCCCGCACCGACTTCGACACGTTCCGCGCCATCGCCGACCGGCTCAGCGAGCTGGCGGTGGCCCACCTGGGCGTACGCAAGGACGTCGTCGCCACCGCGCTCCAGCACGACACGCCGGGCGAGACCGCGCAGCCCGGCGGGGTCGTCCTGGACTGGCGCAAGGGCGAGTGCGAGCCGGTGCCCGGCAGGACGATGCCGAACCTGGCGGTCGTGGAGCGCGACTACACCGCGATCGGCGCGAAGTTCGCCTCGCTCGGCCCCCTCGTGGAGACGCTCGGGCTGCCGGTGAAGGGCATCACCTTCCACCCCGACCAGGAGGTCGAGGAGCTGGGCCGGCGCAACGGCGTCGTGCGCGGCGGGCCCGCGGACGGCCGCCCCGCCCTGGACACGGCGGTGAAGGCCGCCAACACCATCCTCGCGCTGTCCGGCACGACGAACGGCCGCCTCGCCACCCAGGGCTTCCACACCCTGGAAGCGCGCACAGGGCAGGAGATGGCGCACCTCGCCGCCGAGCACGAGGGCAAGCGCGTCACGTACGCCGACACCCAGGCCGCACCCGTGCCGGTGATCACCTCGCCGGAGTGGAGCGGCAGCGAGGCGGGCGGGCGCAGGTACACGGCGTTCACCCTCAACACGGAGCACCTGAAGCCGTGGCACACGCTCACCGGGCGCCAGCACTTCTTCATCGACCACGACTGGATGCACGAGCTGGGCGAGGCGATGCCCGTCTACCGGCCGCCGCTGGACATGAACCGGCTCTTCGGCGAGCCACGGCTCGGCCCGGACGGCGAACGGGAGGTGACGGTCCGTTACCTCACGCCGCACAACAAGTGGTCGATCCACTCCGAGTACCAGGACAACCTCTTCATGCTGTCCCTCTCGCGCGGCGGCCAGTGCGTGTGGATGGCGCCGCAGGACGCGGACGCGATCGGCGTGAAGGACAACGACTGGATCGAGGCCGTCAACCGGAACGGCGTGGTGGTGGCGCGCGCGATCGTCTCGCACCGCATGCCGGCCGGCACGGTCTACATGCACCACGCGCAGGAACGCACCGTGAACGTGCCGAAGGCGGAAACCACCGGCAAGCGCGGCGGCATCCACAACTCGCTGACCCGGCTCATCCTCAAGCCGTCCCATCTCATCGGCGGCTACGCCCAGTTGTCGTGGGCGTTCAACTACCTGGGCCCCACGGGCAATCAGCGCGACGAGGTGACGGTCGTCCGCCGCCGCAACCAGGAGGTTCAGTACTGATGCCCCGTGCCGAAGGCACCATCGGACGCTGTATGGCCCAGATCGCGATGGTGATGAACCTCGACAAGTGCATCGGGTGCCACACCTGCTCCGTCACCTGCAAGCAGGCGTGGACCAACCGCGACGGCATGGAGTACGTCTGGTTCAACAACGTCGAGACCCGGCCCGGGCAGGGCTATCCGCGCCGCTACGAGGACCAGGAGAAGTGGCGCGGCGGCTGGGAGCTGAACAGGCGCGGCGCCCTGAAGCTGAAGAACGGCGGCCGGATCAAGTCGCTCCTGGAGATCTTCTCCAACCCCAAGCTCCCGGAGATCAAGGACTACTACGAGCCCTGGACGTACGAGTACCGGAACCTCACCGACGCCCCGCTCGGCGACGACTACCCGGTGGCCGAACCCCGCTCCCTGATCAGCGGCAAACCCATGAAGATCGAGTGGTCCTCGAACTGGGACGACAACCTCGGCGGCGCCACCGAGCACGGCGACCTCGACCCGATGGTCGCCAAAACCAGGCAACAGGTCGCGGACAAGGTGAAGTTCACCTTCGAGCAGACCTTCATGTTCTACCTGCCCCGCATCTGCGAGCACTGCCTCAACCCGTCGTGCGTGGCGTCCTGCCCGTCCGGCGCCATGTACAAGCGGTCGGAGGACGGCATCGTCCTCGTCGACCAGGACCACTGCCGCGGCTGGCGCAAGTGCGTGACCGGCTGCCCGTACAAGAAGGTCTACTTCAACCACCGCACCGGCAAGGCCGAGAAGTGCACGCTCTGCTATCCCCGCGTCGAGGTCGGCCTGCCGACCGTCTGCTCGGAGACGTGCGTGGGCCGGCTGCGCTATCTCGGGGTGATCCTGTACGACGCGGACAAGGTGACGGCGGCGGCCAGTGAGCCCGACGAGAAGAGGCTCTACGACGCCCAGCTGGACGTCTTCCTCGACCCCGAGGACCCCGAGGTGCGGCGCGCGGCGGAGCGGGACGGGATCTCGTACGACTGGATCGAGGCGGCGCGCCGCTCCCCTGTGCACGCGCTGGTCAGCAGGTACAAGGTGGCGCTCCCGCTGCACCCGGAGTACCGCACCATGCCGATGGTCTGGTACATCCCGCCGCTCTCCCCGGTGGTCGACGCGCTGACGGAGACCGGCCACGACGGTGAGGACCTGGGCAACCTGTTCGGCGCCATCGACACACTGCGCATCCCCCTCGAATACCTCGCGGAGATCTTCACCGCCGGGGACGTGGGTCCGGTGCGGGCCTCGCTGGAGAAGCTGGCGGCGATGCGGGCCCACATGCGGGCCATCAACCTCGGCGATCCGCCGGACGGTTCGACGGCGGCGGCGGTCGGGATGTCGGGCCAGGAGATCGAGGAGATGTACCGGCTGCTCGCGATCGCGAAGTACGAGGACCGGTACGTCATCCCGACCGCGGCCGTCGCCGACGCGCAGCGCCTTGAGGAGTCCGCGCTGCCCGAGGGCTCGAACTCCTGCAGCCTCGACTTCGAGGGCGGCCCCGGGATGGGCGGCGACGGGCCGTTCGGCCAGGACTCCGGCCGCAGGCAGCTGCCGCTCGTCACCATCGAGAACTTCCACACGCTGCGGGCCAGGCAGACCGCCGACGAGCAGCCCAGCGCGGTCGAGAAGGCCCATGCGCCCGAGGAGGACGAGACGTGACCCGGCACGCGGTGCTGTACCAGGCGGCGGCGCTCTGCCTGGCCTATCCCGACGACGAGTTCCACGCGCGGCTGCCGCTGCTGCGGGCGGCAGCCCCCGCGGACCTGCACGGCTTCCTGGAGTACGCCACGGCCGCCGAGCCCCGCGAGCTCGCCGCGCACTACGTCCAGGTCTTCGACTTCAAGAACCGCCACAGCCTGTATCTGAGCTGGTGGCGGGAGGGCGACACCCGGCGGCGCGGCATGGCCCTGGTCCGCTTCAAGGAGGTCTACCGCGAGCACGGCCTGGAGTTCACCGGCGAGGAGCTGCCGGACTTCCTGCCCGCGGTCCTGGAGTTCTCGGCGCACGCGGGCCCGGTGCTCCTGACCGAGCACCGCGGCGGCCTGGAACTGCTGCGGATCGCGCTCGCCGACCACGGCACCCCGTACGCGTCCGTCGTCGAGGTGGTGTGCGCGACGCTGCCGGGCCCCTCGCCCAAGGACCGCGCGGAGGCGCTGGCCCTCGCGCGCTCCGGACCGCCGCGCGAGGACGTCGGGCTCCAGCCCTTCGCACTCATCGGGGAGGTCCCCTCATGAAGACGCTGCTGTGGGGCGTGCTCCCCTACCTGGCCTTCGTCCTGCTCGTCGCGGGCACGGTCTGGCGCTACCGCTACGACAAGTTCGGCTGGACGACCCGCTCCTCCCAGGTCTACGAGTCGAAGCTCCTGAACATCGCCTCGCCGATGTTCCACTACGGCATCCTCTTCGTGCTCGTGGGCCATCTGGTCGGGCTGTTCCTGCCGGAGTCGTGGACCGAGAAGGCGGGCGTGAGCGAACACACGTACCACCTGTTCTCGCTGTACGGCGGCACGGCGGCCGGCGTGCTCCTCGTCGTCGGCATCCTGCTGCTGCTCTACCGGCGGCGGACCAACACGCCGGTCTTCCGGGCCACGACCGCCAACGACAAGCTGATGTACCTGGTGCTGTTCGCGGCGATCGTGCTCGGCATGGTGGCGAAGCTGACGCATTCGTCCGGCGACGGCTACAACTACCGGGAGTCGATCGCCCCTTGGGCCCGCAGCCTGTTCACGCTCCAGCCGGACATCGACCGGATGACGGGCGTGCCGCTGCTGTACGAGATCCACGCGGTGGTCGGGATGGTGCTGTTCGCGCTGGTGCCGTTCACCCGGCTCGTCCACATGTTCAGCGCCCCGCTCCAGTACCTCTTCCGTCCGTACGTGGTCTATCGCAGCCGGGATCCGAAGCGGCTGGGCGCGCGGCCGGAGCGGCGGGGCTGGGAGCGGACGGGGTCCTGAGCCCGCCCGCCCCCGTGCCGCTTACGGGGTGCCGCCCTGTTTCCGGTCGTCGTTCCGGTCGTCCTCGTCGACGATCTCGGCGTCCACCACGCTGTCGCCGTCCTCGCCGGTGGCCTCCGGGCCCTTCGCCTCCTGGGCGGTGCCTCCGCCGGGCGTCTCGTACATCGCCTGGCCCATCTTCTGGCTGACCGCGGCCAGCTTCTCCGCGCCGGTGCGCAGGGCCGTCGTGTCGTCGGCCCGGTTCTTCAGGAGATCCTTCAACTCGGCCGATGCCGCCTCCACTTCGGTCTTCGTGTCCGCCGGTATCCGCTCGCCGTTCTCGCGGAGGAACCGCTCCGTCTGGTAGACGAGCTGCTCCGCCTGGTTGCGGACCTCCGCCGCCTCACGGCGTTTGCGGTCCTCCTCCGCGTGCTCCTCGGCCTCCCGCACCATGCGGTTGATGTCGTCCTTCGGCAGCGCGGAACCGCCGGTCACCGTCATGCGCTGCTCGCGCCCCGTGGCCTGGTCCTTCGCCGAGACGTGCATGATTCCGTTGGCGTCGATGTCGAAGGTGACCTCGATCTTGGGGACGCCGCGCGGCGCGGGCGGCAGCCCTGTCAGGTCGAAGACGCCGAGTTTCTTGTTGTACGCGGCGATCTCCCGCTCGCCCTGGAAGACCTGGATGCCGACCGATGGCTGGTTGTCCTCGGCGGTGGAGAAGGTCTCCGAACGCCGGGTGGGAATGGTGGTGTTGCGCTCGATGAGCTTCGTCATGATGCCGCCCTTGGTCTCGATGCCGAGGGACAACGGCGTCACGTCGAGCAGGAGCACGTCCTTGACGTCCCCGCGGATCACCCCGGCCTGCAGTGCCGCGCCGAGCGCCACCACCTCGTCGGGGTTGACGCCCTTGTGCGGGTCCTTGCCGGTGAGCTCCCTGACCAGGTCCGTGACCGCGGGCATCCGCGTGGAGCCGCCCACCAGGATCACGTGGTCCACGGCGGAGAGCTTGACGCCCGCATCCTTCACCGCCTGGTGGAAGGGTTCCTTGCAGCGGTCGAGCAAGTCGGCGGTCAGCTCCTGGAACTGAGCGCGCGTCAGTTTCTCGGCCAAGTGGAGGGGGCCGTCTGCGGAGGCCGTGATGTAGGGCAGGTTGATGTCCGTCTCGCTCGACGAGGACAGCTCGATCTTCGCCTTCTCCGCGCCCTCGCGCAGGCGTTGGAGCGCCATCTTGTCCTTGCCGAGGTCCACGCCGTGCCCGTTCTTGAACTGCCGCACGAGGTATTCGACGATCCGCTGGTCCCAGTCGTCGCCGCCGAGCTGCGTGTCGCCGTTGGTGGCCTTCACCTCGATGACGCCCTCGCCCATCTCCAGGAGCGAGACGTCGAAGGTGCCGCCGCCGAGGTCGAAGACGAGGACGGTCTGGTCGTCGCCCTTGTCGAGGCCGTAGGCGAGGGCTGCCGCTGTCGGTTCGTTGATGATGCGCAGGACGTTGAGCCCGGCGATCTCGCCGGCCTCCTTGGTGGCCTGGCGCTGGGTGTCGTCGAAGTACGCGGGCACGGTGACCACCGCGTCGGTGACGTCCTCGCCGAGATAGGACTCGGCGTCGCGCTTCAGCTTCTGCAGGACGCGCGCGGAGAGCTCCTGCGCGGTGTAGCGGGTGCCGTCCACGGAGCCGCTCTCCGGGAAGTGCCAGCCGCTGACGCCCATGTGGCGCTTGACGGAGCGCGCGGTGCGCTCCACGTTGGTGACCGCCTGCCGCTTGGCGACCTCGCCCACCAGGACGTCGCCGTTCTTCGCGAAGGCGACGACGGAGGGTGTGGTGCGCGCGCCCTCCGCGTTGGCGACGACGGTGGGCTCACCGCCCTCCAGCACGGCCACCACTGAGTTCGTCGTCCCGAGATCGATCCCGACCGCACGTGCCATGGTCCAGTCCCTTCCGCCGCGAGCTCACATCCCCCGCTTCCCGGTCTACTCCGTTCTCCATCACAAAACTTGAGCGGGCTGATGTCAATGCCGTACGCGACAATGCCGCCACCCCGACAGGGGTGACGGCACTGTCAACTGCGGCTTTGTCAGGCCAGCTTGGCCGAAAGCGTGATGGTCGTGCCCGTCAGGGCCTGGCTCACCGGGCAGCCGTCCTTGGCCTTCTCGGCGGCCTCGACGAAGGCGGCCTCGTCGATGCCCGGCACGACGCCCTCGACGGTGAGGTGGATGCCGGTGATGCCCGTACCGGGCTGCAGGGTCACGTCGGCGGAGGTGGTGAGCCGGGTGGGCGGGTTGCCGGCGCCGGTCAGGGTGTGCGACAGCGCCATGGAGAAGCAGCTGGAGTGCGCGGCGGCGATGAGCTCCTCCGGGCTGGTCTTGCCGTTCGCCTCCTCGGCGCGCGACGGCCAGGACACCGCCTGCTCCCCGATGCCGGAGGAGTCGAAGGTGACGGTGCCCGAGCCCTCCGCCAGAGAGCCTTCCCAGACGGTGTGCGCGGAGCGAGTGGTAGCCACGATGCAGTTCCCTTCAGTGCGGATCCGTGATCGGATTTTCCGTTGCCACCATCCGATCACACTCGGGACGAAAACGGGGCGTGCGGTGGCCACGCGGGGCGTGCGATGGCCGAAGCGGCCCGCTCAGGGCTTCCGGGCCACCGCCCCGTACATCGCGATGGCGCCGTCGTCGATGCCGTCCTGGAGGGGGCCGGGACGCCACTTGTGCACCTGGGTGACGCCCGGATCGAGGAGTTCCAGGCCGTCGAACAGGGCGGTGGCGGCCGGGAGGTCGCGGAGCGCCATGGGCATGCCCTGCCGCTCGTACTCCTCGGCCACGCGGCCGACCTCCTCCGGCACGAAGTCGGCGGTGCCGATCGTCATGGCCAGGAAGCTGCCCGACGGGAGCGGTTCCAGCAGGCGCCGCACGAGGCGCAGGTCGTCCGGCGGCAGGATGAAGTGCAGTATGCCGATGACCATCAGGCCGACCGGCTCGTCCAGGTCCACCAGGGCGCGGAACTCGGCGCTGTCCAGGATGGCGTCCGGATCGTGCATGTCGGCGTCGACGTAGGCGGTCGCGCCCTCCGGCGCGCTCTGCAGCAGGGCGCGGGCGTGGGCCAGGACGATCGGGTCGTTGTCGACGTAGACCACGCGGGACTCCGGCGCCACGCCCTGCACCACCTCGTGCAGGTTGGGGGCGGTGGGCAGGCCGGTGCCGATGTCGAGGAACTGCCGTACACCGTGCTCCTGGGCGAGGAACCGCCCGGCACGGTGCATGAACCGCCGGTTCTCCAGCATGTGCACGGGCAGCGCCGGCCAGTGCCTGCACATGGCGTCGCCCGCCTCGACGTCGACAAGGTAGTGGTCCTTGCCGCCCAGGATGTAGTCGTAGACCCGCGCCGAATGTGCCGTCGAGGTGTCGATCCGATCCCCTGCGCCGTACATGGGCAACTCCGCTTCTCACCAGTGACATTGGAGTGCACGGTATGCCGGGCCGAAAAGCGACCGACGCGATGTCGCCACGACGGATACGAGCCGCCCGGCGCCCTGCCGCACCCGGGAGGTGT
This sequence comes from Streptomyces sp. NPDC050732, assembly GCF_040654255.1. Classification (NCBI taxonomy): domain Bacteria; kingdom Bacillati; phylum Actinomycetota; class Actinomycetes; order Kitasatosporales; family Streptomycetaceae; genus Streptomyces; species Streptomyces sp. NPDC050732. The sequence goes on from NZ_JBFAHP010000015.1 coordinate 84,191, forward strand.
TCGAGCAGGGTGTGCAGGTGCGCGTCGCCCGATACGAACACGTTGTGCGGGCCGCCGCGCCACAGGGGGCCTCTGAGGTGCGGGAACAGGCGCGTGGCGGGGGTCCTATGGCCTGAATGGCAACTGGGCAAGGCGGGCCCGCGGTGACACTTTGAGGCCCCCTCGCGGACGACGGCGAGGAGATCCTCTCAGGGGGTATGGCCATGCGCATCAACTACTCGGACCGCGGTCCGTCACCGCTCGAACCGGAGAAGCCCGGAGCCGCGGGTGACCGGGACTCGACCTTCGGCTGGTGGGGGGCCTTCAGCATCCAGAAGTTCGTCAACCAGTCGCCGCTCTACCACACGCACGGCGACGCCACCGGCTGGCTGGCGTACCTCCAGCAGTTCTACGACCGCAACTTCTGGTTCGCCGACGGCGGCGCGCAGGTGTGGGCGTACGAGGAGACGTACGACAACTGGCAGGACCGGTACGGCATGGACGCCGTCGTCGCCGTCTACCACTCGGGTCACGGCGGCATGGACGGCAACGGCGTGTTTTTCGCGCCGCTCGGCGCCGCCTGGGACGGGCGCAGCGACGCCGTCTCCAACCGCATGGCGCTCGGCAACGAGAAGGCCAACTACGTCTTCTGGTCCACCTGCGACTCGCTGAAGGTCACCGGCGGGCACTCGCCGATCCGCACCTGGGCCGGGCCCAACATCGGCTTCCGGATGATCTTCGGGTTCGAGACCGTCAGCATCGACAGCCCGGACTACGGCAAGAAGTTCTGGGAGAAGTGGCGGGCCGGGCAGACGTTCTGCGACGCCTGGCTCAACGCCAGCTGGGACATCCACCACGGCCAGGCGCCGTCGGTGTGCGCGGTCGGCGCCACCCAGGCCGAGGCCACCAACCGCCTCAACACCGAGCGGAACTTCTTCCGCGAGCACGTGCCGGACAACTGGTACGCGTGGCGCTGGTACTACGCGCGCGAAGGCGTCAGGGAGCCGCTCACCCAGCTGCCCGGGCAGCAGCAGATCGTCCAGCTGGCGCCCCGCGACCCGGGCGCCGAACTCAGCAAGCTCGGACAGGTGGCCGACTTCCCGTCGGCGGCGCTGCAGGAGGTGCAGGTCGACGAGCTCGGCGTGCTCAACGCGACCTCCGGGGACCGCATCATCTCCACCGGCCCCGAGGCCATCCGCTGGGTCAGGCTCGCCGAGCCCAACCACCGCAACACCCAGCAGCTGCCCACCGAACGCGCCATCGAGGCGGCCCGCACGGTCGCCGAGCGGTACGCCGAGGGCGCCGAGCTGGTCGTCGACAGCGTGCACGACCTGATGCAGAACTCCGGGACGAAGGACGGCTCCGAGGTCGGGCGCCCGGTGACCCTGCAGACGCATGTGACGTTCCGGCAGGTCTTCGACGGCGTGCCCGTCATCACGCCGGGGCGCGGCCTGATCCGCGTCGGTCTCGACAATGACGGCACCGCCGTCCAGGCGCAGATCGCCACCCGCCGGGCCACCGGCATCACGCGCGAGCCGAGCACCGAGGTCGCGCCGCCGCCGCCCAAGGGCGGCAGGGCCACGGCGGCGCCGCTGGAGCGCGACCCGCGCAAGGCGCTCGACGCGGCGCAGCGCAAGCTCCTCGCGCAGCTCGCGACGGTCACCGCCGACGACCCGGCGCAGGCCGCCGCGGCGACCCGCGCGCCTCAGGTCAGTGACGTCCCCGGCACCTTCGAGGTCGGCTATGAGCTGGAGGGCAACGAGGCGTACCCCGCGGCCCGCAAGCTGATCGAGATCGGCTCGCAGGGCGGCATGTTCAAGACACGCCGCTGGGTCGTCGCGCCGCTGGCGAGGTAACCCGCTCAGTGGTTCACGGTGGCGGCCCGCTGCTTGCGGGCCGCCATCCACGCGTAGACGAGCACACCGACGAAGAGGAACAGCACGCCCTGGTAGACGGCCGCGTAGCCGGACCCGGCGACCAGCCACATGGAGAACGCGAACGCGACGCCCGCGAGGACCCCGTCCCGCGCAAGACGGCCGCGGTGGACGCGCTCGCGCTGCCCGGAGACCAGGAAGTAGATCTGCGCGGCGGTGGCGAGGAGGTAGGGCACGGTCGCCGTGAACGTGGTGATCAGGACGAGCGACTCGAAGACGCCGCCGGAGCCCGCCGTGTAGTTGTAGACGGTCAGCAGCGAGGCGAGGACGACGGTGACGAGGACGCCGACGGTCGGCACGCCGCGCTTCTTCTTCCCGAACGCGCTCGGGAAGAGCCCGTCCTGGGCGGCCGCGTACGGCGTCTGTGCGCTGAGCAGCGTCCAGCCGTTGAGGGCGCCGACCATCGAGACCAGCGCGGCGCAGGCGACCGCGGTGCCGCCCCAGGAGCCGCCGAACATCACGTCGACGGCGTCCGAGAACGGCGCGGTGGAGGAGACCAGCTTGTCGTGCGCGACCGTCCCGAAGACGGCGAGGGTGCCGAGCAGGTAGACGAGGGCGGCGCCGAGGGTGCCGAGGATGGTGGCGCGTCCGACGTTGCGCCGCGGGTCGCGGACCTCGCCGGCGCTGACGGCGGCCGACTCGACGCCCAGGTAGGAGAAGAGCAGGATCGCGGCGGCCGCCGAGACGGCGCCCAGCGGGCTGTCGTCGCTCGCCTGGAACGCCCCGAGGTTGGCGCTGTCGAAGAAGAAGAGGCCGCCGACCGCGACGAGCAGCAACGGCAGGAACTTCAGGACGGTGGCGACCAGCTGGACGGCCCCCACGTACCGCGTGCCCGCGAAGTTCGCGAGGGCGGGCAGGAGTTGCAGGACCAGCGCGGCCAGGCAGGCCGTCCACTTGTGGTCGTTGACGGGCATGAGGACGTCCAGGTACCCCACGGCGGCGACGGCGAGGGCCGCGTTGCTCACCCAGGTGGTGATCCAGTACGACCAGGCGGCCAGGAAGCCCGCGAAGTCGCCGAAGGCCGCGCGGGCGTAGACGTACGGGCCGCCGGTGCGCGGGTCGCGCTCGGCGAGCCGGCCGAAGACGAGGGCGAGGGCGATGGCCCCCGCGGTCAGCACGGCGAAGGCGACCAGGCTGATGGTGCCGAACGGGGCGACGGAGGCCGGGAGCAGGAAGATGCCGCCGCCGATGATGTTCCCCATGACGAGGCAGGTGGCGATCGGAAGGCCGAAGCGGCGGGCGTGCTTGCTCGGCGCCTGCGCCGGTTCTCCCTGGTCGGGGGCCGGATCCGACGGTGCAACGGTTCCGGTGTCGTGCATGGGGTGGTGCGCCTCTCGTCGTGCCCGGCGCCCGGGATCGCCGGGCGCAAGACATGGTCGGGCACCGCGGACGCCGATCCAAATCAGTGTGTTTTGTCCGGCGCGGCGTGGTCGGGGGCCGCAAAAGCTGTGTCGTCCGGGGTGTCGAACAAAGAATCGTTCACCTCGACGGCGACGGGTATCTGCGGCCCGTGGGCCTCCCCCAGCCAGCGTCGCAGCACGTGGTGGACCTGCTCGGCGCCGACCAGCTCCCCGTCGTCCGGCAACGGCTCCGAGAGCACGAGCGGCGACAGCAGGAACGGCCGGGACTGCGCCCCGCCGAGCCCGCCGTGCGAGCCGATCTGCTCCTCGAAGGCGAGCACCTCGCCCTCCTCCGGGTCGTACCAGGAGTTGACCATGATGTCGGCGGCGTGCGGAAAGCCGTCGGTGCGCCGCACGGCCTCCGCGGCGCCGGGCCCGAAGTCGGCGAGCGGCCCGAGCTCGGCGGGCTCCTCGTCCAGATACACCTCGGCACCCCGCGCCCCCAGCACGACCGGGCCCCGCTCCGCGCTGCGTACGAGCAGGAAGCCGATGCCCGGGTGGTTGGCGAGGGTGGGCAGCAGCGCCGGATGGCGGCGGTCGATCTCCTCGCGGGTCATGCGGTGCCGCACATCGGGGAACGAGACGAGCCCGAGGTTGCCGGAGGCCAGCACGATCGGCTCGGCGCGGCGGACCGGACGGCGCTCCTCCGCGCTCTCCTCGACGGGTCGGCGCAGCGCGGCCCGCACGGCCGAACGGGCCTCCGCGCCGCTGTGCGTGCGCTGCGCCCTGCGCGGCACGGGCAGCCCGCAGCCGGCCCGGACCAGGTCGGCGAGGGTGAGGCCGTAGCGGGCGCGGAACGTCTCGCCGGGGCTCTGCCCGTGGTCGGAGAGGACCACGATCCGGTAGGCGCGCGGCGCGTGCTCGGCGACCTGGTCGAGCAGCGCGAGCGACCGGTCGAGCCGCCGCAGGACCTTCTCGACGCCCTTCCCCGCCGGCCCGGAGTGGTGCGCCACTTCGTCGTACGCGACGAGGTCGGCGTAGACCGCGCTGCGTCCGGCGAGCATGTCGCCGAGGACGGCGGCGACCACGACGTCGCGCTCGACGACGGTCGCGAAGGCGCGGATGAACGGGTAGAGGCCGCCGCGGCTCACCCGCGGGCGGGTCTTCCTGAAGCGGGCGCGGGTGGACTCGCCGATCTCCCGGAAGACCTCGGCGACGAAGGAGAGGGCGGTGCGGACGGCGTTGGCCGGGTCGGAGAAGTACGCGAAGTACCCGGCCCGCGACCGGTTCCCCTTGCCCCGCCGGGCCGCCACGGACAGGACGAGGGCGAGCTGCTCGGCGCCGCCGCTGAAGAGGTTGCCGCGGCTCGCGCCGTCGACGGTGAGGAGTCCGCCGTCCCCGGTGCGCGCGACGGCCCGCCGCTGCAGCTCGACGGCGGAGGCGGGCCGGTTGCTCACCATGACCTCGCCGGTGTCCTTCTCGTACCACCGGAACGCGGGCACGTCGTGGTTGGAGCCGTGCAGGATGCCGAGCTGGCTGGCGCCGGTCTGGCTGGACCAGTCGGTGCGCCAGGGCGTGAGCCGGTGGGTGGCGGGTCCCGTGTCGCCGAGCCAGCGGGCGACGGTGGGCATGAGCCCCTCGGCGACGGCGGCCGTGAGGACGTCGTGGCCGACGCCGTCGAGCTGGATGAAGACGGTGCCGGGGCCGGCGGGCCCCGGGTTCCCGTCGGGGCCGCGCCTGCGACGCCGGTCCGCGAGCCGGTACAGCCTGCGCCGGTAGGCGTCGTCGTCCCGCACGGCGAGGGCGCCGCCGGTGGCCGAGGCGACGGCGGACATCACCGCGGCGACGACGACGGCGGTCTCCGCCCCCGCCTCGCCGCGGCCCTCCGGGATGAGGCTCAGGGCGAGCAGCAGCAGCGACCCGTTGAGGAAGAACGCGAGCAGCCCGAGCACGAGTGCGGGCACGAGCAGCAGGGCGCGGACCAGCAGGGGCCACACCAGCGCGGAGAGCAGCCCGAAGGCGCCGGCGCCGAGGGCGGCGGTGACCGCGATACGGGTGGCGCTGTCGTCGTCGCCGGACTGCAGCTTGAAGTCCGGCAGGAGGCCGGCGAGCACGAGCATCGTCAGGGTGCTGACGGCCCACACGGCGACCACACGCCACAGAGCGCTGCCGGCCCGCCGCCATCGCCCTTGCCCCACGCCCAGCCCTTTCACCAACCCCGGATTTCGGCCACCAGCGTGTCACAACCTGCGCTCAGGGGGCTCACTGTGGGGGTGGGGGTGGTTGTCAGCGGCCGTCGTATCCCGCCGTCGGCATGGACAGTCTGCGGTGCACGCTCGCCTTCATCTGGGAGTCGTACGCCGGTTCGGCGAGGCCCGCCGTCTCGATCCGCACGCCCCGCCGCCCGCACTCCGCGGTGAACTCGTCCGCGGACCTGAGGGCCCGCTCCAGGACCCTGCGGCTCGGCACGACGAAGAGGTCGACGAGGCCCGCCTCGATGTCGCCCCACAGCATGGCGTGGTCGGCGCGCAGCCCTCGCACGACGAGTTCCCGGGTGACCACGTACCCCTGAGCGGCGGCCCAGCGCGCGCACATCGCGTGCTGGCTGCGGGAGTCGACCAGGAAGGGGTCGGCCTCCAGCTCCTCCAGGGGCGTCAGGCTGGCGATCGCCGCGACGCGCACGGCGGCGGTGCCCACGGCATCTCCCACGGCGTCCCCCTGACCTTCGGTCTCAGCCGCTGACCCTACTCCTGGCCGTAGGCTCGGAGACAGTCGCACGAAGGAGGAACCGGGTGCCCGTCGAGGTCACATGGTGGGGTCACGCCACTTGCACGGTCGAGGACTCGGGCGTCCGCGTACTGACCGACCCGCTCTTCGCCCGCCGTCTGGCGCATCTGCGGCGCCGCAGGGGCGCACTGCCGCCGCCGCACGCCGCCCTCGCCGACGTCGTGCTCCTTTCGCATCTGCACGCCGACCATCTGCATGTACCGTCGCTCGCCCGGCTCGCGCCCGGCACCCGGGCGCTGGTCCCGCGCGGGACGGCGCGGTCGGTGCCGGGCCTGGCCCGCAGGCTGCCGAACCTGCGCTTCACCGAGGTCGTGCCCGGTGACGAGGTCCCGGTCGGCGACCTCGTCGTACGGGTGGTGTCCGCGCTGCACGACGGGCGGCGGCTGCCCGTCGGCCCGCACCGGTCGCCCGCCCTCGGCTATGTGGTGGACGGTGAGGCGCGCACGTACTTCGCCGGGGACACCGGTCTTTTCGACGGGATGGCCGAGGAGGTGGGCCCCGTCGACGTGGCGCTGCTGCCCGTCGGCGGCTGGGGGCCCTACCTCGGCCACGGCCACCTCGACCCGGGCCGCGCCGCCGAGGCCCTCGCCCGGATCGCGCCGCGCAGCGCGGTCCCCGTGCACTACGGCACGTACTGGCCCATAGGCATGGACGCCGTCCGTCCGCACGAATTCCACGCGCCGGGCCACGAGTTCGTGCGGCAGGCGGCCCGGCTCGCCCCCGAGGTGGCCGTGCACCGGCTCGCGCACGGGCAGAGCGTGCGGCCGGAGGTGTCCAGGTGATGCTGGCCGCGGCGGTCCAGGTGACGCCGGAGAGCACGCAGCAGGCGGTCGGCTATCCGTCGCTGTTCCTCCTCGTGGTGATCGGCGCGCTGGTCCCGGTGGTGCCGACGGGCGCGCTGGTCAGTTCGGCGGCGGTGGTGGCCTTCCACCAGACGGCGCCGTTCGCGCTGCTGGTGGTCTTCGGCGTCGCGGCGCTCGCGGCGTTCCTCGGGGACATGGCCCTGTACTGGCTCGGGCGGCGCGGCATGCGCTCGAAGAACGGTTCGCGCTGGCTGGCGGCGATCCGTGACCGGGCGCCGGAGGAGCGGCTCGCGCAGGCGCAGGCCAAGCTGGCGGACCACGGGGTGATGGTCCTCGTACTGTCGCGGCTCGTCCCGGCGGGCCGCATCCCGGTGATGCTGGCGTGCCTGATGGCGAAGATGCCGCTGCGTCAGTTCGCGCGCGGGGACGTGCCGGCGTGCCTCGCGTGGGCGGTGACGTACCAGCTGATCGGCATCCTCGGCGGGTCCCTCTTCAAGGAGCCGTGGGAGGGCGTGGCGGTGGCGGTGGCACTGACGGTGCTGATCAGTGTGGCGCCGTCGCTGTGGCGCAAGGTGCGCCGCGCCACCGCCTAGGGCGTGTCTTTTGGATCGGTCCGGACAGCCCGCGGCGTCCGGTGCGGTGCATCGCAAGGCGGAGCATCGCCCGCGGACCGGGTGTCGGTGGGTGATGCGACAACGCCGCGAGGCGCCGTGCCAGGCGTCGTGGGCCCGGGCCGATCCGAAAGACACGCCCTAGGCCACCGCTCAGGCCGTCGTCCGGTGAGGACCCGTGAGGCACCCACCGGCAGGTCCCACAGGTCCTCGCGCGGCCGCCCCGTCCTCTCCCACGCCGCGCGCACCCGGGTGAGCGGTTCGAGGACCGGCTCGGCGGAGAGCAGGAAGGTGCCCCAGTGCATGGGGGCCATGCGGCGCGCCCCCAGGTCGGCCGCCGCGCGCACCGCCTCCTCCGGGTCGCAGTGCACGTCGCGCAGCCACCATCGCGGGTCGTACGCGCCGATCGGCAGGAGGGCGAGGTCGATGCCGGGGTAGCGGGCGCCGATCCGCTCGAACCAGTGGCCGTACCCGGTGTCACCCGCGAAGTAGACCCGCTGCCCCTGCGCGTCCGTGAGCACCCAGCCGCCCCACAGCGTGCGGCACGTGTCGAGGAGGCTCCGCTTGGACCAGTGGTGCGCGGGCACGAAGTCCAGGCGCACCCCGCCGAGTTCGGCGCCCTCCCACCAGTCGAGCTCGGTGACGTCGGCGAAGCGGCGCCGGGTGAACCAGCGGCCGAGCCCCGCGGGCACGTAGACGGGGGTGTCCCTGGGGAGCCTCTTCAGGGTCGGCCAGTCCAGGTGGTCGTAGTGGTTGTGGCTGATGACGACCGCGTCGACGCGCGGCAACGCGCTCCAGGCGACGCCGACGGGCGTGACCCGGGCCGGAGTACCGAGGATCTTCCTCGACCAGACGGGGTCGGTGAGGACGGTGAGCCCACCGATCCGGATGACCCAGCTGGCGTGCCCGGCCCAGGTGACGGCGACGGTACGGGAGTCGACGTCCGGCAGCGGCCCGGGCTCGAAGGGAAGCCGCGGAATATCGGCGAGCCCTTCGGGCCGCGGCCGCAGCGCACTCTCCCGGGCGAACCGGGCAAGTCCCCGCAGCCCGGGCAGCGGCGCGGTCAGCCGGTCGGCGAACGACCTCGGCCACACGCGCGGGCCGCCGGGCGGGGCGGGGGTGTCGGACAGCCGGCCTGTGTGGGGCGTCCGGTGCCGGGAAGGGCCGTGGTGCTCTTGGGCTCGCTGGGCCTGCTGGGTCATCGAGGCGGCTCCATTCGCCGGTCTGCCGCGCGGAGGTCTTCGAAGGCCGATCCGAAGGTGTTGAGCGCTCTTTTCACGTGCGGCAGGGCCAGGGGGTCGGGGGCGGTGAGGGCGGCCAGGCGTTCCGCGGGGGCGGAGCCGAGGAGTGGTCCCGTGGACAGCCGTACGCGCAGGGCGTCGATGTCGTCGCCGAAGCGGTGGCCGCCCGGTGCGGGCATGCCGAGCCGGTCGGTGAGGAAGTCCTCCAGGTCCTGCGCGTCGCCGACGCCCCGCGCGGCGAGCGCGGACCGCAGAGGGCCCAGGTCGGCGTAGAGGTGGCGGCCCGCCTGCGGGGGCCTGGTGAGGGCGCCGGCGGCGAGGAGGGCGCGCTGCGCGGCGGCGGCCACGCGCGCGTGCAGCCGGACGGTGGCGGTGAGCCGGTCGGTGATCTCGTCCGGTTCGCCGAGTGCGTACGAGGCGGCGGCCGCCGCGGGGGCGGCGAGGGTCGCGCCGAGCGCGGTGAGGACGTCCAGGGTGCGGGCGCGCAGGGCGGCGCCTTCCGGGGTCGCGGGGAAGCGGGCGACGGCGGCGGGCAGTGCCGGGGGAAGGAACGCGCCGGTCAGGTCGGTGAGGACGGTCACCCGTTCGTGGTCCATCTCGGCGGGTCCGATCAGGACGGTGTCGTGCGGCTCGTGCAGGGTGTCGCGCCAGGTCTCGTCACTGACGATGTGCAGGCCTTCGCCGACGGCCGCCTCGACGGTCTCGTGGAGCACTTCCGGGGGCGGGACGGTGGCGGTCGGGTCGTCGGCCACGGAGAGCACGAGGAGCCGGGGTGTGCCGCCCTCGGCGCGGACCCGGCGGACGGTCTCCAGGAGGGCGTACGGATCGGGGACGCCGCCGCATTCGGCGGGCGTCGGCACGTGGTAGACGCCGCGGCCGAGCAGCCGCGCCTGGGGCGCCCACCAGGCGGCGCAGGGGCGGGGCAGCAGGACGTCGCCGCCGAGGGCCGCGGTGAGGGCGAGCAGGAGGGGCGGGGCGCCGGGGGCGGCGACGGTCCGGTCGCGCTCCACGGGCAGGCCGCGCCGGGTCCAGTAGCCGCACGCGGCGTCGAGGAGCACGGGACCGCCGCCGGCGGGCTCGCACGGGGAGCGGCCCGCTGCCGCGGCGGCGGCCGCCGCCAGCTCGGGCAGCACCGGGAGGCCAGGCTCCGGCGGGTGCGGCCCGTAGCGGACGGGTCCGCGGCCCTCCGTGTCCGTCCGCCGCATCCGTACCTCCGTGCACTCGCGTACCTCTGTCCTGGTCATGCCCCGTCGCGGGGGTGTGAATCCAGCACGCGGCGGGACAGCGCCGGGACATCGCCGTACGTGTCCATCACAGCGCGGCGCCCTCCGCCGCGCCCGCCCTGGCCTCCGCCCGGGTGAGCGGCCCGGGGCGCACGCGGAAGGCCCGAACCGGTCGTCCACCCCGGTTCGGGCCCATGTTTCTACCGTTCTCCGCCGTCGCGCTCAGCGGGCCAGCGAGACCAGCTCACGTTCCAGGCCGCGGCCCTTCGTCTCGACCAGCGCGGCCGCGACGTCCGCGAGCTTCCTGTTGGTGGTCTGGGATATCCGCCGCAGCACGCCGAACGCGGCCTCCGCGTCGCACCCCAGGACGTGCATGACGATCCCGGACGCCTGGTCCACGACGGGCCGCGTCCGCATGGCCGTGCCCAGCTGGTCCAGTTCGGTCAGCGCGGCGCGGTAGTGCCGGTCGCGCACGAAGCTCGTCGTGGCGAGGTCGCCGAGCGCCTGGGCGGGTCCGTGGCCGGGGTCGTCGAGCGCTCCGGGGCGGAAGCTGAAGAGGCTCAGGGTGACCGTGAGTCCGCCGCGCCGGAAGGGCAGGGTGACGCTGGAGCGGACGCCGGAGTCGAGGGCCATCGCGCGGTACTCGGGCCATCGCTCGTCCCGCAGCAGATCGTCGGCGCCGACCGGTGCGCCCCGCTCCTCGGCGGCGGGGATGGGCCCGTCGCCCGAGTTCAGCTGCACCGAGACGAGCCCGGCGAGGTCGGGGTGGGTGACCGCGGTGGGGCGCTCGTCGCCGCCGTCGGAGACCGTCGTGCTCGCACCGCAGCAGGCCGGGGTGCAGCGAACCGCTCGCTCGGCGAGTTCGGAGAGCCTGCGGCCGGGCAGGGATGACTCGGGTCGAAGCAGGTCCGGGTCGGGCATGGGCGCCATGACGTGTTCCTCCTCTGTCCTTCGGCTTCCCTTCAAGGCCTTCGGGAAACTGCCGCAGCGGATAGGTTCGACGCATGTCTCAAATGGAGGAGTTCGGTGAAGAGCTCGCGGATTTTGTGCGCCGCATAGCGGAGTTGAAGTCCGCCAGGTCCGTTCCCGCGGGCGACCTCAGCACCGTGCTCGACGCGGCGCTCTTCGAACTCGATCACGTGGCCGACCAGTTGTGGCCCACGTACCAGCGGCTCGCCGTCAACGGCCGGTGGGACGACACCGCGTCGGACCGGGACGAGCAGCGGTTGCTGCGGTCCCTGTTCCAGCGGCTGCCGCTGCCGGTCGCGCTGGTCGACAGGGAGACCGTGGTCCGCCGCATGAACTTCGCCGCGACGGGCCTGACCGGGGTGCGCGCGGGATACGCGACGGGCCGGCCGCTGACCGGGTTCCTGATGCACGCGGACCGGGTCGCGTTCCGTTCGCAGACCGCGGCGGTCGCCCGCGGCGAGGGCGACCGCAGCCTGAACGTCCACCTCCAGCAGAGCCCCGGCACGCCGGTGCGCGCGACCCTCACGGCGCTGCGGCCGGGCGCCGAGCCGCGCATGGCGGTCCTCGTCGTGCTGCAGCCCGCGGCGGACCGGGTGCGGCGGGGCCCGAGCGCGCCGGGCCCGGCCCCCGACCTCGGCGAGGCGACGCGGCACGCGGCGCAGCTCGACCTCATGGACGCCATGGCGTCGGCGCTGCTGACCACGCAGGCCGGGGACCGTGCGGCCGTCCTCGAACGGGCGGCGGCGGTCCTGCACGGGCGGTTCGCCGACTGGGTGATCGCCGACGAGGGTGCGGCGCGGCTGCGGCGCACGACGGTTCTCGGAACGCCGGACGGACCGGTCGCCGACGTGCTGGCGCAGGACCCCGCCGCGTCCCCCCTCGTCGTGGAGGCGGCACGCGGCGGGGCGGCGTCGCTTCAGGTGCGCCCGGAGGACCCGGACGCCTTCGGCAGGGACGCGTCCGGCGCGCACGTGCTGATCCGCGCCGAGGTCACGTCGCTGCTGTGCGTGCCGCTGACCGCCCACCCGCAGGGCCCGGTGGAGGGGGTCCTCACGCTGTTCCGGAGCGGTGCGCGGCTGGCCTTCTCGATGGCGGAGGCGCGGTTGGTCGACGTGATGTCCCGGCACATGGCGCTCGCCATGCGGGGCGGCGCCGCCGACCGCTGAGGCGTCAGGCGGCGTCCCGCATGACCTGGTCGCGGAGCCGGTCGCAGCAGCGGCTGATCAGCCGTGAGACGTGCATCTGCGAGATGCCCATCTCGTCCGCGATGCGGCTCTGCGTCATGTCGCCGAAGAAGCGCATGTAGAGGATCTCCCGCTCGCGCTCGGGCAGCTCCGCGATGCGCGGCTTGACGGCCTCGCGGTCGACGACGACGTCGAGCGCGGGGTCGGGGCCGCCGAGCGCGTCGCTCAGCGAGTAGCCGTCCTCGCTGCCGGGCAGTTCGGCGTCGAGGGAGAGCGCGGTGAAGCTGTCGAGCGCCTCCAGGCCGGCCTTGACGTCCTCCTCGCTCATCTGCGCGTGCTCGGCGATCTCGGCGACGGTGGGGACGCGCCCGGAGAGCTGGGAGAGGTCCTGGCGGGCGAACCGTACGCGGTTGCGCAGGTCCTGGACGCGGCGCGGCACGTGCAGGGTCCACATGTGGTCGCGGAAGTGCCGCTTGATCTCACCGGTGACGGTGGGTACCGCGTAGCTCTCGAAGGCGGTGCCGCGCTGCGGGTCGTAGCGGTCGACGGCCTTGACGAGGCCGAGGGCGGCGACCTGCCGCAGGTCGTCGAGGGCCTCGCCGCGGTTGCGGAACCGGCCGGCGAGCCGTTGGGCCATGGGCAGCCAGGCCCGGACGAGCTCCTGGCGCAGCGCGTCCCTTTCGGGTCCGGGTTCCATCTCGACGAGGCGGGCGAAGCCTTCCGCCGTGTCCGGGGCGTCGTCGTGTGGGTGCCGCTTGGTCCTGGTGGCCACTGCGGTGCTGGCGTGGGATCGCATGGTGCGTCGCAACTCCCTCGTGGGGTGCCTTGGGGGTGGACGGTCACCGTGGGAGTGCGTGCGTGTCGGATCGCGACGGGGCACACCCGGGGGCGAGCGACGCGGTCGCTCCCACGGACGTGCCTCCGTTCCGAAGCACTCTCTTCCGCCTGCCCCGAGCCTTCGTCAGCAAACACCCCAGATGTTTCTCGCCGGTTCGGCCGGACACCCGGACGTGACCGCCGATTCCCGATCCGTTCGGAGGGCTCCGTCATGAGCGTCAAGGTCGCCGACCACATTCTGGAGAGGCTGCGCGCCTGGGGCGTCGAGCAGGTCTTCGGCTATCCGGGTGACGGCATCAACGGTCTGCTGGCCGCGTGGGGCAGGGCCGAGGACCGGCCGCGTTTCGTGCAGTCGCGGCACGAGGAGATGTCCGCCCTGCAGGCCGTCGGGTACGCCAAGTTCGGCAGGCGGCTCGGCGTGTGCGTGGCGACGTCGGGCCCCGGGGCGGTGCATCTCCTCAACGGTCTCTACGACGCGAAGCTCGACCACGTGCCGGTCCTCGCCATCGTCGGGCAGACGGACCGCAGCGCGATGGGCGGCTCGTACCAGCAGGAGGTCGACCTGCACACGCTGTTCAAGGACGTGGCGGGTGACTTCGTCGAGACGGTGACGGTGCCCGAGCAGCTGCCCAACGTCATCGACCGGGCGATCCGCACCGCGTACGCGCGGCGCTGCCCGACGGCCGTCATCGTCCCCGGTGACGTACAGGAGCTGGAGTACTCCCCTCCCCCGCACGCGTTCAAGATGGTCCCCTCCAGCCTGGACCGCAGCAGCTGGACGGCGATGCCCTCGCCGACCGCCCTGGAGCGTGCCGCGGAGATCCTGAACTCCGGCGACAAGGCGGCGATCCTCATCGGCCAGGGAGCCGCGGGCGCCCGCGCCGAGGTCCAGGAGATCGCGGAGGTGCTCGGCGCGGGCGTGGCGAAGGCGCTCCTCGGCAAGGACGCGCTGAGCGACGAGCTTCCGTACGTCACCGGTTCGATCGGCCTGCTCGGCACCCGCCCCAGCTACGAGCTGATGCGCGACTGCGACACCCTCCTGACGATCGGTTCGAGCTTCCCCTACTCGCAGTTCCTGCCGGAGTTCGGCTCGGCGCGGGGCGTGCAGATCGACATCGATCCGCACATGATCGGGATGCGTTACCCGTACGAGGTGAATCTCGTCGGCGACGCGCGGGCGACGCTGCGCGAGCTGATCCCGCTCATCGACAAGGACCGCCGCGCGGTCTGCCGCGAGTGGTCCGACGAGATCCGCGCGAACGTGACGCGCTGGAACGGTGTGCTGGAGCGCAGGGCGGCGCTCTCCGCCGACCCGGTCAACCCGGAGTACGTGGCGCGCGCGCTCGACCCGCTGCTGCCCGACAACGCGGTCATCACCGCCGACTCGGGCTCGGTGGCGAACTGGTACGCGCGCCACCTCACCGTCCGCGGCGACATGCGGGCCTCGCTGTCGGGCACGCTCGCCACGATGGGGTGCGGGGTGCCGTACGCGATCGGGGCGAAGTTCGCGCACCCGGACCGGCCCGTGGTGGCCCTGGTGGGGGACGGCGCGATGCAGATGAACGGCATGGCGGAGCTGGTCACCGCCGCCAAGTACCGGCACCGCTGGGACGACCCTCGGCTGGTCGTCGCCGTGTGGAACAACCAGGACCTGAACCAGGTGACGTGGGAGATGCGGGCGATGGAGGGTGCCCCGTCCTTCCTGCCGTCGCAGTCCCTGCCGGACGTGCCGTACGCCGAGTTCGCGCGTTCGATCGGGCTGACCGGCATCCGGGTGGAGCGCCCCGAGGACGTCGAGGACGCCTGGCGCGCCGGTCTCGCGGCGAACGGCCCCGCGGTGCTGGAGTTCCGCACCGACCCCGCGGTCCCGCCGATCCCGCCGCACGCGACGTGGGACCAGCTGGAGGCCACGGTGTCCTCCGTGTTCAAGGGCGATGCGGACCGCGGTTCGATGATCAAGCAGGGTCTGAAGGCGAAGATGCAGGAATGGGGCCGGCACTAGACCCGGTGGTGGAGGGGGCCGCGCGACGGTGCCGCCCGGCCGTTTCGAGGGGCCCGGCGGCACCGTGCTGCCGCTTCACGCGGTGCGGCGCCGTACGACGTCGTCCGGGTGCTTCGCGGGCGGCAGCAGCATTTCCTCGTACCGGCCGAGTGCCAGGACCACGCCCAGCATCACCAGCGGGATGAATACAGCGAGTACCGCCATGACCCCTGCCCTCCCAGTCGGTGTGGGGGGTGTCGCGGGCCGGGTCTCCCCGGCCCGGCGGCGCAAACCTCCCGGAAAGGGCATGGCCGCGGAGCTCAGGGGTACTGCGGCGACAGCACACGACGAACGCACGAGGGACAGACGCGGGACACGAACGACAGATGCAGGAAGGGCCCAGCCATGGCCGATTACGTGAGGGACGTCATGACGCCGGGCGTCGTGGCCGTCCGCCCCGACGCTTCCCTCGTGGAAGCGGCGCAGCTGATGCGCGCCCAGGACACCGGCGACGTGCTGGTCGCCCTGGACGGCCAGGTCCTCGGTGTGCTCACCGACCGGGACATCGCGCTGCGCGCCGTGGCGGACGGCGCCGATCCGCTGACCGTCAGCGCGCAGGCCGTCTGCACGCCCAATCCGGTGGTGGTGGGCCCCGACGACGCGGTGTCGGCCGCGGTCGGACTGATGCGCGACCACGCGGTCCGGCGGCTGCCCGTCGTCGAGGACGGCCGGCCGGTGGGGATGGTGAGCCTCGGCGACCTCGCGCCGGGCCTCGCATAGGCCGCCGGGGGGCATGCCGTGTCGCTGCGCCACCTCGGGACCAAAGGCCCGTAGAAAGGGCAAAAGGGTCTACATATAACCCGCCCGGAGTGGCACACGTACAGCGAGACACAAGAGCTCGAAGAAGAGAAAGGACACTCCGCCATGCCGCAGCGCATCGCGTTCCTCGTGGCGCCCGAGGGCGTCGAGCAGATCGAACTCACCGACCCGTGGCAGGCCGTCAAGGACGCCGGCGACGAGCCCGTCCTGGTGTCGACGCAATCCGGCGAGGTGCAGGGCTTCAACCATCTCGACAAGGCGGACACGTTCCCCGTCCAGGAGGTCGTGGGCGAGACGCGGGCCGACGCGTTCGGCGGGCTCGTGCTGCCCGGCGGCGTCGCCAACCCGGACTTCCTGCGGATGGACGAGAAGGCCGTCTCGTTCGTACGGGACTTCTTCGACCAGGGCCGGCCGGTGGCGGCCATCTGCCACGCCCCGTGGACGCTCGTCGAGGCGGACGTGGTGCGCGGCCGGACACTGACCTCCTGGCCGAGCCTCAAGACCGACATCCGCAACGCGGGCGGCACCTGGGTCGACGAGCAGGTCAAGGTCTGCGACGGCGGCCCCAACACGCTGATCACCAGCCGCAAGCCGGACGACCTCAAGGCGTTCTGCGAGGCGTTCCTCGCAGAGTTCGCCAAGGGGGGCTAGGTGGCGCAGGTCGCGGTGGCCAGTCCCAGGGACGCCGGGTCACCGCGGCCGCCGTCGGCGGTGTGCACGTGTTCCCCGGCCCACCAGTCGGCGTCGCCGTCCTCGATGTAGCGCAGCAGGATGCCCTCGCGCAGCGCCCACGGACAGACCGTCACCGTCTCGATCCCGGTCAGCTTCATGGCCGTGTGGGCGACGACCGCGCCGGCCACGCACTGTCCGGCGCGCGCCGCCGAGATGCCCGGCAGCTGGGCGCGCCGCTCGGCGGGCAGCCGGGCCAGCTCCCGGACCGCCTTGCCCAGCTCGGTGCGGTCCAACTGCCGCTCCATGAACGGGCCGTAGCGACCGGGGGCCGCTCCGCACAGCCGGGCGAGCTGCTGGAACGTACGTGACGTGGCGACGGCCGTGTGCGGCATCTCCCAGCGGATCCGCGCGGCCACGTCGCGCAGCTGGTGGCGGACCTGGCGCCGTACCGCCTTGAGGTCCGCCTCGCGGGGCGGGTCCTGGCCGTCGAAGAGTTCCCGCGTCAGCCGTCTCGCCCCCAGCGGCAGCGAGGCCGCGTAGTCCGGCAGGCGGCTGCGCCCGAAGGCGACCTCCAGGGAACCGCCGCCGATGTCGAAGAGCACCAGCGGCCCCGCGCGCCAGCCCATCCACCGCCGGGCGGCGAGGAACGTCAGCTCCGCCTCGGCCTCACCGGACAGGGTGCGCAGCCGGACCCCGGTCCCCGCCGCCACCGCCTCAAGCACCTCGGCCCGGTTCGGGGCGTCGCGCACGATCGACGTGACGAAGGCGAAGGGCTCGGCCACCCCCCACCTCCGCGCTTCTTCCTGCACGTCGCGCACCGCGGCGACCAGCTGCCCGACCGGCTCCTCGCCGAGCCGCCCGTCCTGGTCCAGGTGCTCGCCCAGCCGCAGCCGTCTCTTCACCGTGTGGACCGGCAACGGCACCTGCCCGTCGGCGTCCGCGACGACCAGGCGCACCGTGTTCGATCCCACATCCACCACACCGACTCTCATGAGCATCAGGTTCCCTCTGCCGCGAGGGGGTCACACCCCGCGGCCCATGAGGTTCAGCAGCTTGGTCTGCGCGTCGGCGTCGGTCGGCGGCTCCACCGCAGGGGCGAAGAGGCCGCTCTTCTCCAACTCGTCGGCGTACGGGGCGACTTCCCGCACCGCGAAGTCGACGAGGTCGTCGGGCAGCTGCTCGTCGGCGCCGATCGCGCGGGACAGGTCCCACGCGTGCACGATGAGGTCGACGGTCATCTGGCCGCAGTAGAAGGTGCTCGACGCGTCCCCGGAGGAGAGGTGGACGATACGGTGCAGGGCGCCCGGTTCGCGGAAGGCGTCCCGGGAGGCGGCGGCCGCGGTGTCCCAGGAGGCGATCCGGTCGGGGCCGAGCATGTCCCCTTCGAAGAGGTCGCCGACGGACTCCATGGTGGCGCCGTCGCGGACCAGCGGCGGCACCCACAGCTGTTCGGCCGTGAGGTGGTTCACCAGGTCGTGCACGGTCCAGTCGGTGCAGGGGGTGGGGTCGGTCCACTGGTCGGCGCGGACGGCGTGCACGCGGTCGGTGAAGAGGTCGAGTGCCGCGCCGTGCCGGTCCAGCAGGAGCGGGTCGGCCTCGCTTGCGGGACGGTCCGTCATGAGCCTGTCGTTCCCCTCTCCCGCGCGCCTTCGCGGGTCCGTCCGCCCGCCACCGACCGGTGCGGGTGGCGGCGCAGATACTCGCCCTCCAGCTGGGCCATGCGTTCGTTGTGGGCCCGCAGGGCGTCGCTCGAACCGTGCAGCAGGGTGGTGTGGCGGGTGCGGTGGATCGTCTCCAGCTCCTTGATGAGCTGCTGGTCGTCCAGCCGGCTCGGCTCGACTCCGTTCATGGCGCGCTCCCATCGCTGTGGTCGTCTCGCTCCCTGCCTCCCGGGTACCCGCTGGGCCCGTACTACCCAGGATGCACCGCACACGGTTCGCGCGCGCTCCCGGTGCGTGACGGGTGCCTGCGACGGCGGTGTGCGGAGGCCCGGGAAATGTCCTGAAACAGCGGTTCCCGCAGGGGAGGCAGGGGGCTCTGTTCCGGCGTCCATCCGATCGGCAGAACTTCACCGATCGGAAGGACCGCCTCGATGCCCCGCTCCGCTCCACGCCGCCGTCTCTTACCGCTCCTCGCGCTCGGCGCGGCCGCCGCGCTGCTCCCCGGCCTCACCGCGCTGCCCGTCTCGGCCGCACCCCAGCCGGACACCGAGAGCGCCCCGCCGGCCCGGTTCACGCACCAGACCCCGGACTGGAAGCGGTGCGGCTCCGACACGCCCGCCCGTTTCCGGTGCGCCACCATCAAGGTGCCCCTCGACTACCGCGACCCCGACGGCACCACCATCGACCTCGCGATATCCCGGATCGGAGCGCGTGACGCCGGCAAGCGCCGCGGAGTCCTCCTCTCCAACCCCGGCGGCCCCGGCGGCCCCGGGCTCGACCTGCCGCTCGCCCTGTCCAAGGACATGCCCCGGTCGGTGACGGACCGCTACGACCTCATCGGGTTCGACCCCCGGGGCATCGGCCGCAGCGCGCCCGTCACCTGCGGGCTCACCCCGGCGGAGCGGCAGTGGCCGCGCCACTACCGGCCGTTCGGCCCGAACGTCGGATGGGCGAAGACCGTGGCCGACAAGTGCCGCGCGCGGACGGGCGACAGGCTGGCGCACATCACCACCCGCAACACCGCCCGGGACATGGACGTCCTGCGGGCCGTCCTCGGCGAGCAGAGGATCTCGTACTTCGGCGTCTCGTACGGGACCGCCCTCGGCGCCGTCTACACGCAGCTGTTCCCGCGCCGCGCCGACCGGTTCGTCCTCGACAGCGCCGTCGACCCGAAGCTCATGTGGCGGAAGATGTTCCAGGTCTGGGGGCCGGAGGCCGAGCCCGCGTTCGCGCGCTGGACGCGGTGGACCGCCGGGCACGCGTCGACGTACCGCCTGGGAAAGACCCCGGCCGAGGTCTCCGCGACCTTCTGGGGCCTGGTCGAGCGGGCCGACCGCGACCCGATCGTCGTGGGCACGGAGAAGCTCACCGGCACCGACATCCGCGCCTTCCTGCGGCGTGAGTTCTTCACCGTCCGCAGCGCCGCCGAACTCGTCGCCCTCCTCAGGGACGCCGCCGCGGGCGAGCCGGTCCCCGAGTTCCCGTCCGCGCCGGAGAACCCGGACGACCTGGTCTCGGCGCTCTGGACCGTCGTGTGCGGCGACGCCCCGGCGCCGCGGGACCCCGAGACGTACCGCCGCGACTCGGTCCGTGACGCCGCCCGCTATCCGCTGTTCGGCGACTTCGCGTCCAACATCAACCCGTGCGCCTTCTGGGACCGGCCGGTGGAGCCCGTGACCAGGGTGGACAACAGCGTCGGCACGCTGATCCTGCAGAACGAGTGGGACTCGCAGACCCCGCTGTCGACCGCACGGGGCATGCACCGCGCGCTCAAGGGCTCCCGGCTCGTCACCGTCGACGAGGGCGAGGGGCACGGCGTCGCGTACGGCATGGCGGCGGGCCCGGTCAACCGGTGCGCGCAGGACACCGCCACGGCCTACCTGGTCACCGGCAGGCTGCCGGCGAAGGACGTGACGTGCCGGGCGGCACCGGGCGCCGGACGCACGCAGCAGGCGTCGCCGGCCTTCGGCTGACGTCCGGCGGCGCGGCGGGTCTACCGCACCCGGTCGACCCGCCGCTCGTCCCACACCGGCTCCGGCGTCTCACGGACCCGGCCGTCGCTGCCGAAGACGAGGTAGCGGTCGAAGGAGCGGGCGAACCAGCGGTCGTGGGTGACGGCGAGGACCGTCCCCTGGAACGCTTCCAGGCCTTCCTGCAGCGCCTCCGCGGACTCCAGGTCGAGGTTGTCCGTGGGCTCGTCGAGGAGCAGCGCCGTGCAGCCCTGCAGTTCGAGCAGCAGGATCTGGAAGCGGGCCTGCTGGCCGCCGGAGAGCCGCTCGAACTTCTGCTCCGCCTGACCCGTCAGCTCGTACCGCCGCAGCCGGGACATCGCGGCGCCGCGGTCCTGCGCGTGCTCGCGCCACAGGATGTCGAGGAGGGTGCGGCCGAGCAGCTCGGGGTGGGCGTGGGTCTGCGCGAAGTGGCCGGGCACGACGCGCGCGCCGAGCTTCCAGGCTCCGGTGTGCGCGACCGGGTTGTCGGTGTCGCCGGCGAGCAGCCGCAGGAAGTGCGACTTGCCCGAGCCGTTCGAACCGAGGACCGCGACGCGCTCGCCGTAGAAGACCTCCAGGTCGAAGGGTTTCATCAAACCGGTGAGCTCAAGGTTCTCGCAGGTCACGGCCCGGACGCCGGTCCGTCCGCCGTGCAGCCGCATGGTGATGTCCTGCTCGCGCGGCGGCTCGGGCGGCGGGCCCGCCTCCTCGAACTTGCGGAGCCTGGTCTGCGCCGCGTGGTAGCGCGACGCCATCTCGTGGCTGACCTCGGCGGCCTGGCGCAGGGTGCGCACCAGCTTCTTCAGCTGCTCGTGCTTCTCGTCCCAGCGGCGGCGCATCTCCTCGAAGCGCGCGAAGCGCTCCTTGCGGGCCTCGTGGAACGTCTCGAAGCCGCCGCCGTGCACCCATGCGTCGGCGCCTCCGGGGCTCTGCTCGACGCTGACGATCTTCTCGGCGGCGCGGGCGAGCAGCTCCCGGTCGTGGGAGACGAAGAGGACGGTCTTGCGGGTCTCCTTGAGCCGCTCCTCCAGCCAGCGCTTGCCCGGTACGTCGAGGTAGTTGTCCGGCTCGTCGAGGAGCAGCACCTCGTCGGTGCCGCGCAGCAGGGCCTCCAGGACGAGGCGCTTCTGCTCGCCGCCGGAGAGCGTGCGGACCTCGCGGAACTGGGCCTTGTCGTAGGGGACGCCGAGCGCGGCGGTGGTGCAGATGTCCCACAGCGTCTCCGCCTCGTACCCCTGGACCTCCGCCCAGTCGGAGAGCGCCTGGGCGTACGCCATCTGGGCGGCCTCGTCGTCGACCGTCATGATCGCGTGCTCGGCGGCGTCGACGGCCTTCGCGGCCTCGCGGATCCGCGGCCGGGAGACCGAGACGAGCAGGTCGCGCACGGTGGTCTCGTCGCGCACGGAGCCCACGAACTGCGGCATCACGCCGAGTCCGCCGCTCACGGTGACGCTGCCGCCGTGCGGCTGGAGCTCGCCGGAGATCAGCCGGAGCAGGGTCGTCTTCCCCGCGCCGTTCGCCCCGACCAGGGCGACGACCGCGCCCTCGCCGACCCGGAAGGAGACATCACCGAGCAGCGCCCGCCCGTCCGGCAAGTAGTACTCAAGGTGTGCGGCTTCCAGATGTCCCATGAGCGGGATTGTCCGTGGCCGAAGGGTGCCCGGGCAAACCGTTTCCCGCGCGGTCCGCTGCACCCGTCCGGCCTGAAGGGCGGCGCGCAGGGTACGCGTGCGGCATGTGCGCTGATTCCCCGGACGTCTCCGGCATCGACCTGTCCCGCCCCGCCGCCGGGCACCATCCGTTCAAGGCCCGCATGGTCTCCCTCGACAGCCGGCTGTTCGAAGCGGTCGCCGCGCGGCACTGGCCCGGCGCCGACCGGGTGCTGCCCCGGCTGAGCCGGAGCGCCAACCACGGCGTGCTGTGGTTCGCGACGGCCGCGGGGATCGCCGCGACGCGCACCCCGCGGGCCCGGCGCGCGGCCGTGCGCGGCGTGGCCTCCCTGGCGCTGGCCTCCGCGACGATCAACACGCTGGGCAAGCGCTCGGTGCGCAGGGCGCGGCCGCTGCTCGACCCGGTGCCGCTGATCCGGCGGCTGAAGCGACAGCCGATCACCACGTCGTTCCCCTCGGGCCACTCGGCGTCCGCCGCGGCGTTCGCCACGGGGGTGGCGCTGGAGTCGCGGGCGTGGGGTGCGGCCGTCGCGCCGCTCGCGGCGGCCGTCGCGGTCTCCCGTGTGTACACCGGGGCGCACTTTCCGAGCGACGTCCTGGTGGGCGGGGCGCTGGGCGCGGGCGCGGCGTTCGCGGTGCGCGGCCTGGTGCCGACGCGGGCCCAGCTGGCGCCGCCGGGACGCCCCCGGGTGACGGCGCCCGCGCTGCCGGGCGGTGCGGGGCTCGTCCTGGTGGCCAACGCGGGGGCCGGTACCCCGCAGCGCGTGAAGACGCTGCGGGACGCGCTGCCGGCGGCGGAGGTCGTCGTCGCCGAACCCGCAGACATCGGCGCCGAGCTGGAGAAGGCGGCGGGCCGCGCCCAGGTCCTTGGCGTGTGCGGCGGCGACGGCACGGTCAACGCGGCGGCCCGCGTCGCCCTGGACCACGGGCTGCCGCTCGCGGTGCTGCCCGGCGGCACGCTCAACCACTTCGCGTACGACCTCGGGGTCGAGGACGCCCGCGACCTGGCCTGCGCGGTGGAGGCGGGCGACGCGGTCGCGGTCGACGTCGGCCGCTTCTCCTCCTCGGGGGGCTCCGGGGAGTCCGGGAACTCCGGGTACTTCCTCAACACGTTCAGCCTCGGTGTGTATCCGGAGCTGGTGCGGCAGCGCGAGCAGTGGACGCACCGCGTCGGCAGCAAGCCGGCCTCGGTGCTCGCCGCGCTGAAGGTGCTGCGCTCGGACGAGCGGCCGATGGTCGCCCACTTCCGGGGCGGGGAGCGGGCGTTGTGGATGCTCTTCGCGGGCAACTGCACCTACCACCGGTCGGGCCTCACGCCGGGCCGCAGGCTCGACCTGGCGGACGGGCTGCTCGACGTGCGCATCGTGCACGGCGGCCGCAGGCCGGGTGTCCGGCTGCTCGCCGCGGCGCTGACGGGACCGGACGTGCGCTCCCCCGCACAGGCGGCCGCGCGGCTGCCCCGGCTGCGGGTGGACGGCCTCGGGGCGGGCACGGTCGTGGCGTACGACGGTGAAGTGACGCATGTACAGGGGTCGTTGACGGTCGACAAGCTGCCCGAGGCGCTGACCGTGTACCGCCCGCTGCCCGCCGTCCGCTGACTCCGCACGGTTCGACCACTCCGACCGGATAGACCACATACTGATACGCAGGTCTCACCATTCGGCATGGCGGCGTACGGTGCCTCCTCCACGTACCCGAAGGAGCGAAGGAGTTCCGCCATGCCGGAGGAGACCGCCGTCTACACGCACGGGCACCACGAGTCCGTGCTGCGTTCGCACACCTGGCGCACCGCCGCCAACTCGGCCGCCTACCTGGTCGGTTCGCTGAAGCCCCACATGACGGTCCTGGACATCGGCTGCGGCCCCGGGACCATCACCGCGGACCTCGCCGCGCTGGTTTCCGACGGCCGCGTCACCGGCGTGGACCGGGCCCCCGACATCCTCGGCACGGCACGCGCCACCGCGGCCGAACGCGGCCTGCGCAACGTGGAGTTCGCCGTCGCCGACGTGCACGACCTCGACTACCCCGACGACACGTTCTGCGTCGTCCACGCCCATCAGGTGCTCCAGCACGTGGGCGACCCGGTGCGGGCGCTGCGGGAGATGCGCCGCGTCTGCAAGCCCGGCGGCATCGTCGCGGTCCGCGACGCGGACTATTCGGCGATGACCTGGTATCCGGAGCTGCCCGCCATGGACGACTGGCTGGACCTGTACCTGCGGGTGGCCCGCGCCAACGGCGGCGAGCCCGACGCGGGGCGCCGGCTCAAGTCCTGGGCCCTGGAGGCCGGCTTCGCGGAGTCCGGCATCACCGCGACCGCCGCCACCTGGTGCTACAGCTCCGCGGACGAGCGGGCCTGGTGGAGCGGCCTGTGGGCGGACCGCACGCTCGCCTCCACGTACGCCGAACGCGCGGTCTCGGGCGGCCACGTGGACGCGGCGGGGCTGCGCGCCGTCTCCGCGGCGTGGCGGGAGTGGGGCGGCCGACAGGACGCGTGGTTCGCGGTGCTGCACGGGGAGGTCCTCTGCCGGAAGTGAGCCACCGGGCGCTTCGCCGGAGCGGGCCCAGCGGGTCACTCCCTGGGAAGCAGGGGGCCCAGCGGCCCGAGGTCCAGGTTCAGATCCTCGGGCCGCAGCCCGTACCGGTCCCGGAGCTCGGCCATCCGGTCCTCCAGGAGCATCAGCGTGAGGCCGATCCGCTCTTCCTGGTCCTCGGTCAGCTCACCGGTGTCGAAACGGCGCACCGCCTGTCGCTCCATCAGCTGACGGAGGAGTTCGACGACGGTAAGGACCAGCTTCACCAGGTCCCGCTCCACGGTGTCGGGGTCGAGGTCCATGCGCTTGCGGCGTTCGTCGCGGCGCTCCGGTTCCATGGTTTGCTTCACTCCCTGTCCGGCCACGGCGACGGCACTTGTTCGTTCACCGAGCTGATCAACGCGTTCAGGTCGATCCGTACGAGATCGACGTCCGCGATCCGCAGGGTGATGTCGCCCTTGATGACGACGCCGCCCGCGAGCAGCCGGTCGAGCAGGTCGACCAGGGCGATCTCGCGGCGCTCGACGACGGTCATTCGGCACGGTCCTTGTCGCCGTCGGCGCGTTCGTGGCCGTCGGACTCGTCGCCGGTGAAGGAGTACGCGGCCCACGGCCCCGTCAGCTCCACCCGCAGACGGCTCGTTCCCTCGTCCTCGTCCTTCGTGCGGTCCACGAGCTCGACGAACTCCTCGGAGTCCGCGCGGCTCACCAGATACGCCGCGTTGAGCACGTTGCGCCCCGGCGTGCGGGACAGCTCGGCGTTCTGCGGCGCGTGCAGCCGGGAGTCGTCGGCGCGCCGCGACAGCGTCTCGTGGAGGCGCCGGGCGAACACCTCCGCCCGCTGCCAGCCCTCCTCCTGCGCCGTGCGCTGGCTGCGCCGCCGGCGCAGATAGTCGCGCCCGCTGAGCGGCCCGCTCTCCCGGGCCGGGGCGGCGGCCTGCGGCGCGGTGGACTCCTCGCTCAGCAGGTGGACCTTGACGCCCCACTCGACGCGTCCGTCGATCCGTTCGAGGACGCGGTGGAACCGCTCCGCCCCGTCCGACAGCATGGCGCGTACGCCGCTGTCGTCACGGAAGACGGTCGCGAGGCGCAGCGGCAGCGGGCAGGTGACGGAGGTCAGCGCGTCGATCACCCGCTGGTGCGCGCGGGCCGTGTCGGAGAGCCAGTCCAGGTCCTCCAGGTGGGCGCGCAGCGCGTCCTCCGCGAAGTCCCGCTCCGGCACCGGGCCGACCAGGGCGACCAGGCCCTCGTGTTCGAGGCGGCGGGGCGGCACGCCGCCGACCCCGGTGAGGTCGGCGGCGAGCGGTGCGGTGAAGGGGCGGCAGACCGCGTAGACGTACCGCAGGTCGTCGTGGCGCGGGCCGTCGCCGTGCGGATCATCGTTCACGGCGTTCATGTGTCTCCTTCTCGGCCGGCTCCAGGGACATCCGCTCCTCCAGCTCCGCGAGGCGCTGGCGCAACTCGGCGTTCTCCCGCGAGAGTTCCGTGCGGCGCGCCCCCTGGGAGAGCGCCGGGTCGCCCTCCCACCAGTCGATGCCCATCTCCTTGGCCTTGTCCACGGAGGCGACGATGAGGCGGAGCTTGATGGTGAGCAGTTCGATGTCGAGCAGGTTGATCTTGATGTCGCCGGCGATGACGATGCCCTTGTCCAGGACGCGTTCGAGGATGTCGGCGAGGTTGGCCCCGCCACCGCCTCCGCCGTAGGGGCCGGGCAGTCCGCCGCCAGAGGAGGTCGTCATCGACGGGCCCGTCCGCCGCCGGCCGACTCGGCGTACTCGCGCTGCTTCTCCTCGTCGGCGTCGGCCTCGTCCTCGGCCTCTTCGTCGTACTCGTCCTCGGGCTCGTCCTCCGGCTCGGGCTCGTCCTCTTCGTCGAGCTCCTGCTCATGCTCGCCCCGGAGTTCCTCGTCCTCCGCCTCTTCGGGCGCCTCTTCGGGCTCGTCCTCGTACTCCTCTGCCGGTTCGTCCTCGCGCTCGTCCTCTTCCTCGTCGTACTCGGACTCCGGCTCGTCCTGCGCCTCGTGCTCGTCCTGCGCCTCGTGCCCGTCCTCGTGCTCGTCCTCCTCCTCGGCCACGGCGTCCTCGTGGCTGCGGACGACCTCGCCGTCGCGGATCTCGCCGCGCCAGCCGTCGCTCGCCTCGCCGCGCAGCGAGATGTGCCGGGCGAAGTGCTTGAGGTCGAGCCGGGCCCTGCGGCCCTGGGCGCGCCAGATGTTGCCGGTCTTCTCGAAGAGGCCCTTCGGGTAGTACTCGATGATCAACAGTACCCGGGTGAGGTTCTCGGCGAGGGCGTGGAAGGTGACGACACCCTTCGTCGTCCCCTTGCCGCCCTCGGACGTCCAGGTGATGCGCTGGTCCGGCACCTGCTCGGTGGTGTGCGCCTTCCAACTTCGGCTGGACCAGAAGACCTTGAGCTTCCAGTCGGAGTCCGTGTCGTTCGCCACGGTGGCGCCCTTGACGCCCTTGGCGAACGTGGAGAACTCCTGGTACTGGGTCCACTGGTCGTACGCCTCGCGGAGCGGCACGCCGACGTCGACGTACTCCAGGATCACCGTCGGCTTCTGGCCCGCGCCGCCCTTCTTGCGCTTGCCGCCGAGGTTCTGGACGGCCCCCTTGACGGATTCCTTCACGTGGTTGCCGCCGAGTTCCAGCGCGCTGCGCACCGGGCCCTTGCCCTCGGCGACCTTCTTGCCCGCCTGTGCCGCCAGCTTGCCGAAGCCGGGGCTCTTGCCCTCCGCTATGTCGTTCAGCTTGACGGTGGCGTCGCCGAGCCGGTGCCCCACGCCGACGAGCATGCGCTCGACCTGGGCCATGAGGTAGGCCTGCGCCTCGTCCTTCAGGCGGTCGGCGGCCGGGCTGCGCGTGATGTTGCTCAAAGGTGACTCAGCCATGGTCGCTGCCTCCCTTCGCCCTGCCGCCGCCGCTGCGGGCCGAAGACGCCGACGACGCAGCCCTGCGGGCGGTGCCGCGCGCCGCCGCGGTGGACTTCTTCTGGGCGGTCTTACGGGCTGGTTTCTGCGGGCTCTTCTTGGCCGGGGTCTTCTTCGCGGCGGTCTTCGCGGCGTCCTTCGGTGCGGACTTGGCGTCCGGCTTCGCGTCCGTCTGCCGGGAGGTCCGCTTCGGAGGCGCCTTCTTGCGCTGTCCTGACCGCTCGGGCTCCGCGTCGTCGTCCCGCTCCTCGTCGGGCTCCTCGTCCCGGTCCTGGTCGCGGCTCTCGGTGTCCTCGTCCTCGTCGGCGTCGTCCGCCTGGCCCGGCACCACGCCGGCGATGCGGTCCTGGACGCCGAGGGTGCGGTCGTGCAGACGGTCGGCGAGGCCTTCGAGCTGCCGGTTGAGGAGCGAGCCGGTGGCCGCCTTGCCCACGCCCCGCACGTCCTGGCGCAGCTGGTCGCCGATCTCCTTGAACTGCGGGTTGTTCTGCAGCTGCTGGGACACGAACGTGCCCAGCGCCTTGGGGCTCAGGTTGAGCCGCTTGCCGGCCACCATCGTGCCGACGGCGAACGCGAACTTCGCCTTCTTCGTGCGACCGAGGACGTATCCCGCGCCCACGGCGAGGCCCACTGCCATTCGGTTCATTCTCAGAAGTCCTGTCCTGTGCTGTGCTGCAGTCGGTCGAGGAGCTCGTCCTCGCGCCGTTCGAACTCGGCCTCGTCGATCTCTCCCGCCTCCAGGAGTTCCTCAAGGCGGGAGAGTTCACGACGGATCGCCGAGGGGTCGTAGTACTGCCGCTCCGCCTCGTCGACCACCTGCCTGAGCACCCAGAGGGAGCCGCGGGCCGGGGCGAGAGGCAGCAGGAGCAGTTCACCGATCAGGCCCATGCCGTCACTCTCACTCCGCGGGCTTTGCGGGCCCCGGGTCGACGAAGCTGTACGGGGGCAGCGGACCGTGCACGCGCAGGTCCAGGTGCGGCTGGGTGGCCCGCAGCTCCTCGACGGCCGAGAGGAAGCCCTCGGCGGACTTGCGGTTCACCAGGAACGAGATGTTCGCCAGCCAACCGGAGCTCTCGGGGCCGTCCGCGACCGCCTCGGCGGCCGGCTCAAGGGCGCGCCGCACCTCGACGGCGTCGCTCTGCTCGCGGGCCCGCACGTTCGAGGTCACCATCTCGCCGAGCTGCAGCTTCTGCTCGTGGGTGCCGCCGCCCTGGCGCTGGTTGGCCTCGACCATCGCGCGCAGCTCCGGGTTCTCCGCGAGGACCTGGTGCAGTACGGCCTGTTCGTGGTGGGAGGCCTTCACGTTGTACTCGACCTTGCCGTCGAGGGTGCGCAGCCGCTCCAGGTAGTGGTCGGCCCGCTCGCCGAGCACGGAGCTGACCGTCTCGTCGTCCGGGGCCAGGCTGCCGAAGCGCATCGGCAGCACGGAGCCGGCCGCGCCGGCCTCCGACAGGACGTTCTGGTGTGCGAGGAGGTCGCGCCGCTTGGGCTTGAGGTCCTCGGGGGCGTCGCTCACGATGGCGGCGAGCTCACCGCTCTTCAGGATGCGCACGGGGCAGGCCGGCCGGCCGATGCCCTCCATGCCCTCGGGCAGCGCCGGGTGGGAGCTGCTCGCGATGCCGTAGACGTAGGTGGTCACTCCTGCTCCTCCTTCCGGCGGGACGTGGTGGAACGGCGCGCCTTCGGCCGGTCCTCGGTCTGGCGCTGGCCTTCCTCACGGGACTGCTTGAAGGCGTCCGATATGGTCTCGGCGGCTCCGGAGAGCGCGCCCTTGGACTTGCCCTTGGCGCCGGACTCGGTGATCTCGCCCACGAGGTCGGGCAGGCCGGGGTCCTTCTTCTTTCCGGTCTCCAGGTCGAGGCGGTTGCACGCCTCGGCGAACCGGAGATAGGTGTCGACGCTCGCGACGACGACACGGACGTCGATCTTCAGGATCTCGATACCGACGAGCGAAACGCGTACGAAGGCGTCGATGACGAGTCCTCGGTCGAGGATGAGTTCCACGACGTCGTACAGGCCACTGGTGCCGCCTCCGCCGCCGGACTGTTGTGCCGGGACTACGGTCATGCCGACTCGGCCTCCTTGGGTCTTGGGTGCTCTTGTCCTGTTCTTGTTCTCGGCTGTCCTGTCTGGCTTGTTCTTCTCCGGTCCTGTCCGGTCTTCCCGGCCTAGTGGCCGCCGGTCCCGCGGGGTTCCGAGCGTCCGCGCTCGTAACGCCGGAGCCGTCGGTAGCCCGTCAGCTCGCCCTGCGGGTCCAGCTGCACCTCGTAGCTCGCGAGGAGGCTCATCGTGTCGGGGACACGGGAGAGTTCGAGGACCTCGATCTCCAACACCCAGCCGTCCTCGGTGCGTTCGAAGGACGACACGGATTCGGGCGTCATGCCGGTCAGCTCGGCGAGCTGTTCCCTGGCGTGGCGGAGCACCGCCAGGGGGCCGGGGAGCGACGGCTCTTCATGAGACGTCTTTTCAGCCGATGTCTTGCTGTCTACGTTCTCTGTCGTCTTACGTGACGTATTGGCCATGTTCACCTCCTTCACCGGGTTACCCGAAGAGCCTTGGCCAAACGTGATCGCTACGTGTCCGGTCAGGGCGCCGGGAGTTCAGCCGCGCAGTGCGCGGAGCTTGCGGCGGGCGGGGCCGAGCGCGCGTCCGGAGCGCAGGACACCGGCCCACGGGTCGGTGCGGGCCTGTTCCACGGCGTTGTCGATGGTCCAGCTCCTGGCGTGCACCGCGGGGTCGTCGAGCTGCTCCCAGGCGATGGGCACGGCCACCGGGGCCCCGGACTTGGCCCGCACCGAGAACGGCGCCACCGCCGTCTGGGCGTACCCGTTGCGCTGCACGTCGAGGTAGAGCCGGTCGCCGCGCTCCTTCTTGCGGGCGGCCGTGGTGAGCCGCTCCGGATGGGCTTCGGCGAGGGTGTCGGCGACGTCCTTGGCGAAGGACCGCGCGTCGTCGAAGTCGTGGTGGCCGTTGAGCGGCACGATGACGTGCAGTCCGCGCGAGCCTGTCGTCATCAGCACGGACGGCAGGCTCATGTGGTCGAGCAGCTCGCCGAGGAGACGGGCGGCGTCGCGCACCGCGCCGAAGTCGTCCCCGGCGGGGTCGAGGTCGAAGACGATCCGGTCGGGCCGGTCGATCCGGGAGGTGCGGGAGAGCCAGCGGTGCAGGGTGACGCAGGCCTGGTCGGCGAGGAAGAGCAGGGTCGCCGTGTCGTCGCACACGGTGTGGGTGACGGTGCCGCCCTCTTTGGCCACCTCGGCGCGGGTGATCCAGTCCGGGTAGTGGTCCGGGGTGTCCTTCTGCATGAACTGGGGGCCGTCGACACCGTCCGGGTGGCGCTCCAGCATCAGCGGCCGGTCGCGCAGGTGGGGCAGCATGAAGGGGGCGACGGCCCGGTAGTAGTCGAAGAGGTCCGCCTTCGTGTGGCCCGTGCCGCCGTGGTCCCCATCGGTGCCTCCGCCGCCCTTGCCCTTGCCGTCGAGGCCGGGGAAGAGGACTTTCTGCGGTCGGTGCAGCTCTACGGTGTGGCGGCCGGCCCGCACCGTCCGTACGTCGTTCATGGGGGTCCCTTCGGCTCGGTTCGCCAAGTGCGACGTGACCCGGCGAGTACCCAGCGTCAAGCCCGGTAGTCGCCCCCGACCGCACCGACACGGCGGTGTTCACCCTGGTCGGGAGGGGCTCACCGGACCATGCCCCGCTCCACCGGGAGCCGTGCCGCCGCCACGACCGACTCCGCGTCGATCTCCAGCGGCCGGCCGCGTCCGGCGACGAGCGGATCAGGACGTACGCCGACGACCGGACGAGGGTGCGTGTGCCGACGCAGTCCCCGTCGTCCAGAAGTACTCCGTCGGGGTGGCCTCTTGTGCCGGGTCGGCCGGGGGCGCCTCCGGTGGGTCGGGGCCGGCGCGGGCGGGCCCCCGCGTGCCCCTGCCCGGCGGACGCCAAACTCCCGCGCCGGGCCGCGTGATTCCCCCGCCGCGGACGCCGGGACAACCCCGGAGGGACGCCGCGTGGGCGCCGTTTGCCGCCCACGCACGGGGGTTACCCGCAGCCGTATTCATCCAGCTCCGCGCCCACCGGAGGTGCAACCCCCCATGCCCGAGTACGGATACTTCCTGGCGACCGAGGAGTTCGGTCCCGCCGAACTGGTCGAGCAGGCCCGGATGGCCGAACAGGCCGGGTTCCAGGCACTGTGGATCTCCGACCACTACCACCCGTGGAACGCGGCACAGGGGCAGAGCCCGTTCGTCTGGTCGGTGATCGGCGCACTCACGGAGGCGGTGTCGCTGCCCGTGGAGACCGCGGTGACCTGCCCGACCGTGCGCATGCACCCGGCGGTCGTCGCGCAGGCCGCGGCGACGAGCGCGGTGATGACGGGCGGCCGCTTCCGGCTCGGCGTCGGCACCGGCGAGGCACTCAACGAGCACATCCTGGGCGGGCCCTGGCCGCCAGCCCACATCCGCCTGGAGATGCTGGAGGAGGCCGTCCAGGTGATGCGGAACCTCTTCACCGGCGAGGAGGTCAACCATCACGGCACGCACTACACCGTCGAGAAGGCCCGCCTCTACACGGTGCCGGACGAGCCCGTGCCCATCGACGTGTCGGGCTTCGGCCCCAAGGCGACGGCGCTCGCCGCCCGTATCGGCGACGGCTTCATCACGATGACGCCCGACGAGACGCTGGTCTCCCGCTACCGCAAGGGCGGTGGCGGCGGCAAGCCGGTCAGCGGCGGCGTCAAGGTCTGCTACGGCCCCGACCGCGAGGCCGCGGTGCGCCAGGCGCGCGAACTGTGGGGCAATCAGCTGCTGCCCGGCGAGATGGGCCAACTCCTGCCGACGCCACGCCACTTCGAGCAGCTCGACCCGCTGCTCACCGACGAGATGGCCGCCTCCTCCTTCACGTGCGGAGACGACGTGGACGAACACGTCGGCGCGCTCGGCGCCTTCGCCGACGCGGGCTTCGACCGGGTGTACGTGAGCCAGATCGGCCCGGACCAGCGGGGCTTCTTCGACTTCTACCGCACGAAGGTGCTGCCGCAGCTCCAGAGCGCCCCGCCCGCCACACCCGGCGACGGCGCCATCCGATGACCCGCACGGCCCGGCACCTCGCGGGTGCCGGCGAAAGCCCCCCGCACCGACGTCACGACCCAGGACAGACCCGATGAACCACGAAGTCCCCCTCGAACGACCCGTCGTCTCCGCCTACACCGTGCCTGCCGACGCCCCGGAGGCCGACGGCACCTTCGCCTGGGACACCACGACCATCGTCGTCGCCGAGGTCAGGGCGGGCGACGCGACGGGGACCGGCTGGACCTACGCCCCCGCGACCGTGGCCGCCCTGGTCGACGAGCAACTCACCCCCGCCATCAAGGGACTCGACGCCCTCGACATTCCCGCCGCGCACGACGCGATGACCCAGGCCGTCCGCAACACCGGCCGCCCCGGCGCCGCCGGATGCGCGATCTCGGCGATCGACATCGCCCTGTGGGACCTGAAGGCCCGCCTCCTGGAGCTGCCTCTCGTACGCCTCCTCGGGGCGGCCCGCGACGAGGTCCCCGTCTACGGGAGCGGCGGCTTCACGACGTACCACGACACGCATCTGGCGGCCCAGCTGAACGGCTGGGTGCACGGCCAGCACATCCCGCGCGTCAAGATCAAGGTCGGCGAGGCCTGGGGACGGTCCGCCGCCCGCGACGTGTCCCGGGTCCGCACCGCCCGCGACGTCATCGGCCCGCAGGCCGAGCTGTACGTCGACGCGAACGGCGGCTACACGCGCAAACAGGCGGTGCGGGTGGGCCGGGTGCTCGCCGAGCACGGCGTCGGCTGGTTCGAGGAGCCGGTCTCCTCGGACGACCTGCGGGGGCTCTCCCTGGTCAGGGACGCCCTGGTGTGCGATGTGACGGCGGGCGGCTACGGCTACGACCTGCCGTACTTCGCCCGCATGATCCCCTCCGTGGACTGCCTCCAGGTGGACGCGACGCGCTGCGGCGGCATCACGGAGTGGCTGCGCGCGGCGGCCCTGGCCCAGGCGCACGGCCTGGAGGTCTCGGGCCACTGCGCGCCGCACGCGCACGCGGCGGCCGCGGCCTGCGTGCCGAACCTGCGGCACATCGAGTGGTTCCACGACCATGTGCGGATCGAGTCGATGTTCTTCGACGGGGCGCTCGACCCGACCGGGGGCGTGGTCCGCCAGGACGGCGGCGTCGGACACGGGCTTCAGCTGCGCACGGAGGACGTGGAGGAGTTCCGGGTCGCCTGAGAGCCCGCACGCCGGACCCCGTACCGGTGACTCCGCCGAGGGTCACGGAACCCGTTCGGGTTCAGGTGTCTCGGGTTCAGGTGTTTCGGCGCGGCGGGGTCTCCGGGACCGGCGGCGCGGTGGGGGGCATCGGCGGGGCGTCGGGGACGCCGGGTCCGCCGGGCGGGACGGCGCCGGGCGCTCCGGCGTCCCGGGCGGCGTCCTTGGGGGGCCGCGGCCGCGCCGCGTTCCGCAGCAGGACCGCCGCCGCGCCGAGGAGTCCCGCCACGATGAGGGCCGCCGCCCAGTCGGGCAGGCCGAGGTCGATGACGAGGCCGACGGCCAGGGCCGCCGCGGCGCCCGCGTAGAGGGCGGCGGCGCCGGACGCGGCGTACAGCGTGGCCTTGCGCCGCTGCTTCCTGGTCTGCTCGCGCAGCTCTTCCCGCAGCTCGGCGCGGATCGTCCGGACCAGTTCGTCGGTCAGGCCTTTGTCGAGGTCGGTCAGTGGTGTCTCGGGGCCAGTCATGGCGGCCGGGTACCCGCTCCCACGCCCCCGAGACACCGGAGCGCGGCCCGGCGCCGCACGTGACGCGTGACACACCATGGCCGGTTGTCCCCTAGGGTAGGCGGGGCGTGATCGTCCGGATTCGCACCCGGGAAGCACCATAGGAACCACGGAGGTATCCATGTCCTCGAAGCGACGCCGCAAGAAGAAGGCCCGCCGCAAGAACGGCGCGAACCACGGCAGCCGTCCCCAGTCCTGAGGACGGCGCACGGCGAACGGAGGGCGGCACCGCACGGTGCCGCCCTCCGACGTGCGTGGGCTGAGAGGAGTCGGGGGCCTTCTCGCCGGAGGCGGTGGCGGCCGAACGGGCAATCATGAAATCGTTCCGACCATGGAGATCCTGGGAACCACGCTGCGGATCTGCGTCGAGGATTTGGAGTCCTCGGTCGCGTTCTACGAACGGCTCGCGGGCGGCAAGGCCATGCGCTTCGAACGGGGCGGCGTCTCCGTCGCGGCGGTCGGCTGCTTCCTGTTGATGAGCGGCCCGGAGCACGAGCTGGAGGTGCTCCGCAAGGTCGCGGCGACCATCGCGGTCGAGGACGTCGACGAGGCGTACACGATCCTGACCGCCTCCGGGGCGCGGGTCGTCGCGGGCCCGGTCCCCACCCCGGCCGGCCGCAACCTCATCGCGATGCACCCGGACGGCTCCGTCTTCGAGTACGCGGACCGCCGCGTCACCGGAGGCTGACCCGTCCCCGGCACGGCGTGGCCTACGGAGTGTGGTCCGGGCGCATCCGGAAGTCGTACCGCGCCGGGACCTCCTCCCCCGTCGCCGCCGTCCACAGGTCGCCCAGCGTCTCCGCGCCCTCCCGGAGGTCCGCCGCTTCGAAGCCGGACTCGAAGACGGCACGCACGCCCGCCATGTCACCTTCGGCATGGCGGAGTTGAGCTTCCAGGAGGCGGAAGCGGCCCTCGGCGCGGGTCGCCTCGTGCAGGCGGTCCCAGACCTCGCGGGCCGCTTCCGTGCGGTGCGCGGCGAGCAGCGCGGTGATCGCCTCCCTGCCGAGCGCGGCGGTGGCCGCGGTCCAGACGGGGCCGTCGTCGCGCCGCTCCTGGCACAGGTCGTCGAAGGCGGCCGCGTACCGGTCGGCGGCCCGCTCGGTGTTGCCCTCCGCGTGGTCGGCGACGGCGAGGCAGCGCAGCAACGGCCAGCGGGAGGGGGCCAGTTCGAGGCCGCGTTCCCAGCTGCGGACGGCCTGGGCGCGGTCGCCCGCGTGCCACTGCGCGACGCCGAGGTGGTACTCGGCGACCGGCCGTGCGGGCGCGGTCTCCAGCATGTCCCGCCAGTGCCGCGCGACCAGTGTGGGCCCGGGCGGCGCGACCTTGCGCGGCTCGGGGACGGCGCCCGAGCGCAGCAGCTCCAGCCACGGCTCCTGGTCGGGTCCGAGCGTCGACTCGGGGAAGGGCGTGCCGGGCAACTTGTAACCCCCGCGCAGGACTTCGAGCGCTCCCCAGCCCGAGCCCACGGCGAGGACGTCGCCGGGCTCGGTGTCGGCGGCGGTCAGCCACGCTTCGTGGGCCGCGTCCACGGCCTCCCTCGGCAGGGCGTCGCCGAGCCGCGCGGCGACCTCGTCCCGCGCGCCCGCCCAGTCGCCGTGCACGCGGTCAGCGGACGCGGTCAGCGGCCCGTACGACTCCAGCCAGCTGAACTCGCTCTCGGCCTCCAGGCGGACGTGTTCCAGCTGGGTGCGGGCCAGGCCCGACTGGATCTCGGCGTAGCCGCCGGTGCCGGGTTCGGTGAGCCACTCCTGCCAGCGCCGTCCGCCGGTGCCCGTGCCCCAGAGGAAGAGTTTGCGGCCGCGCGGCAGGTCCGTGGAGGTCTGGACGAGCCCGTGCCCGGTGTCGTCGACCGCGGCGATCCACCGTCGCTCGCCGTCCGGCACGTCGTAGAAGTAGTCGGCGGCGTGCTCGCTGCGCAGCGGGTACGTCCGGTCGACGCCGTCGGACTCCGGCACGGGCACGCGCCGGAAGCCGCCGGTCTGGTACGCGAAGTGCCAGGCCTCGTCGGCGGGGGCGAGCACCCTGCGCTCCTCGGGCACCGCGATGTTCGACCACCAGAAGACGGGCGCGGGCCTCTCGTGCGGATTGCGGACGCGGACGCCGACGTGGAGGAAGTCGGATCCCTCGGGCAGCCACAGGTCCACCTGGAAGGGCAGGTCGCGCAGCCGCTCCCACTCCCACAGGCGCAGCATCTCGCCGCCGTCGGGGGCCCGCACCCGGGCCGCGTGCACGGGGGCGCAGGAGAGGGTGGTGTGGCCGGTGGCGCCGATGTTCCACTCGATGCCGCCGGAGATCCACGCGCCGTTGAGCGCGAACGCGGCGGGCTGCACCACCGGGTTGCGGTACAGCAGTTCGCGCCCGGTCGGCTTGTGCAGGAGCGAGTGGACGCGGCCGCCGTACCCGGGCAGGACGGTGGCGCGCAGCCGGTCGTTCTCTACCACGAGCACGTCGAGCGTCGTCTCGGTGCGCTCGCGGCCGTACCCGTCGAGGACCCGGGTGGGCAGCGGTGACCTCAGCGGCTCGTAGCCGAGTTGCCGCGCCATGTCGGGCGGCAGCCCTTCCTTGGCGCGCTCGTCGAGGGTGCGCGTGGGCCGCAGCGGCAGCAGGGGCGGCAGCGGGTTCTCGGGTCCCGTGCCCGCGGCGGGCAGGGTCAGTACGTCGCGTCGCACGGTGGTCTTCACGATCACCATGGAACACGGTCCGCGGGGCGGCGGCCAGAGGTCTTCCCGGCCGGGATCGCGCGGCGGCCGCTCAGGACGGGACGAGGGCCGACACGATCACGTCGGTGAGCAGGTCGCCCGCCTTGCCGTCCGGGTCGAGGTCCGGGTCGTAGATGGTGACGTTGAGGCCGACGCAGCGCGGTGAGCGCACGAACGGCCGGAGCAGGTCGAGGAGTTCGTCGGCGAACAGGCCGCCGGGGTCGGGGCTGTCGACGGCGGGCATCACCGACGGGTCGAGGATGTCCGCGTCCAGGTGCACCCAGAACCCGTCGAGTTCGGGTACTTCCAGGGTCTGCGTGACCGCGCGGGCGACGTTCTCCGCGCCCCACTTCCTGAGCTCGCCGACGGTCGCGTTGGCGATCTTCAGGGTGGTGAACTCGGCGCGGTCCTCGTCCCCGTCCCGCAGTCCGAAGAGGCATACGTCCTCGTCGCGCAGGTAGGGCCGCAGCCCCTCCAGGTCGGTGAGGTCCCGCTGTCCGCGGCCCGTCGCGAGGGCGAGCTCCTCGCCGCCCGCGGCGCCGATCCGGTCGGAGTTGCCGGGGTGCCGGAAGTCGGCGGAGCCGTCCAGGGCCGCGAGCCCGTAGCGCCCGATGCGGCGCAGCGCGAGGGCGGCGCCCAGCTGGATGGAGCAGTCCCCGCCGAGGACGACGACGAAGTCCTCGGCGCGCACGTGGTGTTCGATGCGGTCGGCGAGCCTGCGGGTGTACGCGGCGATGGCGTCCGCGTGGAAGACGCCGTCGCCCTCCTGCCAGTCCCCGCGGTCGTAGCGGGGTGGCACCACGACGCCGCCTTCGAAGGCCGCGAGGCGGCGCAGGAGGCCCCGCTCCCGCAGCGCGCCGGCCAGTTTGTGACAGCCGGGCACGGTGCCGGGGGCGGGCGGGCGCAGGCCCAGGTTGGAGGGGGCGTC
This sequence comes from Streptomyces sp. NPDC050732, assembly GCF_040654255.1. Lineage (NCBI taxonomy): Bacteria > Bacillati > Actinomycetota > Actinomycetes > Kitasatosporales > Streptomycetaceae > Streptomyces > Streptomyces sp. NPDC050732. The sequence continues at coordinate 121,781 of NZ_JBFAHP010000015.1, forward strand.
GACGACCACGATATTCCGCATGCCGCCCATCCTCCGCGACGTGGCCCGACGCTTTCAACACTGCCGCCACCGCGGGAATTTCCGGCGAACGGGACCTGGCTCAAATGCGGTTCACGCCGGAGGGGGTGCCGCTCCCGGGCGCGGGGGAAGGCGGGAGACCGCCGAGGCACTCGGGGTGCCGGCGGTGACCGCCCAGCGTTCGTGGTCGCGCCAGGCCCCGTCGATGAAGAGGAAATCCGGCGAGAAGCCCTCGTACCGGAAGCCCGCGCGGCGGACAAGGCCGATCGAGGCCTCGTTGCCGGGCTGGATGTTGGCCTCCAGGCGGTGCAGTCCGAGGTCGCCGAAGGCGTACGCCAGGACGAGTCCGAGCCCCTCGCTCATCAGGCCCCGGCCGGCCGCGTGCGCGAAGGCGCCGTAGCCGAGGGCGCCGCTGCGGAAGGCGCCCCGGACGATGTTGTTGATGTTGATGAACCCGCCGACGGCACCGCTGTCGCGCTCGTACACCAGGAACCCGGCCCTGGCCGGATCATCGACGAGCGCCCCGGCGTACGCGCGGAAGGTGTCGTCCGTGCACGGCGGAAAGAGCCAGGGGCGGTGTAGCTCCCTGCTCTCCCTGGCGCGTGCGGTGAACTCGGGGCCGTCCTTCGATGAGAGGGGGCGTATGCCCACGCGGGGGCCCTCGGCGAGGGGCGTGCTGTGATCGGACATGCGTCCACGCTACTTCGCGGCCGCGCCCGCCCTCACCTGCGCCTTCGCATGAAGTAGGCGCCGCACAGGGCGCCGATGAGCCCCGTGCCGAGGAGGGCCGTCCACAGGGGCATGGTCACTTCGGGGACGAGCAGCCGGATCTTGGTGCTGCGGGTGTTCTCGAAGATGAAGACGAGGGTCAGGACGACGACCGCGGCGACGGCCACCCTGCCGGGTGTCAGCAGCCCGCCGCCGGGGCCGCCGCTCTTGGAGCCGCCCGTGGAGGTGTTGGGGCTCATGGTGTGGACCCTTCCGTCGGAGGTACGCCGGCCTCCCCCGCCCCCAGCATGGGCAGCCGGGGAGCGGAGCGCGCGCGGTGGGGTGCCTCCGGGGCGGGGCGGTGGGCCGTACGGGTGACGGCGACGGCGGACGGCCGCTGAGCTCACAGGGCGAAACGCTCAGTCAGTGGTCGACGACCGGCAGGTCGAGGACGCCGGTGTCGTCGGGGGCGCTGGTGACGGTCACGGGCTTGACGCCCTTGTTGCCGCCGTACGCCCCGTCGCTCGCCGCCACCACGAACTGCAACCGGTGGCCCTTCTCGTAGCGGTGCACGATGCCGGGCAGCGAGACCGTGAACGGCTTCGTGACGTCCGGCACCCGCACGGGCGCGACGAGGCGGTGGACGAGGGTTTTCCTGCCGTCGGGGGCGACGTCGTACAGCTTGGCGAAGAGGACGAGCTTGTCGGCGGCGTCCCCGGAGTGCTGCACGCGTTCGGTCCGGGGCGAGACCACCTTCAGGGTCGCCCTGGGCGCGCCGACGACGTCCACCGGGCCGGTGAAGGGCTCGGTCGTCCAGTCGAGGTAGGTGCCCCTGGTGTCGTGCGGCTGCGGGTCGGGCAGGCCGATCATCCCGGCGAGCGAGGACTCCGAGTGGCTGGTGGGGATCAGCCAGTTGCGGTACTCGCGGCTTCCTCGGGCCACCTTCTTCCGGCTGTCGACGAGCTTGCCGTCGCCGGAGAGGTAGAACGTGTCGCTGGGAGCGGGTACTTCCGGGGCGGTCGCGTAGGTGCTTTCCGGGTCGGTGATCCAGTCGCGGTAGTAGGCGAAGGCGGGACCGGTGTCGGTGTCCTTCTTCAGGTGGAGGTAGCGGTCGAACCAGGCGAGGATGCGCTTGCCGACGTACGAGGTCTCCAAGTTGCCCTGTTCGAGGTTGAGTTCACCGGAGGCGGGGTCGGTCGTGCCGCCGCTGTGTCCCCACGACTGCCAGATCATCTTGGCCGTGGTGCCCCGGTCCTTGAGTGCTTTGTACGTCGCTTCGGCCTCGTTGAGGTTGAAGAGGCTGTCGGCCTGCCCCTGCACGAGGAGCGTCGGTGCCTTCACCTTGTGCAGGTACGAGACCGGGGAGACGCCGCGCGCGAACTCCTGGAGCGCCTCGGTTCTGTCCGCCGGGTAGCGGCCGGAGTTGAGGGTGCGGATCGTCTCGCAGGCCTTGGTGACGAAGTGCAGGCAGTCGAGGCGGTTGATGCGGGAGGGGTCCAGGTCGGGGACGAGCAGCGGCTGGCCCTCGCCGATGAGGTAGAAGCCGTTCATCCACTGCCATTTGGCGGCGCCGGGGACGCGGCGGTCGGCCGCGTTGTTCGGGTCGAGGGAGTACGCGAGGTCGTTCCAGGTGATCATCGGGACGAGCGCGTCGACCCGGTGGTCCACGGCGGCGGTCGCCAGCTGCACGGCCCCGCCGTACGAGCCGCCGATCATGCCGACGCGTGGGTCGCCCGCGCCGTCGGCGGTGACGTAGTCGGCCCTGGTCCCGTCGTCGGCGGCCCGCTTGCCGCCGAGGAAGTCGATGAGCCCGGACGCCGCCCTGCCGTCGATCTCGGGGTCGTCCAGGGATATGAGGCACCCCGACCTGCCGAACCCGAGTCCGGAGTAGACGAGCGAGACGTAGCCGCGTTCGGCGAAGGCCTTTCCGGTGGCCGCGGTCCCGTCGGACTTGCTGCCGCCGAAGCCGTTGGTGGTGAGCACGGCCGGCGCGGGGTGCGCGGCGTCGACGCCGGCGGGCCGGTACAGGTCGGCGTCGATCGTGCAGCTCCTGCCGCCCGCCTGGACGGTGAACTTCAGGGCGGTGACGGTGTACTGGCCCGTGGCGCTCGCCGGGGCCGGGGCGGTGAGCGCGAGCGGCGCGGCGAGCACCGCCGCGGTGGCGAGGGTCAGGGCACGGCGACGGGACAAGGGGACCTCCACGCTGAGGACGGCCGACGACCGGCGACTACCGACCGGTAAGTACCGGCCGGAGTCATGCTGTGACACGTGTCACGTATAGGTCAATGCCTGTGACAGCGGTTTCCGTACGGAGGTTCCGCGCACGGACGCCCGGGAACGCCCTCGGCGCCCGTCAGACCAGCGCGGGCTCGTCCAGCGTCAACGTGCCCGCGTCCGCGTCGAGTTCGCCCGCCACACCGAACGGCACCGTCAGCGCCCCCTCGCAGTGTCCGAACCCGAACTCCTCGGCCACCGGCACCCCCAGCCCGCCCAGCCGGTCCGCGAAGAGCGCCCGCAGCTCGTCACGGGCCCCGCACTTCTGCCACGAGCCCAGCGCGATCCCCGCCACGCCGTCCAGCCAGCGGGCGCGCAGGAGTTGGGTGAGGATCCGGTCCAGTCGGTACGCCTCCTCACCGGTGTCCTCGATGAAGAGCAGGCCGCCGCGGGCGGAGGCCCGCGCCACGGGCGTGCCGAGGTCGGCGGCGAGCAGCGACACACAGCCGCCGAGCGTGACGCCCCCGGCCCGGCCGCCGGACAGCGGCGCCGCGTCCGGGGACGCCGTCCGGATGACCTGGGTCTCCTCCGGCGCGAACAGCGTCGCACGCAGGTGTTCCTGGGCCCGCGCGTTCTTGAGGAAGTCGGCCGTGGCGGTCATCGGGCCGTGCAGGGTGACGATGCCGAGCCGGGTGGCGAAGGCCTCGTGCAGGGCGGTGATGTCGCTGTAGCCGAGGAACACCTTGGGCCCGGTGGCCCGCGTCGCCTCCCGCAGCGCCGCCCAGTCGACGAGGTCCACCATCCGCTGGGCGCCGTACCCGCCGCGGGCGCAGAACACGGCGGCCACGGACGGGTCGCACCAGGCCCGCTCCAGGTCGCGGGCACGGTCGGCGTCCGTCCCCGCGAGGTACCAGAACTCCGGGTGCCGCTCGCGCACATGGGGCGCGACGACGGGGTCCAGGTCCCAGCCACGCAGGATGTCGAGGCCCGCTTCGAGCTGGTCGTCGGGGACGGGGCCGCTCGGCGCGACGACGGCGACCCGCGCGCCCGGGGTGAGGCGGGCCGGTCGCGCGAGAGGTATCACTTGGTGAGCTCCAGGGTGGGCACACGGCCCGCGAGGTCGATCCTGAACACCTGCGCGTACAGCGAGAGTTCGGCCTCCAGGGCGCGGACCATGGTGTCGGCGCGGCGGAAGCCGTGGCCCTCGCCCTCGAAGGCGATGTAGGCGTGCGGAACGCCGCGCCCCGCCAGCCTGGCGAGGAACCGTTCGGACTGGGCGGGCGGACAGACCACGTCGTCGAGCCCCTGGAGCAGCAGGAACGGTGTGGAGATCAGCTCGGCGTGCCGCACGGGCGAGCGCTCCGCGTACCGCCCCGGGACCTCGTCGAGCCGGCCGACGAGGGATTCCAGGTACCTCGATTCGAGGTCGTGGGTCTCCCCCGAAGCGAACGCGGCGAGGTCGAGCACGGGGTAGCTGATGGCCGCGCAGGCGTAGACGTCCGTGCTGGTCAGGGAGGTGGCGGCGGTCCAGCCGCCCGCGCTGCCGCCGCGGATCGCGAGCCGGGCCCGGTCGGCGGTGCCCTCGTCGGCGAGGCCGAGGGCGACGGCCGCGCAGTCCTCGACGTCGCCGATGCCCCACTGCTCGCGCAGCCGGTCGCGGTAGGCGCGTCCGTACCCGGTGGAGCCGCCGTAGTTGACCTCGGCGACGCCGATGCCGCGCGAGGTGAAGTAGGCGACGGCCAGGTCGAGCACGAGCGGTGAGCGGCCGGTGGGGCCGCCGTGCGCCCACACCACGTAGGGCGGCAGCTCGTCGTCGGGCGCGATGTGGCCGGGGTGGTGCGGCGGGTAGATGTGCGCGTGGATCTCGCGTCCCGCCGGGCCGTAGAAGGTGCGGATCTGCGGTTCCGGGTAGTACGTGGGGTCGACCGGGTCGTCGTGGGCCGCACCGATGACGCGGGCGTGGCCGGTGCAGGTGTCCAGCTCCACGACCTCGTACGCGCTGCGGGGGCTCGCGGCGACGCCGATCACGCGTGTTCCGTGCGCGGCGACGGTGGAGGCCCACTCCGTCCAGGGGCCCGCCGAGTCGACGACCTCGCCGGTCTCGGGGTCGAGTATGCCGAGTGCGGTGGCGCCCTTGCCGTGCACGACGGCGATCAGTCCGCTCTCCAGCGGGGCGAACCAGTTCAGGCCGATCTGCCACAGGGGTCCCGCGAACTCCTCCTCGCGGGGGCAGAGCGGCCGGACGTGACCGGCCTCGGCGTCGGGGTCGGCCCGGTACAGGTTCCACCAGCCGGTGCGGTCGCTGGAGAACAGCAGCCGTCCGTCGTGGGCCCATTCGACCTGCACGACGGACTCGTCGGGGCCGCCCGCGAAGGTCCGCGCCGGGCCGAAGGTGCCGTCGTCGCGCACGTCGGCGAGCGTCAGCTCCGTGCCGTCCCACGGCATGCGGGGGTGGTCCCAGGCGATCCAGGCGGCGTGGGTGCCGTCGGGCGACAGGCGGGGCCCGGTGACGAACCGGTGCCTGCCGTCGGACAGTTCGCGCACGGCGCCGCGGTCCCCGGCCGCCGACCCGTCGAGCGGCACGGCCGCGATGACGCGCCGCACGTCGGTGGGCGCGTCGCCGGTGAACTCCTCCAGGACGCACCAGACTTCGCCGCGGCCGGGGTGGAGCACCGGGTCGGCCCAGCGCAGTCCGCCGCCGACGGCCGAGACCGGGGTCAGGGGTCTCGGTTCGGCGTCGGGGGCGTCGGGCTCGTACGCGTACAGGCGCTGGTCGGCGAAGTCGACGAAGACCACAAGGGGACCCTCGGGGCGCTCGGCGCCGGCCCAGGGGCGGCCGCCGTACTCGACGACGCGGCTGCGCACGTTCCACGGCAGGGGGAGCACCGTGCGCTCCTCGCCGTCGGGCAGCCGCCGCACAAGGGCGCGCCTGCCCGCCTCGGTGGGGCGGGGTTCGGTCCACCAGGTCTCGGCGCCGACGAAGCCCACGTACCCCGGGGCGCCGTCGTGAGCGGCGGCGAGCTCGGCGTCGATCGGCGACGGCCATGATCCGTACGGCCGGGTCTGCGTCATGTCCTTCTCTTCCCCCATTGTTCGCTAGGCCGTCCGCAGGAAGCGGTCGAGGACGCGGACGCCGAAGTGCAGCGCGTCGACGGGTACGCACTCGTCGACTCCGTGGAACAGCGCCTGGTAGTCGAAGCCCTCCGGTGTCCTCAGCGGCGAGAAGCCGTAGCCGGTGATGCCGAGTCGCGAGAACTGCTTGGCGTCCGTGCCGCCCGACATGCAGTACGGCACGACGTGGCCCTCCGGCGCGAACTCCTCGACGGCCGCCCGCATGCGCGCGTACGTCGGCGAGTCGACCGGCGCCTGCAGCGCCACCTCGCGGTGGTGGAACTCCCAGTCGACGTCAGGGCCGGTGAGCCGGTCAAGCGTGCGGCGGAACTCTTCCTCGCCGCCGGGCAGAAAGCGGCCGTCGACGTACGCCACTGCCTCACCAGGGATCACATTGACCTTGTAACCCGACTGCAGCATCGTCGGGTTGGCGCTGTTGCGGACCGTGGGGGCGACGAGGTCGGCGGTCGGGCCGAGCTTCTCCAGGAAGGCGTCCACGTCGAAGCCGGGCGCTTCGGGGTCGGTCTCCAGGCCGTAGAGCGTGGCCAGTTCGACGAGGGAGGCACGGACGGTCGGGGTGAGCCGGACCGGCCAGCGGTGCTCGCCGATGCGGGTGATGGCGCCGGCCAGCCTGCTCACCGCGTTGGAGTGGTTGACCTTGGAGCCGTGGCCCGCCTTGCCGCGCGCGGTGAGCTTGAGCCAGCCGGTGCCGCGCTCCCCCGCCGCGATGGGATAGATCTGATTGCCCCGGCCGTCGTGGAAGGTGAAGGCGCCCGACTCGCTGATGCCTTCCGTGCAGCCCTCGAAGAGCCCTGCGTGCTGGTCGGTGAGGAAGCCGGAGCCGTCGGCGGCGCTGGCCTCCTCGTCGGCGGTGAAGGCGATGACGAGGTCGCGGCGGGGCCGGATCCCGGCGCGGGCCCACATCCTGACCACGGACAGGATCATCGCGTCCATGTTCTTCATGTCGATGGCGCCCCGGCCCCACACGACGCCGTCGCGGACCTCCCCGGAGAACGGGTCGACGCTCCAGTCGGCGGCCTCGGCGGGCACCACGTCCAGGTGGCCGTGGACGAGCAGCGCGTCGGCGCCCGGGTCGGTGCCCTCGATGCGGGCGACGACGTTCGTGCGGCCCGGGGTGCGCTCCAGGAGGACCGGCTCCAGGCCCGCGTCGGCGAGGCGCTCGGCGGCGTACTCGGCGGCGGGCCGCTCGCGGCAGTCACCGCCGCCCCGGTTGGTGGTGTCGATGCGGATGAGCCCGGAGGTGAACGTCACGACCTCGTCGAGGGCCCGCGCGTCCACCCGGTCCCCGGGCTCCCGCTCCCCGGACTTCGGCTCCTGATCCTGCTCCTGCACCAGCTGCTGGCTAGCCATACTGCTCCTCCACGGCGGCAGAGGCGATCGTCGTAACCGCCTTGAAGGTACGGATCCCCTCGTACATCGTCTCGCTGTCGTACGCGACCTTGCGCTCCCCCGTACGGCGCACGCCCGGCACCACGGTCGACGCCATGGAGAGGTGCTCGGCGTCGAACTCGACCTCCACGGTGAAAGGACCGCCCGCCACCGGCTCGTGGCGCACGGCGAGGGTGGCCGCCTCCTTCGCCGCTGCGCGGATGCCGGCGGCGGTGCGGGCCGGGGTGCGGCAGACCGCCGCGTACCGCGAGACGTGGTCCTTGACGGCGACCTTGAGCGCGCCCGGCGCGTAGCCGAGGGCGTCCTCGCAGGCCAGGTCGTCGCCGGTGACGAGCACGACGGGGACGCCGTACTCGGCGACGACGTGCGAGTTGAGCAGCCCCTCGCTGGCCCGGACGCCGTTGACCCACACGCCGGTGATCTGGTTGGCGAGGTAGGTGTGCGCGAGGACGCCCTCCATGCCGGCGCCCGCGTGGTAACCGACGAACGCGATGCCGTCCACGTCGCCGTGCTGCACACCCTCCACCATGGAGAGCGACTTGTGGCGCCCGGTCAGCATCTCCGCCCGGTCGTCCAGCTCCTCCAGGAGCAGATTGCGCATGGACCAGTGCGCTTCGTTGATGAGGACCTCGTCGGCGCCGCCGTCGAAGAACCCGAGCACGGCGGCGTTGACGTCCGAGGTGAACAGGGACCGGCAGCGCTCCCACTGCGGGGTCCCGGGCAGCACGTCGGCCGGCCAGGTCACGCCGGTGGCGCCCTCCATGTCGGCGCTGATGAGGATCTTCACAATCCCCTCCCCTCCCCTCGGCTCGGAGCACCAAACAGCTCACAGTGTCATACGGCTCACACTGCCATCAGGTGCGCAGCGCGAGTGTAGACGGGGCCGGGGGGCCGACGGTCAGGCGCCGTTGGCGGGCGCGTCGTCCCAGGCGAGTGACGACATCCGCCAGCCCGCCGGGGTCCTGAGGTACTGGGTGGTCTTGTGGCCGGAGCCCTCGAACCGCTCGCCGCGGTGGCAGCCGGACTTGCGGTAGGCGCTGAACCGGTGGGCGACCGAGCCGAAGATCTCGGTGCGCGCGGAGACCTCCCACTCCGAGAACTCCGTCAGCGTCCCGTCGGTGAGCATCTTCTGCCGGGGCTCGATGAACGCGTCCAGGTCGTAGATCACCGGCTCGTCCCCGACGTTCGCGATGATCCTGCCCTCCGGGATGAAGACGTCACGGATGACGCCGAGGTCCGGCACGCGGCCGCCCGTGTTGGTGAAGGCGCCGATGAACACGTCCATGAGCCGGTCCAGTTCGGCCTGGACGCCGGAGCCGGACGCCTCCCCGGTGGGCGGCCACTCGTCGCGCAGGACCGACCAGACCTCGCTGTCCTGGCGCACGCCCCGGTACGGGAAGCGCTGCCGCAGCACGCCCTCGCGGGTCATGCCGAGGCGGCGCGCGGTCTCGATGCTGCGCGTGTTGCCCGTGCCCGCCCACCACTCGACCCGGCTCATGCCGCGTTCGCGGAACGCCCAGTCGATCAGCTCCCGGCAGGCCCGGGTCACCAGGCCCTGCCCCTCCCCGGCCCGCTCCAGCCAGCAGCCGACCTCGCACACCCCGGTGGCGGCGTCGAAGCGGGTGAACATGACGCCGCCGACCAGGGTGCCGTCCAGCCAGATGCCGTAGAGGCGGCCGGTGTCCGTGGCAAGCCGGTCGGCGTAGCGCTGGAGGGTGGCCGTGGCGGAGTCGAGGTCGGTGCTGAAGGTCGCCCAGGGTATCCACGGGTCGACGGTGGGCCTCGCGCGGTCGATGTGGGCGAGGAACTCCGGTGCGTGCCAGGGCTCCAGCGGGCGGAGCTGGGCACGGTCGCCGAGCGGCACAGTGAACACGGCAGTCTCGCTCTCCTGGGTACGTAACAAGCGTTCGGTACGTAAGGTAGCAGCATGCCGCCCGCACCCGGAGACCGTGAAGCCCGCCGCGAAGACGTATCGGAGGCGGTGTGGCAGGTCCTCGCCGACAAGGGGTTCGGCGGCCTGACGCTGCGCGCGGTCGCCGCCGCGATGGGGGTGTCGACCGGCATGCTGATGCACTACTTCCCGACCAAGCGGGCCCTGCTCACACACGCACTGGACCTGCTGGAGAAGCGCACGGCCGAGCGGCCGCGCCGGACGCGTCCCGCGCCGGGCCTCGCCACCGTGCGCGCCATGCTCCTGGACATCCTGCCGCTGACCCCGGGTGACACGGCCCGCAACCGCGTCTGGGTGGGCTCCTGGGACCTCTCCCTCGCCGACGACGAGCTCGCCGCCGAGCAGGCCGGCCGCTACGAACGCCTCCGCGCGACGCTCCGCCCCCACCTCGAAGCCGCCCGCGACCTCGGTGAACTGCCCGCCGGGGCCGACCCGGAACAGCTCGCCGCCACCGCCGTCGCCTTCACCCACGGCCTGGTCGTCCAGGCCCTCTTCGCCCCCGACCGGTTCTCCGTGGAACGGCAGACCGCGCTGCTCGACGGTTTCCTGGCCTCGACGGCAAGGGCGGAGGGCGGTGGCGCCTAGGACTTCGGCGTCCAGACGGACGGGCGGATCACCACCGCCTCCGTCCTGACCGTGCCGCCGTGCCGGAAGGTCAGGACGAACGGGATGCGGTCGCCGAGGCGGAGCGGGCCCCGCGCGCGCACCATGATGTCCACGCCGCGCGGGGACATGGTGAGGCCTTCGCCGGCCGGTACGGCGGCGGAGCCCACCATGCGCATGCCGGCGGTGCCGCGGCCCGTGGGCGTGTACCGGCTGAGCATCACGTCGTCGAAGGCGGGGGACGTCACCGACGTCAGCGCGTCGTCGGAGCCGCCGGTGTTGGAGATCCGGAAGAACGCGGCGGTGTCCTCGGTGTTGCCCTGCGGCCGGAAGACCGTCCCGGTGGACACCTCGACACGGGCCGGGCTGCCCGCGGCGCCGAACCCGACCCAGGTGGTGAGCAGGCCGAGGGCGACGGCGCAGGCCGCGAGGGGTTCGAGCGCGGCGCCGAAGGCTTCGCGAAGCCGGTGGCGGTCCGGCTTCCAGGGGTGCGGTCCGCCGGTCATCGCGCGCCTCCCCGTGTGCCGCGCCGCGGTCCGCCCGGAGACGGGCCGCGGGTGGGCCGCCAGGTGCGCAGCCGCAGGCTGTTGCCGACCACCAGCAGGGAGCTCGCCGACATGGCCGCGGCGGCGACCATGGGGTTGAGCAGGCCGACGGCGGCGAGCGGCACGGTGACGGCGTTGTAGCCGAAGGCCCACAGGAGGTTGACGCGGATCGTGCCCAGGGTACGCCGGGCGAGCCGGACCGCGTCCGCGACGGCTTCGATGTCGCCGCGCACCAGCGTCACGTCGGCCGCCCCGATGGCCACGTCGGTGCCGCCGCCCATGGCGATCCCGAGGTCGGCGCCGGCCAGCGCCGCGGCGTCGTTGACCCCGTCGCCGATGACCGCGACGCGGTGGCCGCGCGCCTTCGCCTCCCGTACGAGGGCGGCCTTGTCCTCGGGGGTGCAGTGGGCGTGCACGTCGTCGATGCCGAGGTCCGCGGCGACCGCGCGGGCGGTGGCCTCGCGGTCGCCGGTGGCCAGGACCGGGCGCACCCCGAGGCGCCGCAGCCGGTCCACGGCGCGGTAGCTGCCGGGGCGCACCACGTCGCCGACCGCGACGACCGCTTCGGGCACGCCGTCCACGCGGACCAGGACGGGGGTGTGCGCGGCGGCCTCGGCCGCCGCGAGCGCGCGGGCCAGCTCCCCGGTCAACTCGTCACCGGGTGCCCGGACTTCGACGAGGTGTCCGTCGACCTCACCGCGGACGCCCCGCCCCGCCACCGCGCCGAACTCCCGCACCGGCGGCAGCGTCTCCGCGGGCAGGGACTTCCTCGCGTACGAGGTGATCGCCCGGCCCAGCGGGTGTTCCGAGCCCTGCTCCACGGCCCCGGCGAGCCGCAGCGCCGCCTCCTCGCCGATGCCGCCGGGCACCGCCGTGACCGCAGCGACGCTCATGCGGCCGGAGGTGAGGGTGCCCGTCTTGTCCAGGACGACGGTGTCGATGTGCCGCAGCGCTTCGAGGGCCCGCGCGCCGCTGACCAGGACGCCGAGCTGGGCGCCGCGGCCGGTGGCGGCCATCAGGGCGGTGGGGGTGGCGAGGCCGAGGGCGCACGGGCAGGCGACGACGAGTACGGCCACGCAGGCGGTGACGGCCGCCTGCGCGTCGGCCCCGGCGCCGAGCCAGAAGCCGAGCACCGTGGCGGCGAGCGCGAGCACCACCGGTACGAACACTCCCGCTACGGCGTCGGCGAGCCGTTGGGCGCCCGCCTTGCCCGCCTGAGCCTCCGTCACCATGCGGGTGATGCGCGACAGTTGCGTGTCGGCGCCGACGGCTGTGGCGCGGACGAGGAGCAGGCCGCCCGCGTTGACGGCGCCGCCGGTCACCTCGGAGCCCGGCCCGACCTCGACGGGTTCGCTCTCCCCGGTGACCAGGGACAGGTCCACGGCGGAGCTGCCCTCCACGACGGTCCCGTCGGTGGCGACCCGCTCGCCGGGCCGCACCACGAAGACCTGCCCCACACCCAGCCGCCCCAGCGGGACGAGCCGTTCGGTGGCTCCTTCCCGTACGGCGACGTCCTTGACGGTGAGCCCGGCGAGGGAGCGCAGGGCGGCGCCGGTGCCGTGCCGGGCCCGCGCCTCCAGGAAGCGCCCGGTGAGGACGAACAGCGGGACGCCGACGGCCGCCTCCAGGTAGACGTGCGCGGTGCCGTCGCCGGCGGACGGCAGCAGGGTGAACGGCATGGTCATGCCGGGGACACCCGCGCCGCCGAGGAAGAGCGCGTACGCCGACCAGCCGAAGGACGCGGCGACGCCGAGGGAGACCAGCGTGTCCATGGTCGCCGCCGAGTGCCGCAGGTTGCGCAGGGCACGCAGGTGGAACGGCCATGCGCTCCAGGTGGCGACCGGTGCGGCGAGCGCGAAGCAGAGCCACTGCCAGTTGCGGAACTGCAGGGCGGGCACCATGGAGAGGACGAGTACGGGCACCGCGAGAAGAGCGGTGACGAGCAGGTGCTGCCGCTGCCGTTGCTGATCGGCCCCGGGTTCCGTCGACTCCCCTGTGTCCGCGGGGCGTTGTGCTTCGGCCGGCTCCGGGGGCGGGGGCAGCTCCGCCGTGTACCCGGCCCGCTCCACGGAGGCGACGAGTTCGTCCGGTGTGACGTGCGGCGGGTGGCTGATCCGGGCGCGGCCGGTGGCGAGGTTGACCGTCGCGCTCACACCGTCCAGCCGGCCGAGCCGTTTCTCGACCCGGTTCACGCAGGCGGCGCAGGTCATGCCGCCGATGGTGAGATCGGAGGTGACGGCGGCGTCCGCCGCTCCGGTGGCCATCAGTGGCCTCCGCCGTGCGTACCGCCCACGCCGCCGCCCCCGCCGCCGTCCTCGGTCCCGGAGTCGGTGGTCGAGTCGTGCATGCCGGGTGCGACCGGTCCGGCCGCCCTCCCCACGGCGTACGACGCGGCGAAGATCAGCACCAGCAGCAGGAGGAAGCCGCAGAGCGCGGGCGGCGGCACGAGTCTCCGCCGTTGGTGGTCAGCCATCACCGCTCCTGATCGCGCGAAGGCACGGGCCGGGCGGCCCGCACCGCTTCAGGAGTCGGCCGCGGGCGGGTCCGAGTTCCCGGATGATCAGGACTGGCCAGATCCTTACGAGCCATGGCCATCCGGCCACTCGTTGCGGGCGGGGACGGCGGCACAGGATCGGGGGCATGAAGATTCTCTGGGTATTCGCACATCCGGAACGTCGCTCCCTCGGCGGTTCCCTGCTGACCGAAGCCTTGCGCACGCTGGAGTCCCTCGGGCACGAGCACCGCACGTCGGATCTGTACCGCATGGGCTGGAAGGCGGTGGTGGACGCCGACGACTTCGGGGACCTCGGGGGCCGGTCGTGCGAGCGGCTCCTCGTGGGCGCCGAGCAGGAACGCGCCTACGCGGAGCGGTCGTTGAGCGAGGACATCCGCCGCGAGCAGGAGAAGATCACCTGGGCGGACACGCTGGTCTTCCAGTTTCCGCTCTGGTGGTTCGGGCCGCCCGCGATCCTCAAGGGCTGGTTCGACCGCGTGCTCGTCCAGGGCTTCGGCTTCGGCCTCAAGGGGCCCGACGGCCGCACCCTGCGGTACGGGGAGGGCGGCCTGGCGGGGAAGCGCGCGCTCGTCGTCACCTCGGTCGGCGCCCGGGAGTCCGGCTTCGGCCCGCGCGGCATCCACGGCCAGCTCGACCAGGTGCTGTTCCCCCTGCTGCACGGCACGTTCTGGTACACGGGCATGGCGGCACTGCCGCCGTTCGTCGTGTACGGCGCCGACCGGCTCACGGCCGCGGATTATGCCCGCGAAGCGGCGGAGCTGAGGGAGCGCCTGCACACCCTGCACGCCACGGATCCGCTGCCCTTCCACCACGAGAACGGCGGCGCCTACGACGAGGATCTGGTGCTGCGCCCGGAGCTCGCGCCCGGCCTGTCCGGCGTGGGCGTGCACCGCTGAGAGCCTGTCTTTGCACCCCCGTCGTTCGCGCGGAGCGCGGGCGCAGCGGCGTTCGGTGCGTGCGATCGGCGTGCGGCGCCCCAGGTCATGTGGCGGAGCCACCTGTCCTGGGTCGCCGTGCGGCGAGGGTGCGTGCCGGGCGTCGGGGCGCAGGCGGGGGTGCAAAGACAGGCTCTGTGCCCGGCCACGTGGACTCGCCGTCGCGGCTTGGGGCGAGGAAGGTGGACAGGCACGCCCCATTCGCCCCCTCTCCGAAGGACACGACACGTATGGCGGACCACCTTCCCCCCGTCGGCGTCGAGGAGGAGTACTTCCTCGTCGACGCCTCGCACCGTGCCGTCGTCGCAGCAGCCTCCCGGGTCCTGCCCCGCCTGAAACCGGTGGTCGGGGACCTCGTCACCGGTGAGGCGTCCCAGTACCAGGTGGAGGGCAAGACGCCACCCTGCGGGACGCTGAGCGAACTCCTTCACCGGCTGCGACGCGTCCGCAGGGCCGTCGCCGCCGCGGCGGCCGACGAGGGCCTGCGCCCCGTCGCCGCCGCCACGCCCGTGCTCGGCATGCGCGCGCCGATACCGCTCAGTACCGACCCGCACTATCTCGCCCAGGTCGAGACGTTCCGGTCGCTGTACGACACCTTCGCCTTCTGCGGCCTCCACGTCCACGTGCAGGTTCCCGACCGCGACCACGCCGTTCTCGTCAGCAATCACCTGCGGCCGTGGCTGCCCACCCTCGTGGCGCTGGCGGCGAACTCGCCCTTCTGGGAGGAGCGGGACAGCGGCTACTGCAGCTGGCGCACCCTGGGGGCCGCACGCTGGCCCGTGTCCGGCCCCCCGCCGTACTTCTCCTCGGCCGCCCACTACGACGCGCTCGCCGCCTCGCTGCGGGTGGCGGGCGCGACCCACGGGGAACGCTCGCTCTACTGGGACGTACGCCCGTGCGCGCATCTGCCCACCGTGGAGATCAGGGCGATGGACGTCACCACGAGCGTCGAGGAGGGTGCGGTTCTGGCCATTCTGGTGCGGGCGCTGGTCGTCCAGGCCCTGGAGCGGGTGCGCCGCGGCGACCCCGGCCCCGCCGTGGACGACGCCCTGCTGCGCGCCGCGTACTGGCGCTGCGCCCGCGACGGCCTGACCGGGCACAGCCTCGACCCGCGGACGAGCCGGCTCGTACCGACCGCGCACCTGGTGCGGCAGCTCCTCGACTACGCCCGTCCGGCCCTGGCCGCGCACGGCGACCTCCGGCAGGTGGCCACGGTCCTGCGGCGGCTCGTCACGCACGGCGGCGGGGCCGAGCGGCAGCGCTCCGCCCACGCGCGGGCGGGCAGCCTGCTCGACGTCGTCGACGACCTGGCCGACCGCACCACCGCGGGCCTGATGCCGGGCGCGGCCCGCGTCCACCGCGCACCGGCCAGGACCGAGCCCGGTCCGGAGCTCGGCGTACTCGACTGACGCGCAACCGGCGGGAGACCGCCGGCTGTTCCCTGCCGACCGCCTCGCCGAGCCGCGCCGAGACCGCACGGGTCCCGGCGCGGCTCGCGAGGGGGCGTGGCGGGCCGCGGGGGCTCCACGGTCCTGGTCGACCTCAACGATTCCCACCCCCGCGCCGGCACTCCCCGCACACCCCGCTGAGCTCAAGGGTGTGTTCCAGTTCGGCGAAGCCTGTGGTCTCCGACAGGCTTTCCGCCCAGGCCTCCACCGCACCGGAGTCCACCGGCCTGCTGCGGCCGCAGCGGCGGCAGATGAGGTAGTGCCGGTGTTCTTCTGTGGGGCGCCGCAGGTAGAGCCGTTCGCCGGTCTCGTCGCGTACGACGTCGACGAGGCCGGCGCGGTCCAGTTCGCGCAGCGCGCGGTAGACGGTGGTGAGGCCGACGGCCCTGTCGGAACCGGCGAGCAGGGCGTGCAGCTCCTGCGCGGAGACGAACTCCCCGCAGTGGCCGAGCGTTTCGAGGACGGCGGCACGCTGCCGGGTCCTGCGCACGCCGGCCTCGGGCCCCGCGTCGGGGCGGCGGCGCTCCTCCCCGCGCCCGGGACGGGATCTCGTCGTCACGGCACGTCCTGTCCGGTCCGGGGGACGACGGTGGCGGGTACGGCGGGCGCGGCAGACATGACAGGGGCAGGGGCGTGGGGGCCGCCGCCGAAGGTCAGGGTGCGGTAGACCGTCACCCCGCCCCCGGCCGCGCCGCCCCCCGTCAGCTCCCCGCACGCCTGCGCCGCCGCGGTGACGCGCCGCGTGTAGGCGGGGTCCGTGGCGTCGAGCAGCACCCCCAGCGTCGTACCGCTGTGGCCGACCGCCACGCCGAGGCCGCCGACCTCGCGGCAGATCTCCCGCATGGGTTCCAGTGATGCCTTGTGGCGCAGGGGCTGGTTCATGAGGGCGCTGCGCGTGGCGATCCGGCCGACCTCCGCCAGGTCGTGGTGGCGCACGGCGGCGGTGAGCCGTTCGAGCAGGGTGGCGTAGGTGCGCCGGTCGGCCGCCGTGAACGGCTTGGGGATGCGGTTGAAGTCCACCGTGTCCACGGAGCCGCCCTCGTCGATGCCGACCACCGCCATCGGGGGCAGTGAGCCGAGGACGGCGCGGAGCCGGACGCTGCGGTGGTGGAAGGCGACGATCGCGGGGTAGAGCACGCCGTCGGTGGGTTCGATGCGGGACAGGAGCCGCTCGATCCTGGCGGGCGGCATGGGGACGTCGAGGGCGCGGCCGACCGCCCGCGCGGTCGCGACGAGGTCGGCTGACGAGCTGGCGAGCCCCTTGCCCTCGGGGATGACGCTGCTGACGGTGAGTACCCCGCCGGGCGGCGCGCAGCCGGGCACCCGGGGCGCCAAGTCCGCGATCATCCGGGCGAGTCGGAGCGCCTTGGTCTTCCGTGGCGGCCGGACCTCCAGCTCGCCCGATGCCGAGCCCTCCCGGAAGGTGGCCATCGTCCACCGGGCGACGGGCAGCGTCACGAGGAAGTCCCCGTCGCCCTCGCCGCGCCCCTCGGCTCCCCGGCCCTCCGGCAGGACGCCTTGGAGCAGTTCGCCGAAGGTGCCGAACGCGGTACCGACCCCGGTCCTCGGCGGCGGCCCGTGGCGCGGCGGTCGGGTCGGGTGAGACCGGACTGCGGCCCCCTGGAACAGCTTCACGCGACTCCTCTCGAACGTCGCGGCGCACCCGGCACGGCACCCCGCGCGGACCAGTGTGCCGAAGTTATTCGCTCTTGACAATCATTTTCATCTAGTGTGATGCTCTCGGCGTTCCGGGGGCCGCCCACTCCCCCGGCGCCCTTCCCATCCGCTCATCCCTGACGGGGGATCGCAGTCATGCACGCACACATCGCAGAAGCGGTGAAGAAACCCGATCTCATATCCGTGGCACCGGACTTGGCCTGCCTCCGCTTCGAGACCATGAAGATCTACTCCGCCCTCGGAGCCGTCCGGCACCTGCTCGACTCCGGCGCCGTCCGGCCGGGCGACACCCTCATCGACAGCTCCAGCGGCATCTACGCCCAGGCCCTCGCGCTCGCCTGCCACCGCTACGGAATGAAGTGCCACATCGTGGGCTCCACCACGGTGGACCGCTCGACCCGCGTGCAACTGGAGATACTCGGCGCCACGCTGGAGCAGGTCGCGCCCTCCAAGGACCTCCGTCTCGACCAGGAGCTGCGGGTGCGGCGGATCGCCGAGATCCTCGCGGACAACCCCTCGTACCACTGGATGCGGCAGTACCACGACGACATCCACTACTACGGCTACCGCGAGGTCGCCGAGGAGATCGGCAAAGACCTGCCCACCGGCCCCCTCGCCCTGGTCGGCGGGGTGGGCTCGGGCGCCTCGACGGGCGCGCTCGCCACCTATCTGCGCGAGGCGGGGCGCGACGTGTCGCTCATCGGCGTGCAGCCCTTCGGCAGCGTCACCTTCGGCTCCGAGCACGTCGCCGACCCGGACATGATCATCGCCGGGATCGGCAGCGCCATCGAGTTCCGCAACGTCCGGCACCAACTGTACGACCGCGTGCACTGGGTGAACTTCGACAGCGCCGTGTCCGGGGCGGTCTCCCTGCTGCGCACCAGCGGCATCTTCGCCGGGCTCTCGGCAGGCGCCGCCTATCTGAGCGCGCTGTGGGAGCGGCGCAGGGACGACACCCGCACGTACGTCTTCATCGCGGCCGACACCGGCCACCGCTATGTCGAGAGCGCCTACGCCCGGCACGAACAGGCCCTGGACATCGAGACGTTGAAGCCGCACGAGATCACCTCGCTCGGCGACCTCAGGCACCCCTGGTCCACGACGGCCTGGCCGGCCGCCGCCTGAGCCCTTCCCCTCTTGGCCCTCCGGCTACTCAGAGAGAACACACATGTCACACCCCACCCCGCACACCGTCGCCGAACTCACCGACGCCGTCCTGTCGGGCGCTTACGGCCCCGACCCGGCCGAGCTCACCGTCACCAGCGCGTTCTGGCTCTACAACACCACCCGGCTCGCGGGCGGCGACGTCACCTACCACAACCACTATCTGCTGCTCCGCGTCGGCGACTCCTTCGGCGCCTGCTCCTTCGAAGCGGGTGAACTCGCCCCGGGCTTCTGCGAGAACGCCTCGGGCCACTCCCTGGACAAGCTGCTGCGCGACGAGTCGGCGCCCGTGCGGACCGCCGCCCTCGACGCCTATCTCGCCCGGGTGCGCCCGCACCGCGACGCCGCCGAAGCCGAGCGCGTCATGCTGCCGGCCGGCACGCCCGAGGTCCGCGCCGAGGCCCGCGACGCCGCCATCGCCGGACTGCTCGACATCGAGCCCGGCGCGAAGGTCGCCCTGATCGGCGTGGTCAATCCGCTCGTCGCGGCGATACGGGAGCGGGGCGGCGTCTGCCTGCCCTGCGATCTGAACCTGCGGACGACCGCGTGGGGCGAGCCCGTCTCCGACGACATGACCGAGGTGCTCGCACAGGCCGACGCGGTCGTCGCCACCGGCATGACGCTCAGCAACGGCACCTTCGACCTGATCCTGCGCCACTGCGTCGAGCACGGGGTGCCGCTGGTCGTCTACGCCCAGAGCGGCAGCGCCGTCGCCCGAGCCTTCCTCGGCGCGGGCGTCACCGGGCTCAATGCGGAGCCGTTCACGTTCTCCCAGTTCAGCGCCGACCCCACGCCGATGTTCCGCTACCGCGCCGCCCTCGCGTCGAACGGAGCGGCAGCGTGAGTGTCGACGCCGTCAAGAAGCCGACGCCGGACAGCGCCGAGGAACCGGTACCGGGCGATCTGCGGATGGCCCGCACCCTGTGGCCGGTGCTGCTCGCCTCCGCGGTCGGTCTGCTGCCCTTCACCGTCTTCAGCACGTATCTCGTCCCCATCGCCGACGAGGCCGGCAGCAGTGTCGCCGCGATGGGCGGCCTGCGCGGCCTCGGCGGCCTCGCCGCCCTGCTGGTCGGCACCGCGCTGGCGCCGCTCATCGACCGGGTGCCCAAGGAGTGGGCGGCGGCGGGCGCGCTCGCCGCGCTCGGTCTTACGGCCGCGCTCGGCGCCGTCGGCGACTTCGCGCTGCTCGCCGTGTTCTGTCTGCTGATCGGTGCCAGTACGTCCGTGCTGAACCCGGCGCTCACCGCCGCGGCCGCCGACCGGTTCGGCACCGGCAAGGCGGCCGGGCGCGCGGCCACCCTCGTCACGGCCACCCAGTCCATGACCGCCATGCTCGCCGCCCCCGTCATCGCGCTGCCCGCGCTGTTCTGGGGCTGGCAGGGCGACCTGATCGGCGTGACCGTGGTGTCGCTGCTGCTCGCGGTGGTCTTCGTGGCCCGGCGCAGGCAACAGCGGGAGACGGCCGGCGCCGAGGCCGCCGAGGACACCCCGCGGCTCGGCTACCTCGCCTCGTTCAAGGCCCTCGCGGCCGTGCGCGGCGCGGTGCCGTTGCTGCTGATCGGGTTCCTGCGCACCGCCGTCTTCATGGGCTACCTGTCGTACCTCGCGGCCTTCTACGAGGAGCGGTTCGACCTCGACGCGGGGCTCTTCGCGTTCGTGTGGACGCTGAGCGGCGCCGCGTTCTTCGTCAGCAACCTCCTCACCGGCCGGACCACCAACTCGGCGGAGCCGCGCGTCGGCACGGAACGCCTGCTCGCCATCGGTCTGGTCGCCGCCCTCGTCTCCGTCGTGGGCTTCTACTTCACGCACTGGCTGCCGCTGGCCCTCGCCATGACCGCGCTGCACGCGGCGAGCCACGCGATCGTCGCCGCGTGCGTGGTCAGCCTCATCGTGCGGCGCTGCGGGACCACGCTGCGCGGCTCGGCGCTGAGCCTCAACGCGGCGGGCCAGAGCCTCGGCGTGTTCGTCGGCGCGGCGCTCGGCGGCGCCGGACTCGGCCTGGCCGGCTACCCGGGCACCGCGGCCGCCTTCGGCACCCTCGTGGTCGTGGCGCTCGGAGCCGCCGCCCTGGTGCTGCGCGGCACGTCGAAGGCGGGCGCCGCGTGAGCACCCTCACGCAGGCCCCGCCGGACGGGGCCCCGAAGAGCCGGACCGCCGTGCGGCAGCGGCTCGCCTCCCCCAGGGCCCTGGTGCTGACCTGTGTCGTGCTCTTCGCCGTGCTGGCCGTGTCGGTCGTCGTGGCGATCGGCCTCGGCGCGGCCTACGTGTCGCCCGCCGACACCACCCGCTATCTGTGGGCGGCGCTCAGCGGCGGCCGCATCGGCGCCGACGAGACGACGACGTACCAGATCATCTGGCAGATCAGGACCCCGCGCGTGCTGCTCGCCGCGCTGGTGGGCGCCGGTCTGAGCGCGGTCGGCGTGGCCATCCAGGCGATGGTGCGCAACGCGCTCGCCGACCCGTTTGTCCTCGGCGTCTCCTCGGGGGCGTCGGTGGGCGCGGTCGGCGTGACGGTGACCGGCGGCCTGGCCGCGCTCGGTGTGTACGCGGTGTCGGCGGGCGCGTTCGCCGGCGCGCTCGTCGCGTCCTTCCTCGTGTACGCCGCGTCGAGCGACCGGGGCTCCCTCTCACCGCTGCGCCTGGTCCTCACGGGCGTGGCGATGTCGCTCGGCTTCCAGGCCGTGATGAGCGTGATCATCTACTTCGCCCCGGACAACGAGGCGACGTCGATGGTCCTGTACTGGACCATGGGCAGCTTCGGGGCCGCCGACTGGGGGACGCTGCCCGTCGTCTCGGTGGTCGTGCTGCTCGGCGTCGCCGCGCTGTACCGGTACGGCAGGGCCCTTGACGTCCTGGCGCTCGGCGACGAGACCGCCGCGAGCCTGGGCGTCAGCCCGGACCGGCACCGCAAATCCCTGCTCGTGCTCGTCTCCCTGATCACCGGGGTGATGGTCGCCGTGAGCGGCGCGATCAGCTTCGTGGGGCTCGTGATGCCGCACCTGGTGCGGATGGTCGTCGGCGCCACGCACACCCGGGTGCTCGCCGTCGCGCCGCTGGTCGGCGCGGTCTTCATGGTCTGGGTGGATCTGCTGTCCCGGACGGTGGTCGCGCCGCGCGAACTGCCGCTGGGAGTCATCACGGCGCTCGTCGGCGTGCCGGTGTTCATCGGCCTGATGCGCCGCAAGGGCTATGTGTTCGGGGGGCGTTGACGTGAACGACGAAGCAGTCGAGACGGTCGAGAGGGCCGCGATGGATCTACGGATCGACGGGCTCGGCGTGGTCATCGACGGCAGGAGCCTGGTGCGCGACCTCTCGCTCGACGTGGGAGAGGGCCAGGTCGTCGGCCTGGTCGGCCCGAACGGCAGCGGCAAGTCGACCGCGCTGCGCTGTGTGTACCGGGCGCTGCGGCCGGCCACGGGCACCGTCCGGGTCGGTGGGGACGACATCACCCGGCTCTCGATGCGCCGCGGCGCGCAGCTCGTCGCCGCCATGACGCAGGACGGCGCCGTCGACCTCGACTTCACCGTCGAGGAGGTCGTCGCGCTCGGCCGGGCCCCGCACCAGCGCGGCAACCAGGCGCTCACCGCGCGCGAACGCGCGCTGTGCTTGCGGGCGATGGAGCGGCTCGACATCCACCGCCTCGCCGGGCGCGGCGTCCTGACCCTGTCCGGCGGGGAGCGGCAGCGCGTGCTGCTCGCCCGCGCCCTCGTCCAGGAGCCGCGGGTCCTCGTCCTCGACGAGCCGACCAACCACCTCGACGTACGCCACCAGATAGAGGTCCTCTCGCAGCTGCGCGGCGCCGGGCTCACCGTCCTCGTCGTGCTGCACGACCTGAACCTCGCGGCGGCTGCCTGCGACCGGCTCGGCGTGCTGTCGCAGGGGCGGCTCGTGGCGTCCGGCACGCCCGAGGACGTACTCACCGAAGACCTCGTGGCCGATGTGTTCGGCGTGAAGGCCAGCGTCGTCAAGCATCCGCTGACGGGCGACCCGCAGCTGCTCTACGCGCTCCACCCCTCCCACTGAAACGCCCTCTGAAACGCCCTCTGAAACGTCGTCCCTCCGAAAGGCATCGACTCCCCATGTCCCACACCCGATCCATCGCGGCCGGCTCCGCGCTCGCGCTGACGCTGCTCGTCGGCTGCGGCGCCGAGGTCGACTCGGACAGCGCCGCCGAGGCGTCCGAGAAGACCACCGTGAAGCGCTGCGGCGAGCCCGTCTCCTACAAGGTCCCGCAGCGGGCCGTCGCGTACGAGGGCGGCAGCGCCGACAAGCTCTTCAGCCTCGGCCTGACCGAGCACGTCCACGGCTATGTGATGCCGCCCGCCAACCCGCCGGTGAGCGAGTCGCCCTGGGCGTCGGAGTACGCCAAGGTGAAGATGCTCAGCGACGACCTGCTCAACAAGGAGATCGTCGTCGAGGCGAAGTCCGACTTCGTCGTCGCGGGCTGGAACTCCGGCTTCAGCGACCAGCGCGGCATCACGCCGAAGACCCTGGACAAGCTCGGCATCCAGAGCTTCATGCACACGGAGAGCTGCTTCAACTATCCCGGCCACCCGGAGAAGGTCACTCCGTTCAAGGCGCTCTACAGCGACCTGGAGCGGCTCGGCAGGATCTTCCGGGTCGAGAAGAAGGCGGACCGGGTCGTCGACGGCCTGAAGAAGCGGGTCGCGGCCGTGGAGAAGAAGGCGCCCAAGGGCGGCGAGCGCGTGCCGGTGTTCCTCTACGACTCGGGCACCGACCAGCCCTTCACCGCGGGCAGCCAGGTCCCGCCCAACGACATCATCAAGAGCGCGGGCGGCAGGAACATCTTCGACGGCCTCGACGAGCGCTGGACGCAGGTCAACTGGGAGGCCGTGACGGAGGCCGAGCCCGAGGTCGTCATCGTCTTCGACTACGGCGACCAGCCCGCGAAGAAGAAGATCGAGTTCCTGAAGAAGTCCCCGCACACGAAGGAGCTGCCCGCCGTCAAGAAGAACAACTTCTTCGTCCTCGACTACAACGAGGGCATCAGCGGGCCGCGCAACATCGACGGCCTGGAGAAGTTCGGGAAGTACCTGAGGGAGCTGGACCGCAAGGGCTGACCTCACCCCGCGAAGGGCACGCCCGGCAGGCCGCGGCCCGCGTCCGGCACGACCAGGACCGACCCCGAGAGGGGGTGCGGTCGGTCGAGGCCGGTGCGGGCCGTGGTGATGTACAGGTCGCGCAGGTCCGGTCCGCCGAAGGCGCAGGCCGTGGGGCGGCGCACGGGGAGCTCGACGGTCCGGTCGAGGCGGCCGTCCGGTGTGTAGCGGCGGACCTGCGCGCCGTCCCAGAGCGCGACCCACACGCAGCCGTCGGCGTCGACGGTGAGCCCGTCGGGGAAGCCAGCGCCCTCTTGGATGTGCGCGAACGGCCGCCTGTTCACGGCGTGTCGACCGTCGTGGTCGAGGACGTCGATGCGTCGCGTGGGGCTGTCGACGTAGTAGACGAGGCGTCCGTCGGGGCTCCAGCCGGTGCCGTTGCTGACGGCGACATCGCCGAGGAGTTCGGTCGCGGTGCCGTCGGGGCCGACTCGGGTGAGGCTGCCGCCGCCGGGCGCCTCGTCGTAGCGCATGGTGCCCGCCCAGAGCGAGCCGTCGGGCGCCACGGCGGCGTCGTTGCCCCGCCGGCCGGGCACCGGGTCGCGCACCAGCCAGCTGAAGGGCGCGCCGCCCGGCCCGTACAGGCCGATGCCGTCGCGGAGGTTGACCACCAGGCCGCCGCCCGCGCGGGGCTTGGCGGCCCCGACGTGCTGCTCGGTCGCCATGACCGTGCGCCGGCCGTCCCCGGGGGCGTACGTGTGGACGCGTGAGCCGAGGATGTCGACCCAGATGAGGCGGCCGGTGGCCGCGTCCCAGGTGGGGCCCTCACCGAGCGCGGCCTCCGCGCGCACCGCCACGTCGTACGCACGGCTCATCGCGTACGCACGGCTCATCGCGCGCCCCGGTGGCCGAGACGGACGGACAGGTCGCCCGCACCCTTGGCGGCCAGCTCGGCGAGCTCGCGCTCGCGCTCCTCGCTCCAGCGGATCATCGGCACGGAGATGGAGAGCGCCGCGACGACCTGTCCGGCGCCGTCCCGCACCGGGGCCGCCACACAGCTGACGTCCGGGTTGGACTCCCGGTGCTCGACGGCGTGGCCCTGCTCGCGGACTTCGGCGAGGGCGGCGAGCAGCTCGTCGGGGTCGGTGATGCTGTCGGCGGTCATCGCGGTGAACTCCCGGCCGCGCACCCGGGTTTCGAGCTCTTCCGGAGGCAGCGAGGCAAGCAGCATCTTGCCGACCGAGGTGCAGTGCGCGGGCAGGCGGCGGCCCGCCGCGGAGACCATGCGCACGGCGTGCGTGGAGTCGACCTTGGCGATGTAGATGACGTCGGTGTCCTCCAGGATCGCGACGTGGACGGTCTCGTCGCAGGTCTCGGCGACCTCGCGGGCCACCTGCTGCCCCTCGGCTGCGAGGTCGAGCTGTTCCGCGTACCGGCTGCCGAGCTGGTAGGTGCGCACGCCGAGGCGGTAGCGCCCCGGCTGGTCCGGGATCTGGACGAGATACGAGCGGGCCGCCAGGGTGGTGAGCAGCTCGTGCACGGTGGTGCGCGGCAGCTGGAGTCTGCGGGTGACCTCGGGCGCGGAGAACGTACCGTCCCCTTCCAGGAACAGTTCGAGTATGTCCAGCGACCTGGTCACCGCGGGCACCAGTCGTCCCATGAGTTCGGCCTCCCACCGTGCGCGTCCGAATCTGTCCGAAACTTCGGTCGCCGATCGATATGACGAACACAGGTTAGGCACGGCGCGGTTCGCGGCGCAATGGCCGCCTGCCACCCGGCCGGGCAGTTGTGCGCGACCCATTGACACCTTCCGGCCGCCGGAAATAACGTCACGCCAGCATTTCGAACGTGTGACGAAATACCGAACAAGTCAAGGGGCAACTGCCTTGCGCATTACGGGAATCAGCACGCATGTGGTCGGCACGCCGTGGCGGAATCTCACCTATGTCCAGGTCCACACCGACGAGGGACTGACCGGTGTCGGTGAGACCCGCATGCTCGGCCACACCGACGCGCTCATCGGCTACCTCCGCGAGGCGGAGGCCAACCACATCAAGGGATCCGACCCGTTCGCGGTCGAGGACCTGGTGCGCCGGATGAAGTACGGCGACTACGGCCGGGCCGGCGAGATCGTGATGTCGGGCATCGCCGTCATCGAGATGGCCTGCTGGGACATCAAGGGCAAGGCGCTCGGCGTCCCCGTCTGGCAGCTGCTCGGCGGGAAGGTCACCGACCGCGTCAAGGCGTACGCGAACGGCTGGTACACCACGGAGCGCACCCCGGAGGCGTACCACAAGGCCGCCCAGGGCGTCATGGAGCGCGGCTACCGCGCACTGAAGATCGACCCGTTCGGGACCGGCCACTACGAACTGGACCACGAACAGAGCCTGTACGCCGTCTCGTTGATCGAGGCGGTGCGCGACGCCATCGGGCCCGACGCCGAACTGATGCTGGAGATGCACGGCCGGTTCTCACCGTCCACCGCCATCCGGCTCGCACGCGACCTCGCGCCGTTCCGGCCCGCCTGGCTGGAGGAGCCGGTCCCGCCGGAGAACCTGAAGGCGCTGGAGAAGGTCGCAGCCAAGGTCGACATGCCGGTGGCCACCGGTGAGCGCATCCACGACCGGATCGAGTTCCGCGAGCTGTTCGAGAGCCAGGCCGTGGACATCATCCAGCCCGACGTCGGCCACATCGGCGGCATCTGGGAGACCCGCAAGCTCGCGGCCACCGCCGAGACGCACTACACGCTGGTCGCCCCGCACAACGTCGGCGGCCCGGTGCTGACCGCCGCCTCGCTCCAGGTCGGCTTCACCGCGCCGAACTTCAAGATCCTGGAGCACTTCAACGACTTCGCGGACGCGGACATCAAGAAGGTCGTGAAGGGCGCCCCCCAGGTCGACCCGGAGACGGGCTGCTTCGAGCTGTCGCACGAGCCGGGTCTCGGCGTCGAGCTCGACACCGACGCCGCGGCCGAGTTCCCGCAGCAGCGGGCGCGGTTCGACCTGTGGGCCGAGGGCTGGGAGAAGCGGAACCCCGGCGGGGCCGAAGCGTGAGGACCGCGGCGCCGCCTCTCCGCGGCTCGGCATCTCGGCGCCCCGAGGCCACCCACGCCTCCGCCCCCGCCGTCTCCCAGGAGCGGCCGTGACCGGGACATCGCGCGCGATCGTGATCGACCGTCCCGGCTCGCACCGCCTCACCACCGGGCCGCGCCCGGCGCCCGGCCCCGGTGAGGTCCTCGTCCACGTCGCCGCCGCCGGGATCTGCATGAGCGACCGCGAGGTGTACGACGGACACCGCGACGCCGCGTACGTCCGCTACCCGGTGGTTCCCGGCCACGAGTGGTCCGGGACCGTGGTGGCCGTCGGCGCCGGCGCCGACCCCGGCCTGGTCGGGCGGAGGACCGTCGCCGAGGGTTTCCGCGCGTGCGGCGTCTGCGAGCGGTGCCGGCACGGGGAGACGAGCCTGTGCGGCGGCGGCTACGCGGAGACCGGGTTCACCGAACCCGGCGCCTTCGCCGACCACGTCGTCGTGCCCGCGCGGCTGCTGCATCCGCTGCGCGACGACGCCGACCTGCGGGCCGCGGCCCTGCTCGAACCGTCCGCCGTGATCGCGGCGGCGGTACGGGCGGGCAGGCCGCGGCCCGGCGAGCGGGTCGCGGTGGTCGGGGCGGGGACGCTCGGGCTGCTCGCGGTGCAGTGGCTCGCGGCGGGCAGTCCGGCGGAGCTGGCCGTCGTCGATCCGCGGGAGGCCCGTGGGGAGCTGGCGCTCGGCTTCGGGGCGACCTCGGCGCTCTCCCCCGCGGAGGCGGGGGCCGTGAACGGGTCCTTCGACCTCGTGGTCGAGACGGCGGGTGCGGCGACCACGGCCGCCTCGTCGTGCCTGCTCGCCCGCAGGGGCGGGCGGGTGGTGCTCACCGGGATGTTCACGGAGGGAGCCGTCGGGATCGATCCCGTGCATCTGTCCGTCAGCCAGCTGGAGGTGCGGTCCGTCTTCGGGGCGTCGTCCGGTGCGTGGGCCGACGCGGTGCGGGCGTTTCGCCTCGGGTTGCTGGACCCGGCCCCACTGATCACGCACGAGTTTCCGCTGGAGCGGTTCGGGGAGGCGGTTGCCCTGGTCGGGGGTGGTGATCCCGGGACCGGGAAGGTGCTGCTACGGCCCTGATCCCTTTGTCTGCGGGCCGCCTGTGGCTGGTCGCGCAGTTCCCCGCGCCCCTGAGTACAACACCGTGGCGCCCCACGTCATGCGCGGCCACACCGACGCATGCCCCATGAAGCGAACCTTGTTCGACATCTCGAACGAAATGATCAAAAAAGGACAGCCGTGACCGACGCCGCCCCCTCCCATCCCCGACAGCCCGGCGAACCCGCTCTCACCGCCCTCGGGCTCGCCGCCCCCTCCCCCTCGCCCGCCGACGCCTCTCCCCACACGTTCCCCGACGGTGGCACCTGGCGTGTCGAGATTCCCTCGGTCGAGGGGCCCGAGGCGCTCGGTGTCGTGCTCAAGGAGGCCGCGCGGCTCGACGTGCCGATCCACCGCATCAGCCAGGGCAGCGGCGTGTGGATGCTCTCCGACGCCGAGATCACGGAGATGGTGGAGAAGGCCGCCGAGCGCGACATCGAGCTCTGCCTGTTCACGGGGCCGCGCGGCACCTGGGACACCGGCGCCTCCGTGCGCACCGACTCGCGCGGCGCGGGGCTGCGCGCCCGCGGACACGACGCGGTCGCCGGGTGTGTCGAAGACGCCCTGCGGGCCACGGAGTTGGGCGTGAAGTGTCTGCTCGTCGCCGACGAGGGCGTGCTGTGGACGCTGCACCGCGCGCGGACCGCGGGGATCATCCCGGCCGACACGACGCTGAAGGTGTCCGCGCTCATCGGTCCGGTCAACCCCGCCGCCTATGCCGTCTACGAACAGCTGGGCGCAGACTCGCTGAACGTGCCGAGCGACCTGACGCTCGCTCACCTCACCGAGATACGGCGGGTTTCGGGCGCGCCGATGGACATGTACGTGGAGGCGCCGGACGACCTCGGCGGCTACATCCGCATGTACGAGATCGCCGAGCTGATCCGGCGCGGGGCGCCCCTGTACCTGAAGTTCGGGCTGGCGAAGGCGCCCGCCATCTACCCGTACGGAGCGCAGCTGCGCGACGTCACCCTCGACACCGCCCGCGAGCGCGTGCGCCGCGGCCGGCTCGCCCTGGATCTGCTGGCCCGGCACGGCGCCGGTGCCGGGATGTCGCCGCTGGGCTCGCGCCTGCCCGGCGCCCTGAACCGCTTCCCGGAAAGGAGCTGACCCCATGCGCACCCGCACGCGCCTCGCCGCCGCGGTGGCCACCGCCGTCCTGCTCGGCTCGCTCACCGCCTGCGGCCAGGAGGCCAAGGGCGGCAGCCGGTACAAGCCGGACGCCGGAAAGGGCGCCACCATCGGACTCGCGATGCCGACCAAGGCCTCCGAGCGGTGGATAGCCGACGGCAAGAACATGGCCGAGCAGTTCCGGAAGGCCGGTTACAAGACGGATCTGCAGTACGGCGACGACAAGGTCGAGAACCAGATCGCCCAGCTGGAGAACATGATCACCAAGGGGCGCAGTCTGCTGGTGGTCGCCGCCATCGACGGCTCCGCGCTGACCGAGGTCCTGCGGCGCGCGCACGACGCCGGCATCCCCGTGATCTCGTACGACCGCCTGATCCTCGGCACGGAGAACGTCGACTACTACGCGTCGTTCGACAACGAGCGCGTCGGCCGGCTTGAGGGGCAGTACATCGTCGACAAGCTGAAGCTCGGCAAGCCGGAGAAGGGCGGCGACTCGTACAACATCGAGCTGTTCGCGGGCTCGCCGGACGACAACAACACCAAGTACTTCTGGAACGGCGCGATGTCCGTGCTTGAGCCGTACTTCAAGACCGGGCAGCTCACCGTCCGCAGCAAGCAGACGAGGATGAACCAGGCCACCACGCTGCGCTGGGACGGCGGCACCGCGCAGAAGCGCATGGACGACCTGATCAGCAAGAACTACGGCTCGGAGCGGGTCGACGCGGTCCTGTCGCCGTACGACGGGATCTCGCTCGGCATCATCTCCGCGCTGAAGAGCGCGGGTTACGGCTCCAAGAGCCAGCCGCTGCCGGTGATCACGGGACAGGACGCGGAGCTCGCGTCGGTGAAGTCCATCATCCGCGGCGAGCAGACGCAGACGGTGTTCAAGGACACCCGCAAGCTGGCCGCGCAGACGGTGGCGATGGGCGACGCGGTCCTCAACGACAAGAAGCCCAAGGTGAACGACACCACGAACTACAACAACGGCAAGAAGACCGTGCCGTCGTACCTCCTCGACCCCGTCAGCATCGACAGGACGAACACGGAACTCCTCGTCAAAGAGGGGTACTTCACGGCGGGGCAGCTGAAGTGAGCAGGCCAGTCCTTGAGATGCGCGGCATCACCAAGACGTTCCCCGGCGTCAAGGCGCTCTCCGATGTGAACCTGACCGTGCGGGCCGGGGAGATCCACGCGATCTGCGGCGAGAACGGCGCGGGCAAGTCGACGCTGATGAAGGTCCTCAGCGGCGTCCACGAGCACGGAAGTTACGACGGCGAGATCCACTTCGAGGGCGAGCGGATGGCCTTCAAGGACATCCGCGCCAGCGAACGGCACGGCATCGTCATCATCCATCAGGAGCTGGCGCTCGTCCCCTACCTGTCCATCGCCGAGAACATCTTCCTCGGCAACGAACAGGCCCGGCGCGGCATCATCGACTGGCACGACACGCTGCGCAGGGCGAGCGCTCTGCTCAAGCGGGTGGGCCTGAACGAGAAGCCGCAGACACCGGTCGCCGACATCGGCGTGGGCAAGCAGCAGCTGGTGGAGATCGCCAAGGCGCTGTCCAAGGAGGTGAAGCTGCTCATCCTGGACGAGCCGACGGCCGCGCTCAACGACGAGGACAGCGCGAAGCTCCTCGACCTCATCGTGGGACTGCGCGAGCAGGGCATCGCCAGCATCATCATCTCCCACAAGCTGAACGAGATCCGGGCCATCACCGACTCGGTGACGATCCTGCGCGACGGACAGACCATCGAGACACTGACGGTCCGTGAGACGCCGGACGCCGAACCGCGGTTGTCCGAGGACCGCATCATCCGCGGCATGGTCGGCCGCGACCTCGACCACCGCTTCCCCGACCGCACGCCCTATGTGGGCGAGGACGCGGGCTCGCCCGCCCTCGCCGTCGAGGGCTGGACGGTGCGGCACCCGGTCGACCACCAGCGCAAGGTCGTCGACGACGTGTCGCTGACCGTGCGGCGCGGCGAGATCGTCGGCATCGCCGGTCTGATGGGCGCGGGCCGCACGGAGCTGGCGATGTCCGTCTTCGGGCGTTCGTACGGTCAGTACGTGTCCGGAAAGGTGTCGGTGGGCGGGCGCCCGGTCGTCACGAAGACGGTGCCCGCAGCAGTCGACGCGGGCATCGCGTACGTCACCGAGGACCGCAAGCAGTACGGCCTGAACCTCATCGACAACATCAACCGCAACATCTCCCTGGCCTCGCTGCCGGGCATGCGGCGCCGGGACGGCTTCGTCGACGAACACCACGAGCGGTCCGTCGCCGAGCGCTACCGCAAGTCGATGAACATCAAGGCCCCCACGGTGTTCGAGCAGGTGGGGCGGCTCTCCGGCGGCAACCAGCAGAAGGTCGTGCTGAGCAAGTGGATCCACGCCGACCCCGAGGTGCTGATCCTCGACGAGCCGACGCGCGGCATCGACGTCGGCGCGAAGTACGAGATCTACACCGTCATCGACAAGCTCGCGGCCGAGGGCAAGGCGGTCCTCTTCATCTCCTCCGAACTGCCCGAGCTGCTCGGGATGTGCGACCGGATCTACACGATGGCCGAGGGCCGGCTGACCGGTGAGGTCGACCGCGCGGACGCCACCCAGGAACTCCTGATGCGCCACATGACCAAGAACAGAAGCTGAGGCATCCGCCATGACCACCACGACCACGCCCCCGCGCGACACCGCGGCCACCCCACCCGCCAAGGCCTCCGTCGGTGAACTGCTGCTGCGCAGTGTGCGCTCCAACATGCGCCAGTACGGCATGCTCATCGCCCTGGCCTTCATCGTCATCCTCTTCCAGATCTGGTCGGACGGCGTCCTGCTGCTGCCGAGCAACGTCTCCAACCTGATCCAGCAGAACGGCTACATCCTCATCCTGGCCATCGGCATGATGATCGTCATCATCGCCGGCCACATCGACCTGTCCGTCGGTTCGCTGGTGGCCTTCGTCGGCGCCATGTCGGCGGTGATGATGGTCAAACACGACATGCCGTGGGTGCTCGCGCTCGTCCTCTCGCTGCTGATCGGCGCGGTCGCGGGGGCGTGGCAGGGCTTCTTCATCGCGTACGTGGGCATCCCGTCGTTCATCGTGACGCTGGCCGGGATGCTGCTCTTCCGCGGTCTCACGCAGATCGTCCTGGAGGGCCAGTCGCTCTCGCCGTTCCCCGACGGCTTCCAGAACATCGCCAAGGGCTTCATCCCGGAGATGGGCCCGTACACGCAGTACCACAACCCGACGCTGGTCATCGGCTTCGTGACGGTCGTCTTCCTGGTCTTCCGTGAATGGCGCAGCCGCAAGCAGCAGTTGGCGTACGACCTCGACGTCACGCCCACGAGCCTGTGGGTGGCCAAGCTGGTCGCGATCAGCGCCGCCGTCATCGCCTTCACCCTGACCCTGGCCAGCTTCCGCGGTGTGCCCGTCGTGCTGCTCATCATGTGCGGCCTGCTGATCGGCCTCGGCTATGTGATGCGCAACGCGGTCATCGGCCGGCATGTGTACGCGCTGGGCGGCAACAAGGCGGCGGCGAAGCTGTCCGGCGTCAAGGACAAGCGCGTCACGTTCCTGATCTTCGTCAACATGGGTGTGCTCGCGGCGCTCGCGGGCTGTGTGTACGCGGCGCGGCTGAACGCGGGCACCCCGCAGGCGGGCCTGAACTTCGAACTGGAGGCGATCGCGGCCTCGTTCATCGGCGGCGCGTCGATGAGCGGCGGCGTGGGCACGGTGATGGGTGCCGTGATCGGCGGCCTGGTGCTCGGCGTCCTCAACCAGGGCATGTCCCTGGTCAACATCGGCACCGACTACCAGCAGGTCATCAAGGGCCTGGTGCTGCTCGCCGCGGTCGGGTTCGACGTCTGGAACAAGCGCAAGGTAGGCCGGTAGCAGACCGGCCCGTCCACCCCAACCGAACCCTTTGGAGCCGTACATGGATACGAGCAGACGCACCGTACTGGCGGCGGCCGCCGCCACGGGCATCACCGCGGCCGTCGCCGGTACGTCGCACGCGGCGGACGGCGCGCGGCCCACCAAGGAGCTCTTCGGCAGGCTCGCCGACGGGACGAAGGTGTACCGCTGGTCGCTGGCGAACGGCGGCACGCGGATGAAGGTGCTGTCGTACGGCGGCATCGTGCAGTCCCTGGAACTGCCCGACCGGCGCGGCCGGTACACCAACGTCTCCCTCGGTTACGACACCGTGGAGGCGTACACCGCGGGGACCACCTTCTTCGGCGCGCTCATCGGCCGCTACGGCAACCGCATCGCGCGAGGCCGCTTCACCCTGGACGGCAGGACGCACCAACTGTCCGTCAACGACGGGGAGAACAGCCTGCACGGCGGCGCGAAGGGCTTCGACACGCGGGTGTGGGACGTGGAGCCGTTCGCCGGTCCTTCCGGCGTCGGCCTCGTCCTGCGCTACGTGAGCGTCGACGGCGAGATGGGCTATCCGGGGACGCTGCGGGTGAAGGTGACGTACACCCTCACCGGCCGCGGCGACTGGCGGATCGACTACACGGCGACCACCGACAAGGCGACCGTCGTGAACCTCACCAACCACACGTACTACAACCTGGCGGGCGAGGGCACCGGCGACGTCTACGACCACGAACTGACGCTGGCAGCCGGCCGGTTCACCCCGACGGACGCGGGCCTGATTCCGACGGGCGAGCTGGCGAGGGTGACGGGCACGCCCTTCGACTTCCGGCGCGCGAAGCGCGTGGGCAAGGACATCCGTGCTGCCCACCCACAGCTGGTGACCGCCAAGGGGTACGACCACAACTGGGTCCTCGACAAGGGCATCACCCACCGCCCCGAGCACTTCGCGACCCTGCGGGACCCGGAGTCCGGCCGCACCATGAAGATCGCCACGACCGAGCCCGGCGTGCAGTTCTACTCCGGCAACTTCCTCGACGGCACGCTGACGGGCCCCTCCGGACGCACCTACCGCCAGGGCGACGGGCTGTGCCTGGAGACCCAGCACTTCCCGGACTCCCCGAACCAGCCGTCGTTCCCCTCCACGGTGCTGCGCCCCGGCGAGACCTACCGGTCGAGCACGGTGCACACCTTCTCCGCCCGCTGATCAGGGCCCGCACGTCCGGACTGCGGCGCGACCCGGCCACGACCACGTGGGCCGGGTCGCACTGTTTCTCAGAAGCCGCGGCCGTCCGCCACGGGCATGCCGAAGTCCGGTGTGCCGTCGGCCTTCCAGCCAAGCCGCTGGATGCGGGTGTGCCGGTTGGGGTCGTGCAGCGGGTCGCCGGTGATCTCCTTGTACTGGCGGGCGTGGTAGACGAGGACGTCGGTGCGGCCGTCCTCGGCGACGGTGAAGGAGTTGTGGCCGGGCCCGTACTGCTTGGTGGTGTCGTTGCTGGTGAAGACGGGCTTCGGTGACTTCGTCCACGACGCGGGGTCGAGGAGGTCGCTGCGGGCGTCGGCGGTGAGCAGGCCCAGGCAGTAGTTCGAGTCGGTGGCGCTCGCGGAGTACGTCATGAAGACACGCCCGTTGCGCTTGATGACCGAGGCGCCCTCGTTCACCTTGAACCCGACGCACTCCCAGTCGAACTCGGGCGTGGTGAGCCTGACCTGAGGCCCCGTCACGGTCCAAGGGTTGGCCATGCGCGACAGGAACACGGCCGTGTTGTTGTCCATGCCGGGCTCGTACTGCGCCCAGGCGAGGTAGCGGGACCCGCGGTGCGTGAAGGTGGTCGCGTCCAGGGAGAAGGTGTCCCAGGCGGTGACGATCCGCCCCTTCTCCGTCCAGGTCCCCTTGAACGGGTCGCGGTGGGGGTTCTCCAGGACCCACATGCGGATCTTCCACACGTCGTCGGCGGGCGCGGCGGCGAAGTACAGGTACCACTTGCCGTCGATGTGATGGATCTCCGGCGCCCAGATGTGCGCGCCCATGTCACCGCTCGCGTGCTTGCGCCAGACGACGGCCTCCTCGGCGGTCGCGATGCCGCGCAGGGTGCGGGAGCGGCGCAGGATGATGCGGTCGTACTCGGGTGAGGTGGCGGTGAAGTAGTAGCGGCCGTCGGTGTGGCGGTGGATGTGCGGGTCGGCGCGCTGCCGGACGAGGGGGTTGGCGAAGGGGGCGGCGTGCGGCGTCGCGGCACGGGCGACGGCCGGGGCGGCGGCGAGGGTGCCCGCGGCGAGGGCCGCGCCCTTCAACACGAGTCTGCGCTGCGGTCGTTGGTGGTGATTCTGGTTCGTCGTGGATTCGCTGGGGTTCATACGCTGGCGCGCCTTTCCGGAGCGATGGGACGTCCGTGATTTCGAACAACATCTGTGATGTCGAACGTCGAAACGGTAAGCGGCGCGTTCCGAGCAGGTCAACGGGTAGGTTCAACGGGTAGGAGACTTTCCGGCTGTGACACGCGCTCCTGCCGTACGCACGCACCGCCTGAAGCACATATCCGGTGGCGGGCTCTCCTGCGAGTGGTGAAGATCGCGGCATGGACATCTTCCTGGAGACCGACCGGCTCGTGCTGCGTGCGTTCACCGACGCCGACGCCGACGTCGACCACCTGCTCGCCCTGGACAGCGACCCCGACGTCATGCGCTTCATCAACGGCGGCCGCCCCACGAGCCGCGAGGCGATCCGGGCCCGGACCCTGCCCAGGCTCCTCCACGACCACCCGTGCTTCGGGACCCGCGGCTACTGGGCCGCGCAGGAGAAGGACACCGGGGCCTTCCTGGGCTGGTTCGAATTCCGCCCGCTGGACGAACACAGCCCGGCCGTGGTGGAGCTCGGTTACCGGCTCAACAAGGCCGCCTGGGGCCGCGGTTACGCCACCGAGGGGTCACGGGCCCTGATCCACAAGGGCTTCACGGACCTCGGGGTGGAGCGGGTGACCGCGAACACCATGACGGTCAACGCGGGATCGCGGCGGGTGATGGCGAAGGCGGGCCTGTCGTTCCTCCGCACCTTCACCGGCGACTGGCCGGAGGCCATCGAAGGCTCCGAGCACGGCGAAGTCGAGTACGAACTCACCCGCACCGAGTGGGAGCGACGTTCGTAGTCCCCGGGGGCGGGGTCAGTGGCCGGTGAGGAACTTCCGGGTGTACGGGTCCCGGGGCGCGTCGAAGATCTCGTGCGTGGGTGCCGTCTCCACGATCCGTCCGGCCGACATGACGGCGACGCGGTGGGCGAGGTGGCGGACGAGGGGCAGGTCGTGGCAGATGAAGAGGTAGCCGAGTCCGAGGCGGTCCTGGAGGTCGGTGAGGAGGTTGACGATGCCGGAGCGGACGGAGGGGTCGAGCGCGGAGACCGGCTCGTCGAGGACGAGGAGCCGGGGGCCGAGGGCGAGCGCCCTGGCGATCCCGGCACGCTGGCACTGGCCGCCGGAGAGCTCGTGCGGCAGGCGGCCCGCGTACGCGGGGTCGAGGCCGACCAGCTCCATCAGCTCGGCCGCCCTTCCCGCGACGGGCCTGCCGTGCACACGCAGCGGCTCGGTGATGGTGGCGCCGATGGGGGTGCGGGGCGAGAGGGAGGCGTAGGGGTCCTGGAAGACGGGCTGGAACTGCGGCCGCAGCGCGCGCAGTTCGCGGCCGCGCAGCGTCGTCAGCTCCTGCCCGGCGAAGCGGACGCTGCTGCCCCGCTCGGGTCTGCGCAGTGCGAGCACGGCGGTCGCCGTGGACGACTTCCCGCAGCCCG
Source organism: Streptomyces sp. NPDC050732 (assembly GCF_040654255.1). Classification (NCBI taxonomy): domain Bacteria; kingdom Bacillati; phylum Actinomycetota; class Actinomycetes; order Kitasatosporales; family Streptomycetaceae; genus Streptomyces; species Streptomyces sp. NPDC050732. The sequence continues at coordinate 158,105 of NZ_JBFAHP010000015.1, forward strand.
ACTCGCCCGTCAGCGCGAGCGTCTCGCCCTCGTCGATACGGAACGACACACGGTCCACGGCGATGTGCTCGCCGTACCGCACGACGAGATCGGTCACTTCGAGCAGCGGGGTCACGCGGCGGCCTCCTCGGCGTAGAGCCCGGTGAGGGGTGCGGGCAGCTCCCCCGAGCGGTGGCACGCGACGGCGTGCCCGGTACCGCCGTCGAGGAGCTCGGGTGCCGCCGCCCGGCACCCGTCGGCGGCCACCGGGCACCGGTCCGCGAAGGCACACCCGGCGGGGAGCGCGAGTGGGGACGGCGGATTCCCCGCGACCACGGGCAACGGCCTGCGCGCCGCACGCCGCGCCCCTGTGGCCCTCGGTAGCGAGGAGGCCAGGAGGCCCGCCGTGTACGGGGACTTCGGGTGGGTGAGCACCTGGGACGTCGGACCGGCCTCCATGGATCTTCCCGCGTACAGGACCACGGTGTGGTCGGCGTGGGCGGCGGCCAGGGGCAGGTCGTGGGTGATGAGGAGCAGCGCCGGGGACGTGGCCCCGGACGCGTGGGGTGCCGTCGTCAGGGCGTGCAGGATCTCCTCCCGGAGGCGGGGGTCGAGTGCCGTGGTCGGCTCGTCGGCGACGATCAGGTCCGGGGAGTTCACCAGCGCCATCGCGATCACCGCGCGCTGGCGCATGCCTCCGGAGAACTCGTGCGGGAGGCAGCGGGCGCGCCGTGCCGCGTCCGCGATGCCGACGCGGTCCAGCGCCGCGACCGCCCTGCGCCGGGCCTCCGCGCGCGGGACGCGGGCCACCGAGCGTACGGCGGCGGCGACTTGGGCGCCGACCGTGTGCACGGGGCTGAGGACGGCCAGCGCGTCCTGGGGCACGTACGCCATGCGCCGCCCCCAGAGGCGGCCGTAGACGTCCGCCCCCGCCCCGGCGACCTCCTCACCGTCGAGACGTACGCTGCCGGCCACCCGGGCACCACGCGGCGCGAGCCCGAGGACCGCTCTGGCGGTCAACGACTTACCCGCACCGGACTCGCCGACCAGGGCGGTGACCCGGCCGGCGTGAACATCAAAGGAGACCCCGCGCACCGCGGACACGGCGCCGACGGTCACCCTGAGGTCCCGCACGGCAAGCAAAGGGGTGCTCATGCTTTGGCCTCCGCGAGCATCGGGGACTGGGCCGTACGCACCGTGCGCGCGATGCGCGGCCGCAGCACGAGTGGGACGGCCGCGGGCACACGTAGACGCCTCGCGGCAAGCAAAAGGGCGCTCATGCCTTGCCCTCCGCGAGCATCGGGGACTGTGCTGTGCGCGGCGTGCGCGCGATGCGCGGCCGCAGCGCGAGTGCGAGGGCCGCGGGCACACGTAGACGCCTCGCGGCAAGCAAAAGGGCGCTCATGCCTTGGCCTCCGCGAGCATCGGGGACGGTGCCGTACGCGGCGTGCGCGTCGCACGCGCGGTGCGTGGCCGTACCGACGCCAGCGTCACCGCCAGACCCGCCAGCAGCGCGAGTGCGGCCGCCGGTGCGAGGGCGGCGACCGGTGCCCTTTCTACGTACAGCCGTGATTCGTCGAGCAGGAGCCCCCACTCGGGGGACGGCGGCCGCGCGCCGAGGCCGAGGAAGCCGAGGGCCGCCAGGGCGAGCGCGGTGCCGGGGAGGCGCAGGAGCGCGTGCCGGGCGACGGGACCCGCAACGGCGGGCAGCACGTGCCGGGTGAGGATCCACGCGGGGCTCGCCCCGATGGCCCGCTGTGCCGCCAGGTGGGCCCCGGCGCGCGTCTCCCGGACGAGCGCCGCGGCGTGCGCGGCCAGCGGCGGCCAGGAGATGAGCGCGACCGCGAGGGATGCGCCGAAGGTGCTGGGTCCGGTGAGGGCCGCGGCGAGGACGCCGACCACGACGGGCGGCAGCGCGTTGGCGATGTCGGAGGCGCCCGCGGCCACGTTCGGCAGGAAGCCGAGGACGAGCGCGACGAGCAGCGAGACGGCGCACACGGCGAGCGCCACGCCGACGGTGCTCGCGGCCCCGTGCCCGAGCCTGGCCAGCACGTCACGGCCGAGCGCGTCCGTGCCGAGGGGGTGCGCGGTGGAAGGTGCGGCGAGCCGCAGCGCGGTGTCGACCGCGTACGGATCGCGCAGCAGGCCCCACCCGGTGACGGCCGCGAGGGCCGCCCCGAGCAGGGCAGGAACCCTCGCCGGTATGTGTCCCGGCGGCGGCGCGGGCAGCGTGAGCGCCGAGCCCTTGAGCGCGGCGCCGAACAGCGCCTTCCGTACGAGGGCCGCGCAGCCGCCCGCCGCGAGCGCGAGGAGCAGCAGCGCGAGGACCGAGCCCTGGAGCAGCGGCAGGTCCTGGGACTTGGCGGCGCCGAGTGCGGTGCGGCCGAGGCCGGGCACCGCGAAGACGGTCTCGACGGCGACCGCACCGCCGGTCAGCCCGACCGCGACCAGACCGACCTGCGGCACGAGCGCGGGCAGGGCGCGCCGCAGCGCCGCCCCGGTCAGCCGGGCGGGGCTCGTCCCGCTCGCCCGCCACACGTCCGTCCAGCGCTCGCGGAACACGGCGGGCAGCGCGTCGTCCACGAGCCGGCCGAGCAGTCCGCCCGCGGGGACGCCCATGGCGAGGGCGGGCAGCACGAGGTGGCGTGGCCCCTGCCAGCCGGAGACCGGCAGGAGCCCGCACCACACGCCGAGCACGATCAACAGCACGGTGGCGAGCAGGAATTCGGGGACGGCGGCGAGCATCGCCCCGCCGGCTCCTCCCCCGCCGCGCAGGGTGCCGCGCGCGCCGCGTACCAGCGTGGGCAGGCACACGGCGGTCGCGACGAGCAGCGCCACGGCGAGCGAGGCGCCCATGAGGGTGAGCGAGACGCCGAGTCCGGCGAGCACGGAGGGGAGCACGTCGGCTCCGGAGACCCAGGAGGTGCCGAGGTCGCCGCGGATCAGGCCGCCGGCCCAGCCGGTGAGGAGGGTGAGGGGCCCGGCGTCCAGGCCGAGGTCGGCGCGGATCGCCGCCAGCGCCTCGGCGGTGGGCTCCTGCTCGGCGGAGCGCGCGCGGAGCACGGTGAGGGCCGGGTCCCGGCCGGAGAGCCACGGCAACAGACCGACGACGGCAAGCACGCCGACAAGCACACCTCCCCGCACCAGCCCGGCCCGAGCCGCACCCGACCGCATGACCCGCCACATCCCGCCCGACCGCATGACCCGCCACATCCCACCCGACCGCCCGATCAGCCGCGCCTCGCCCGACCGCCCGATCCACCGCGCCCCGGCCGCGGGCCGCCCGCCCCGCAGCCCGGCAGACGACCGCCCGCCCCGCGCCCGGACGCACCACCCGACCCGCCGCACCCCGGCCAACGGACGTACGGCCCACGCCCCCGCCGCCCCGGCGGCCCCGCGCACCCGGCGCATCCGGCGCGCCACGAACCGCGCCCGCCGCCCCACGACCCGCACCCGTCGCGCCAAGTACCGCACCTCAGCCATCACTTGACGTACGTGTCGAGCGTGATGAGCTCACGTTCGCGTGGGTCCTTCGCGGAGCCCACGACGTTTGTGGCGTCGCCCTGGATGACTCGTTCGTGGAGCATGGGGATGGCCGCGTCGGTGTTGAGGATCGCGGTCTCGGCGTCGAGGACCGCGGCGCGGCGGGCGGCGCCGGACGTGGTTTCCTCCGCCGTGCGGACGGCCTTGTCGACGACCGGGTCGGCGAGCCGGGAGATGTTGAAGGAGCCGTCGCCCGCGAAGTCGCTGCGCAGGTACGCGGCCGGGTCGCCGGAGTCGATGACGGTGGCGCGGGAGAGGACGAACGCGTCGAACTTCCCGGCCAGCGCGTCCGCCTCGATGGCGGCGTACTCCCGTACCTCCAGCTTCACCTCGAAGCCGGCCTTCTTCAGCTGCTGCTGGAGCGTGGCCGCCACCTCGGGCAGCTCGGCCCGGTCGGTGAAGGTGCCGATCGTGACGGTGTCGCCGGACGGCTTCGCCGGCTCGGCGGCGCGGGTGCGTCCGGCGCGTTCCGCCGCCCAGGGCAGGGCGGGCCCGAGCAGGCCTTCCGCGGTGTCGGCGCGGCCTTCGTAGATGTCGTCGACGAGGGCGTCGGCGTCGATGGCCTCGCGGGCGGCGGCCCGCTGTCCGGCGTCCTTGAAGACGCCGTGGGCGGTGTTCAGGTAGAGGGTGTTGGTGCGCGGCATGGGCACCTCGGTGATCTGGTCCTTCTCCAGGAGCGAGGCCTGGGAGACGGGGATCGCCTCGACGATGTCGGCGTCGCCGCTGCGCAGGGCGGCGGCCCGCGCGGCGCCGTCGGGGACGAACGTCACGTCGATGCCCGCGGCCCTGGCACGCCCGCCCCAGTACTTCTCGTTGCGGTCGAGGGTCGCCGACGACGTGCCGTCGGCCTTCTTGAGGACGAAGGCGCCGGTGCCCGCCCCGACGGGGTCGACCGTGCTGCCCCGGTACGCCTTGGCGGCCAGGACGGACAGCTGCGGCGAGGAGAGCCGCTGCGGGACGAGCGGGTCGGGCTCGCCCGTGGTGACGACGACGGTGTCGCCCTCCGCCCCCGTCCCGGCCTCGGCCTTGAAGTCGACGCCGTCGAGGATGCGCGGCTTGGGGGAGGCGGTCGCCGCCTCGGTGAGGGACCGCACGGCGGCCCGGGCCGTCAGCGGGGTGCCGTCGTGGAACGTCACGCCCTCGCGGAGGGTGAAGGTCCAGGTGCGCTCGTCCGTCCGCTTCCACCGGGTCGCGAGCGCGGGTTCGGCGTCGCCCTCCTCGTCCAGGGTGACCAGGGTCTCCGCGGTGGACCAGCGCGACAGCTTGAAGGCGTCGTCGCTGAGCGGGGAGAGGCCGGAGCGGGGCGGGTTCATCATCGCCACGCGTATCCGTTCGCCGCCCGACGCCTTCCCCGAGCCGTCCGCGCTCGCGGCGAAGCACCCGGTGAGAGCGAGCACGGAGGACAGGGCCAGGGCGGCGGGAGGCAGCAGCTTGCGATGGCGCACGGGACTTCTTCCTGGAACGGGACACGTCGACTTTGCGGCTGCTCGACCATAGCAGCATGACAATCGTTTTCAATAACGAGTCGATGTGTCGACGTATCCCGTCGCAGGGCCGGCCCCGAGCCCGGTCCAGGGCCCGGTCAGCGGGCGACCGGCCAGCCCGAGCTCCAGTCGAGAAGGTTGACCCCGAGCTTCGGGGTGCCGTTGTCCTGGCCGTCGTAGTAGTGGTAGACGAGCAGGTCGCCGTCGACGTCCTTCAGCACGGACTGGCCGCCGGGACCGATGTACCGCCCGTGGGACTCCAGGACGGTGGTGCCTCCGTTCCGCGTCATCGCGACGCCGTTCTTGTCGTAGTACGGGCCCGTCGGGGAGGAGGCACGCCCCACCTTGATCTTGTACGTCGAGTTCGTGCCCGCACAGCAGGTGTCGTACGACGCGAAGAGGTAGTAGAAGCCGTTCCTCTTGACGACGTACGGCGCCTCGACCGCCTTCGTCCCGGTCGGCCGGGAAGCCAGCGAGTGGCGGGTCGTGTCGCCCGCGTACGGCTTGCCCGTCGCGGGGTCGACGCGGATCATCTTGATCCCCGTCCACCAACTGCCGAAGGACAGCCACCACTTGCCGTCGTCGTCGACGAAGAGGTTCGGGTCGATGGCGTTGTGGTCGCTGTCCGGGCCCGAGGTGATGACCGCTCCGTGGTCGGTCCAGGTGCCCGGCTCGCCCGTGGTGGAGCCCGCGAGCCCGATCGCGGACGTGTTCGAGCCGAAGCTGGAGACGGAGTAGTACATCAGGTACTTCCCGCCGTGGTACGAGATGTCCGGAGCCCAGGCCTCCGGCACGGAGGAGTACCGCGACCACCAGCCCGGCCGGCTGCCGAAGGCGTCCGCGCCGGCGCGGAAGGCGATCCGGTCGGTGGAGGCCCGGTGGCCGACGCCGCCCCCGGTGGCGTACAGGAGGTACTTGCCGACCGGGGTGCGGACCATCGTCGGGTCGTGGACGACGGTGCTGCCGGTGACGGTGCCGGGGTTGGGATAGGCCGACGCGGTGCCCGGCACGAGGGCGAGCAGCACGGCGGCGGGCAGGGCGAGGAGGGCTCTGCGCCCCGTGGTGGAGCGGATGCTGCGCAGGAGGGTGCGGCTCACACGGTTCTCCTTGCTCTTGAGGGCGTCAGAGCCTTCCGGCACCCGCGCCCTGCGTGACGGACGCGACGACCGACGAGGCGGGCTCGGCGGTGTAGCTGTAGGGCGGCTTCGTGAAGGAGCCCACCTGCGAGATCTCCGTGGCGGCGCCACCGAGGTCGTTGCCCCGCAGCACCGCGTAGCCGTCGACGTCGCTGCTGCGGCTCGTGGTCACGGCGATCTTGGTGGAGCGGAAGACGTTGTTCTCGACGAGCATCTGGGCGCCCATGCGGGAGTGCGCCGCCGTGTCGGCGCCCTGGACGTAGTTGTCGTAGAAGTGGCCGGTGCCGAAGCGGAGGCTGGGGATGCGCGAGTAGACGTTGCTGAAGTGGTTGTGGTGGTAGGTCACCTTCAAGTGGCCCTTGTCCTCGGCGCCGTTGTTGTCGCTGTGGCCGACGAGGGAGCCCTTGAAGTGGTCCTTGAAGGTGTTCCACGACACGGTGACGTTGTCCGAGCCGTGGTTGATGTCGAGAAGGCCGTCGTAGTAGTCCTTGTCGTGCTCGCGGTCCGCCGAGAAGGAGTTGTGGTCGATCCACACCTTCGTCGACTCCTGCACGGTGATGCCGTCGGCGGGCGCCACCGGCTTGCTGATGTTCAGGTTGCGCACGACGACGTTGGTGGCCTCCTTCACGCGCAGGCCGCCGCCGGTGAAGCCGGAGGCCGAACCGGTGCCGAGGACCGTGGTGTTGGAGCCGATGTCGACCTGGCCGCTGAGCGGGATCAGGCCGTTGACCTTGACGACCTTGGCGGTGTCCCCCGCGACGGCGGACTTGAAGGCGGCGAGCGTGGTGACGGTGACGGGGGTGGCGTTGCCACCGCCCGTCGTCCCCGCGCCGAATCCGATCGGCGCGTTCTCGGCCTGCGCGGACCGCGCCTCCGCCGACCGCGCGGGTTCGGCGGCGGCGAGGTGCGGGAGCGCGGCGCCGAGCGCGAGTGCGGCGGCGCCGGCTCCGGTGAAGAGGATCAGGTGGCGGCGGCGGTCGTTGCCCCTGCGGTGCGTGGTCATGTCGACGTCCCTTCAGAGCGGCTCATGGGGAGGTACGCCGGATAGTCGCCGCCACCCGTCACCAGGTTGCCGGTCGGGCCGGGAAAGCTCGGGTCACCTGAGCCGGATCACGTTCCAGGACAGCGGCTCCAGCGTGGCAGTCAGCGTGCCGTCCCGGAGCTCCGTGCCCGTGACCTCGTGCGGGGCGACCCGCTCCGGCTCGGCCAGGGTGTTGCGGGCCTCCGGATCGGCGTCCGCGAGGGCGCTGTGTTCGACGACGGACGTCACGTCGAGGCCGCTCAGGGCGACTTCGAGGGGCAGCGGTGCGGACTGGTGGCGGTTGACGGCGAAGACGGTGACGGTGCCGTCGTCGGCGCGCACCGCCGTGGCGTGCAGCAGCGGCACCTCGCCGAACTTCGCCGTCTCGTACGTCGGTGAGTCCACCCGCACGTCGAGGACCCGCCCGCGTCCGTACCGCGACGCCTGGGCGAAGGGGAAGAACGTGGTCTGCCGCCACGCGGGGCCGCCCGGCTCCGTCAGGATCGGCGCGATCACGTTCACGAGCTGGGCGAGGCAGGCGACGGCCACCCGGTCCGCGTGCCGGAGCAGCGCGATGAGCAGGGAGCCGAAGACGACGGCGTCCGTGACGGAGTAGTTGTCCTCCAGGAGGCGGGGTGCCTCGGGCCAGTCCGACGTCCCGTCGAGGCGGGCGGCCGCCGCCTCCTCCTGGCTCCTGGTCAGGTACCACACGTTCCATTCGTCGAAGGAGAGGTTGATCTTCTTCTTCGACTTGAGGCGTGCTCCCACGTGGTCGCAGGTCGCGACGACGTTCTCGATGAAGGACTCCATGTCGACGGCGGAGGCGAGGAACGAGTCGCGGTCGCCGTCGGTCTCTTCGTAGTAGGCGTGCAGGGATATGTGGTCGACGAGTTCGTACGTCTCGGCGAGGACGGTGGCCTCCCACGCGCCGAACGTGTCCATGGCCTGGCTCGACGAGCCGCAGGCGACGAGTTCCAGGGCGGGGTCGATCTGCCGCATCGCGCGGGCGGTCTCGGCGGCGAGCCGCCCGTACTCCTCGGCCGTCTTGTGGCCGGTCTGCCAGGGGCCGTCCATCTCGTTGCCGAGGCACCAGAGCCGGATGCCGAAGGGGTCCTTGTCGCCGTGCGCGGCACGCAGGTCCGAAAGGGCCGTGCCGGAGGGGTGGTTGGCGTACTCCTGGAGCTCCAGTGCCTCGGCCACTCCCCTGGTGCCGAGGTTGACCGCCATCATCGGCTCGGCCTGCGGGCCGATCTTCTTGAGGAAGGCGATGTACTCGGAGAGGCCGAAGCGGTTGGACTCCGTGGAGCGCCAGGCCAGGTCGAGGCGGCGGGGCCGCTCGTCGACCGGGCCGACGGAGTCCTCCCACTTGTAGCCGGAGACGAAGTTTCCGCCGGGGTAGCGGATGGTGGTCACACCGAGTTCGCGGATCAGGTCGAGGACGTCCCCGCGCAGGCCCGTCTCGTCCGCCGTGGGGTGGCCGGGCTCGTGGATGCCGGTGTAGACGCACCGGCCGAGGTGTTCGACGAAGGAGCCGAAGAGGCGGGGGTCGACATCGCCGACGGCGAAGTCCGGGTGCAGGGTGAAGCGGGCGGTACGGGTCATGACTTACCTCACTGCGAGGGAGACGGATCGGGCTACTCGGTCCTGATCCGCAGGAACGTCACCGAGTTCGCCGGGAAGGTGTACGAGAAGCGGTCGTCCACCCCGTCGAAGGTGGACGTCCTGGGCGCGACGGGCCGGGCGCCCTTGGTGTTCTCGGCGGCCGGGTCGGCGGTCAGCGTGGTCACCCGCGCCTTCGACGCGACCTTCGCGCCGTCGCCGAGGCCGACCCGCGTACGGGCGGGTGTGCCCTGGGCGTTGACGACCTTGACGATCAGTTCACCGGTGGCCTTGTCGCGGGTGACGACCTGGCGGAAGGGCTCGGCGGGCTTGTCGTCGGTGAAGGAGCCCCACTTCTTGCCGTCGAGGAAGAGCGTCACCTGGCGGCCGCGGACCTCGACGCGCAGGTCGTAGCTGCGGCCCGTCTCGACGGTCGTGTTGTCCTGGACCATCGTCTGCTTGGCGCCGTCGGTGGTCTTCTCCACGGCCGACTGGGTGTTGTTCCAGCCGCCGACGTTCCACCAGTAGTGGTTGCCGGTGTCCTTGACGCCGAAGGCGACCATGAAGCCTTCCTTGCCCGCCTTCTTGGTGGCCTTCACGTTCAGGTCGTAGTTCTGCCAGCCCTTGTCGCCGGCCGTGACCAGGGTGTTCTCGGCGGCCTCGTCGGACTGGACGTACGCGCCGTCCCGGACGGCCCAACTGCCCTTGTCCGACGCCTTCTTCCACTGGCTGTCACCGGCCGAGAAATCGTCGGCCAGGAGGGTCCTGCCGTCGGCGGACGTGACCTTCACGTCGTCGTACACGGCGCTGGTCGCCCACGTGGAGAGGCCGACGGCGCCGGTGATCGGCCCCGAGCCGGCCGGGGTGCCGGAGGCGGTGGAGGGCACGACCTCGTCACCGACGTTGCGCATGAAGAGCTTCTGCGTCTCGTAGTTGGCCGAGCCCCAGGACTGGTCGTTGTCGAACCAGATCATGTTCGGCTTCCACTGCACGTAGTCCTCGTTGGCGAGCAGCGGCGCGTACGAGGCGAGCTTCACGATGTCGGCGTTGCGCTCCAGGCCGGTCATGAAGGCGGCTTCGGAGAGGGCGTTGGAGAACTTGTTGCCCTGGGAGGCGTACTCGCCGAGGAAGACCTTCGGACCCTTGCGGTCGTAGGAGTCGTAGCGGTCGTTGTTCTCCAGGAACCACTGGGGGCTGTTGTAGTAGTGCTCGTCGACCATGTCGACGTTCGCTTCGCGGTTGAGCTTCCAGGCGGTGTCGAATATCGCGCCGCTGTCGTCGGGCCCGGAGTTGGAGACCACGGTGATGTCCGGGTACTCGGCCTCGATGGCCGCGCGGAACTGCTTGAAGCGGGCGAAGTACTCGTGGGGCAGGTTCTCCTCGTTGCCGACCGCCAGGTGCGTGAGGCGGAAGGGCTTGGGGTGGCCCATCGCGGCGCGCTTCTTGCCCCACTCGCTCGTCACGGGTCCGTTGGCGAACTCGATGAGGTCCAGGGTGTCCTGGATGTGCCGCTTCAGGAGCGCGTCGTCGTCGGTGGCCTTGTTCTGGCCGCAGCCGGTGACCAGGGCGGGCACCACGGGCAGCGGCATGGCACCGGTGTCCTCGGCGAACTGGAAGTACTCGTAGTAGCCGAGGCCGTAACTCTGGTTGTAGCCCCAGAAGTTGCTGTTGGTGGCGCGCTGCTCGACCGGGCCGATGGTGTCCTTCCACTGGTACGAGCGCTTGCGCTGCCAGCCCGACTTCTCGTCGTACGCCTCGTGGCTGCCGGTGTTGACCAGGCAGCCGCCGGGGAAGCGCAGGAAGCCGGGGTGCAGGTCGGCGATCTTCTCGGCGAGGTCCTTGCGCAGGCCGTTCTCGCGGCCCTTGTACGTGTCGCGCGGGAAGAGGGAGATCTCGTCGAGGGCGACGGCAGCGCCGGCGGTGACGGTGAGGCGTCCGGTCGCGGAGGTGCGGGTGGCGGTGAAGGACACCTTGTACTTGGCCCAGCCGCCGCGCGCGGTGACGCGGTGAGCGGCGGCCAGTTCGCCGGCGGAGTCCCGGATGCCGATGGTCAGCGGGGCGCGTGCGACCCCGCCGGTGCGGGCCCAGACCGAGAAGTCGTACCGCTTGCCCTTGGTGACCGCGATGCCGGTGTTGTAGCCGGAGTTCGTGACGGCCGAACCGGCGTCCAGGGAGAGATAGTTGCGGTTGCGGGTGTGCAGGCGGCCGTCGTCGTTGCGGACGCGGGCGGCGCCCGAGGTGTCCCACGACGTGAGCGGCGTGTAGGCCTTGTTGTCGTCGGTGCTGTACTCGAAGGACCTGTTCTGCACGAGCTCCGCGTAGAGCCCGCCGTCGGCCGCCCGGTTGATGTCCTCGTAGAAGACGCCGTACATCGAGTCGTCGATCTTCGCTCCGGTGCGGGCCGTGTCGACGTCGAGGGTGTAGTCGACCGGCTCGTCCGGTGCTGCGGGACCGGCCGCCGCTCCGGGGCTCGCGGCGAGCGTCCCCGCCAGCAGGGAGCCCAACGCCCCGACGGTGAGCCCGAGTTTCCATCTCCTGCGCGCCATGTCCACCTCTGCCGTTCTCGATACTCGCGTTCGATATTTCGGACACTGATCAGGATTACGAACGGCAACTTAGGCAGCGGAGCTGAGCACGTCAACGCATCGCGCAGAACACCCGGCATTTCTCGGGGACTTCGTCCGAACCGTTGACGCGCGCGATGTTCGACCTTACGGTCCGTTCGAAGTTGCGATCACCATTCGATATACCGAACAGCCATGAGAGAAGAGAGGCGTCATGTCCCCCTCCCTCCCGAGCCGCCGCGGTGTGCTCGGCGGGCTCGGAGCACTCGCCGTCGCGGGCAGCTTCGGTCTCGCCGCCGCGAACCGCAGCGCCTCCGCGCTGACCTCCGGTGCGGACGCGCGGCTCCGCTACTGGAACCTGTTCAGCGGCGGCGACGGCGTGAACATGATCGCGATGCTGGACGCCTTCCGGCGGGCGAACCCCGGCGTCGACGTGCTGGACTCGACGCTGCTCTGGGGCAATCCGTACTACACGAAGCTCGCCATGGCCGCCTCCGGCAACCGCGCCCCCGAGCTCGGCGTGCTGCACCTGGGACGGCTCACGGGCTTCGCCCCCGAGCGGCTGCTCGACCCCTTCGACGTGGAGCTCCTCGCCCGGTACGGCGTACGGCAGGAGGACTTCAACCCCGCCCTGTGGAAACGGTCCGTCGTCGAAGGGAAGCTCTACGCCGTCCCCCTCGACATCCACCCGCAGCTGAACTTCTACCGCAAGGACGTCTGCGAGAAGGCCGGGCTCATCGGGGACGACGGGAACCTCGTCCCGTTCACCTCCGTCGACGAGTGGTTCGACGGGCTCAAGGCCGCCAGGAAGGCGGTGAAACCGGGCGTGCAGACCCTGGGCCTGCACGCGTCGAACCAGAACCACACCTGGTGGTTCTTCATGTCGTTCTACGCGCAGGCCGGCGGCACCTACTACGACCCGGGCCTCACCGACGTCACGTTCGACGAGGACAAGGCCGTGGAGATCCTGGAGTTCCTGCGCCGCCACATCGTCGACGGCTACGCCACCACGGGCGCCCCCGACGCCGAGCACTTCATCAACGGCGGCGCCTTCGTCTGGGAGGGCGGCTGGTCCGTGCCGGTCTACTCGGGGGCGGAACTGAAGTACGGGGCCACCCCCATGCCGGCGCTCTTCGGCCGGCCCGCCACCCAGGCCGAGTCGCACTGCTTCGTGCTGCCGCGCCAGACCGGCCGCGGCGGCCCCGCCAACGACGCCGCGCACCGCCTGGCCGCGTACATCGTGCGGCACGGCGCGGACTGGGCGCGCGGCGGCCACATCCCCGCCCACCTGCCGACCCTGAAGACCGCCGCGTACCGGAAGCTGCACCCGCAGTCCGAGTACGTCCCGGTGATGGACCAGCTCGCCCTCGAACCGGAGGCCTGGTTCGCGGGCTCCACCGGAACGCTCGCGCAGCGCATCGGCCCGGTCGTCGTCTCCTCCAACCTCGGCTCGGCCAAACCCGCCGCGGCGGCCCGCCGGATGCGCGGCGTCCTGGAGAAGCTCCTGGAGATGAAGAACCCCATGGAAGGCAGAACCGCGGCCGAGGGAGGCGCGGCATGACCACGACCAGCGCCGAGGCCACCGCCCCGGCCACCACCGGACCACCGGCCGTCCGCACCACCGCCGAACGCGGCGAGCGGGCCCGTGCCGGCGGCGGCTTCCAGCACGGCGGCTGGTTCGTGGCGCCGTTCCTGCTGCTCTTCCTGCTCTTCGTGATCGTGCCCGTGCTGCGCGGCGTGTGGCTGAGCTTCACCGACGCCAACATCTCCGGCGACGGCGCCCGCTTCGTGGGCTTCGACAACTACTCCGAGGCGCTCCAGGACCCCCTGGTGTGGGACTCGCTCGGCCACAGCGCGTACTTCACGCTGCTCGTGGTGCCCTGCATCGTGCTCGTCGCCCTGCTGCTGGCGCTGCTCGCGCACCACATCGAGCACGCCAAGTGGCTGTGGCGGCTCTGCTTCTTCGCGCCCTTCCTGCTGCCGTCGACCGTCGTCGGCAACATGTGGCGCTGGATGTTCAACCCGGACACCGGCCTGCTCGACCACGTCTTCGGCATGGAGTCGGCCTGGCTCACCCAGAAGGACACGGCGATGACCGCCGTCGTCGTCGCCACCCTCTGGTGGACCGTCGGCTTCAGCTTCCTCCTCTACCTCGCCGCGCTGCAGAACATCCCGCGGCACCTGTACGAGGCCGCCGCGCTGGACGGCGCGAACGCCTGGCACAAGACCGTGCACATCACCCTGCCCATGCTGCGCTCCATCACGGGCCTGGTCGTGGCACTGCAGATCCTCGCCTCGCTGCAGGTCTTCGACCAGATCGTGGTGATGTACGAGTTCGGCCCCGGACCGGAGGAATCGACCCGGACCATGGTCCAGTACACGCTCGAACAGGGCTTCACCAGCTACCGCGTGGGCTACGCCTCCGCGATCTCGATCCTGTTCTTCCTGATGATCGCGGTCATCGCGCTGGGCCGCATGTGGCTGCTGCGCAAGCGCGAGGAGGGCGTCCAGTGAGTACCGCCACCAAAGCCGTCGCGGGCGCGCGCCGCGGGTGGCGGCCCAGCCAGATCGTCCTGACCGCCCTCGGCCTGCTGGTCTCCGCGGTGATGACCGCGCCGCTCTTCTGGACCCTGTTCACCTCGTTCAAGTCGGAGTCCGAGGCCGTCGCCGTGCCGGTCAAGTGGCTGCCCGAGGAGTGGACGGCCCAGGCCTGGCGGAGCATCTTCGAGACCGGAAACATCACGAACTGGTTCGTGAACTCGGTCGTCGTCTCGGTCTGCGTCACCTTCGTCGTCGTGCTGACCGGCGCCCTCGCGGGCTACGGCTTCGCGCGCACCGAGTTCCGCGGCAAGGGCGCGCTGATGGGCCTCGTCATGGCGGGCCTGATGATCTCCCCCGCGGTCCTCGGCGTCCCGCTGTTCAGCACGGTCCAGTCGCTGGGGATGGTCGACACGTACTGGGGCATGATCCTGCCGCAGTGCGCGCCCGCCGCGATGGTCTACATCCTCTACAAGTTCTTCCAGGGCATCCCGAAGGAGCTGGAGGAGGCGGCGTTCTGCGACGGCGCGGGGCGGTGGCGGATCTTCTTCACCATCGTGCTGCCGCTGGCCCGCCCCTCACTGTCGGCGGTCGGCATCTTCACCTTCATCGGCTCCTGGAACAACTTCCTGTGGCCGTACATGGTGACCAACAACCCCGAGCTGATGACCATGCCGAACGGCATCGCAACGGTCATGAACTCCTACGGCATCCAGTGGGCGCAGCTGATGGCGGGCGGCCTGATGGCGGGGCTGCCGCTGATCGTCGTGTTCGTCTTCTTCCAGCGGCAGATCGTGGCGGGAGTTGCGCACACGGGCCTCGCCGGGCAGTAGCGGCGGGCACGGAGAAGAGCGCCCCCGCGGGAGGGGGCGCTCTCCTTGCACACGCCGTACGTCCTGCTACATCCCGCTGGGTCCTACTGGTAGCTGATGTCCGCGGCCGTGAACTTGCAGTACGTGCCGTCGGGGCCCGAGCCGGTCTTGGTCGGCTCGTCACCGGTGTTGTTGCCGGTGAACCGGTCGCACGTGGAGATCTTCTTGCTGCTGTCGCCGTGGATGCGGACGTTGCGCAGAGCGGCCGTGTCGCCGTAGTTGGTGTTGATGCCGACGATGGACTTGCCGGGCGCGGTGACGTCCACGTCGTTGATGATGATCGACCGCTTGTACTGCTTGGAGCAGTTGCCGCAGGAGCGCACCAGCTTGCCGAAGTCGGAGACCTGGAACTTGGTCACGACCAGTTTGCCGGCGCCGTTGAACTGGAGGACCTTGTCGTCGGCCTTCCGCGCGCCACCGCCGTGGACGGTGTACGTCGAGCTCGCCGAGGTGCCCTTGAAGGTGGCGGCGTCCTCGCCGACGTCCTCCCACCACACGTTCTCCAGGGTGCAGCTGCCCTGGCAGTGGATGCCGTCCGCGGCGGGCGAGCCGATGATGACGTTCTTGAGGACCGCGCCGTCCTTCAGCTTGAAGATCGGGTCCTGGCCCTCGTCCTGGCCGTCGCCGCCCAGGTCACCGGTGCCGTAGTAGCGCTTGAGGCCGCCGTCGCGGGTGCCGGAGACCTCGATGGTCTTGGCCGTGGGGGCCTGGCCCCTGGCCTCCGGCCAGGCCGCGGCCGTGGTGGCCGCGCCCGCGGGCGACAGCATGACGTTCGTCGCGACCCCGGCACCCGTGAGGGCCAGTGCGGCGGTCACCGCGCCGATGGCGCGGCGCTTGGTCAGGCGCCGCTTGCGGCCCTTGCGCAGTTCAGCTCGTGGTGTCATGTGTCCCATTCCTCGTGCGTGGGGGGAGAGCTTCTTCGCTCTGTGGTCTCCGCCGACCGGGAATGGGTTGCCGCCGTACCGGAAATTTCTGCGAAGTCGTGTGCCGGGCTCAGGCGAAATCGCCCCGCCAGAGGGTCCGTTCGTCCGATGTGCCCGCATGGACCTCGTATGTGTCGTCGCCCGCGTCGCGTTTGCCCGCCGGGTGGTCGAACTGCCCGGCGAAGACGTGTTCGCCGACGGGCACGGTCTTCCCCGGTCTGAGCGTCCAGCGGTAGACGAGGAAGCCGTCCCGCTCCGCGACCGAAACGGCGAAGTCGTCCTCGGGCAGGGAGCGCCAGTTGCCGGTGTCGGCGACCTTGCCGCTGCCTGCGACGCGCACCTCGACGGTGAGCGCGGTCAGCGGCTTCTTCGCCTTGATGGTGATGTCGCTCTGCGACCAGTACGTGCTGGAGCCGGGGTCGATCGAGCCGTCGGCCCACAGGAGGCGATCCGCGGGCACGCTCTTCGGCGTGCCGCTGGGCCGGCGGGTCGGCGCGTCGGGGGTGCGGTCCGGGTCCGGTGTCGCCGTCGGCGGCTCGGGCGAGGTGCTCGTCGCCACGGACTGCCGGGCCGGTTCGTCGTCCCGCAAGGCGGCGGCCACTCCGTACCCGACGACCGCGCAGACGCCCGCCACCGCGGCGGTCGCGCTCACCACGCGCAGCCAGGAGGCACCGGCCGCCCGGCGGGTGGCCTTCGAGCGCCGCTCCGGCCGCTTGCCCTCGGCCATGCCGCGTTCGATACGGGCCCGCATCCGCTCCCGGTCGGGCCGGTGCGCCTGCGCCGCGCCGCGCAGCTTCCCGCGCACGCCGTCGTCGTGTCCGTCGTCCCTCATGAGCTACTCCCCGTGTCCGCCGTGACCGCGCGCACCCGTGCGAGGGCGGGGTGCGGGCCGAGGCGTCGTTGCAGCTCAGCCATTCCCTTCGATGTCTGGCTCTTCACCGTACCCACCGAGACCCCGAGGGCCAGTGCGGTGTCCTTCTCCGAGAGGTCGAAGGCGTGCCGCAGGACCACGCAGGCCCGCTTGCGGAAGGGCAGCGCGCGCAGCGCGTCCCGCACGTCGACGACGGCCGGTATGTCGGGGTCCGCGACGTCCTCGTCGCGGCCCGACCAGAAGAGCGTGATGCGGCGCCGCTCGCGCACGGCGCTGCGGATGCGGCTGCGCGCCATGTTCGCGACGACGCCCCTGGCGTACGCGGCCGGGTGGTCCGCGGCCCGCACCCGGTCCCAGCGGTGCCAGAGGGCGAGGAGCGCGTCGGCCGCCAGGTCGTCAGCGCCGTCGGCCTCGCCGGTCAGCAGATGGGCGAGGCGGGCGAGTTCGGCGTAGTGCCGCTCGAAGAAGGCGTGGAACTCGGCGGCCGCGTCGTGCGCGACCGGTGTCATGGGGGGCCTCTCTTCCGCCTGCGCCGCGAGATCTTCCGTCGTCGCGGTGGAGGCGGGCACTCTAACCGGCCCCTCCGTCCGTGCGGGCATCGGGCAGGACCACCTCCCCCACTCCCTCGGCCGTCGCGCGCCCGTCGACCGTCCGCACCCGGAAGGGCCGCCGGGAGCCGGACGCGAGGACGCGCACCCCGGTGGTGTGCCGCGTCGCGCGGAAGACCGCCGCGGTCCTGCCCTCGTGGTCGGGGACGGTGATCTCGGTCCGGGGCGCCGCTCCCGGGGCGACGAGCAGGGTCAGGCCGTCGAGCCAGTCGCCGTCGGGCCGCTGGTCGTCGGCGCCCAGCGGGAGCAGGGCGCCGGGCCGCACGTACAGCGGCAGGCTGTCGAATCCGTGGGTCTCGCGCCGCCAGCCGGGGCCCTGGACGGCCTCGCCGGTCAGGAGGTGTGTCCAGGTGCCTTCGGGGAGGTAGAACTCGACGTCGCCCGCCGCGCTGAAGACGGGGGCGACCAGCAGGTCGGGGCCGAGCATGTACTGCCGGTCGAGGGTGCGGCAGGCCGGGTCGTCGGGGAACTCCAGGAGCATCGGGCGCATCACGGGCACGCCGTCGTGGTGGGCCTCGGCGGCCGCGGCGTACAGGTAGGGCATCAGGCGGTGCTTGAGGCGGGTGAACTTCCGTGCCACGTCGACGGCTTCCTCGCCGAACGCCCACGGCACCCGGTAGGAGACGTTGCCGTGCAGGCGGCTGTGCGAGGAGAGCAGGCCGAAGGCGAGCCAGCGTTTGAAGACCGCCGGGTCCGGGGTGCCCTCGAAGCCGCCGATGTCGTGGCTCCAGAACCCGAAGCCGCTCAGCGAGAGGGACAGGCCGCCGCGCAGCGACTCGGCCATGGCGCCCAGCGAGGCGAAGCAGTCGCCGCCCCAGTGCACGGGGAACTGCTGGCCGCCGGCGGTCGCGGAGCGCGCGAAGAGGACCGCTTCGCCGGTGCCGCGCTCCTTCTCCAGGAGCTCGAAGACGGTGCTGTTGTAGAGCTGCGCGTAGTAGTTGTGCATGCGGTGCGGGTCGGAGCCGTCGTGCCAGACCACGTCCGTGGGCACGCGCTCGCCGAAGTCGGTCTTGAAGCAGTCGACGCCCTGGTCGAGCAGGGCGCGCAGCTTGGCCGCGTACCAGGCGCGGGCGCCGGGGTGGGTGAAGTCGACGAGCGCCATGCCGGGCTGCCACAGGTCCCACTGCCAGATGTCGCCGTTCGGGCGCCGCACGAGGAAGCCCTCGGCGGCGGCCTCGGCGAACAGCGGGGACTTCTGGGCGATGTAGGGATTGATCCAGATGCTGACCTTGAGTCCGCGCTCGCGGAGTCTGCGCAGCATGCCCTCCGGGTCGGGGAAGACGTCCGGGTCCCACTGGAAGTCGGTCCACTGGTGTTCGCGCATCCAGAAGCAGTCGAAGTGGAAGACGCTGAGCGGGATGTCGCGCTCCGCCATGCCGTCGACGAACCCGGCGACGGTCTCCTCGTCGTAGGGCGTGCAGAAGGAGGTGGTGAGCCAGAGGCCGAAGGACCAGGCGGGCGGCAGGGCGGGCCGGCCGGTGAGGGCGGTGTAGCGGCGCAGGACGTCCTTGGGGGTGGGGCCCGCGATGACGTAGTACTCAAGGGACTGGTCCTCGACGCTGAACTGGAGCTGGCCGACGGACTCGGAGCCGATCTCGTACGAGACCTTGCCGGGGTGGTTGACGAAGACGCCGTAGCCGCGCGAGGAGAGGTGGAAGGGGATGTTCTTGTAGGCCTGCTCGCTGCTGGTGCCGCCGTCGGCCTGCCAGATGTCGACGCTCTGGCCGTTCTTGACGTACGGGGTGAAGCGCTCGCCGAGCCCGTAGATGAACTCGCCCACGCCCAGGGCGAGTTGTCCGATCATGTGGTGGGCGCCGTCGGGGGTGGTGGCGAAGGCGGTGCCGCGCCGCTCGACGGCGGTGAGGGGTTTCCCTTCGCCGTCCAGGAACTCCAGGCCCCAGGGCCCCTCACTGTCCAGGCGGAGGGTGAGGGGGCCGCTGGTGAGTTCGGTGACGGTGCCGCCCCGGCGGACGCGGGGCACCTCCTCCGCGGCCGCCGCGCCCTCGCTGGCGAAGAGGGTGAAGTCCGGGCCGTGGTGGGCCTTCCCCGCGTGATGGGTCGTCCGGACGCCGATCACCCCTTCGGCGGGCGAGAAGCACTCGACCGTGATCAGGGGCGAGTTGAGGGTGTCGCCGCGCTCGCGCACCGGTTTGACGGCGGCGTAGGCGGTGAAGCCGCCGTCGTGCTCCCGCACTTCGCGCACGTCGGTGGCGTACGAGGCGTGCACCCCGTCCCGCATCAGCCAGAAACCGTCGGTGAACCTCATGCCGTGCCCTCGCCCTCTCCGCCGGCCGTGAAGGTGATCCGTGCGAGCCGGACGGCCCCGCGCAGGCGCACGCGCAGGTCACGCACCCCGGAGGCGGCGAAGACCGCGCCGTGGGGGGCGTAGTCGTACCTCCCGCCCGTCGGCGGGACCGTCACGGTGGTCGCCGTGCTGCCCGCGATGAGGTCGACGGCGCCCTCGCCCGCGGCCTCGACCGAGACGCCGCGCACTCCGGGCCCGAAGTCGCAGTCGCAGAAGAGCAGTTCGCCGGTGCCGTCGCCCACGGCGCGCACCGCGTCACCCGTCGTCCTCGTGCGGTCGACGATCTCGGTGCCGGACTGCGTGTCGTAGCCGGTCGCCGCCAGGCCGTCCCTCCGCGTCGGCCTGGCGGCGACCGGGGCTCCGCCGGGATCGACGGGCGCGGTGAGTCGGATGTCCTCGCTGGAGGCCCCGGCGATCAGTTCGTACGCGCCGGGCGCCAGGGCCCAGCGGTCGTGCCGCACGTCCCAGAACTCCATGTCACGCAGGGGCAGTTCGAATTCCAGTCGACATGCTGCCCCCGCTGCGAGGTGCACGCGGCGGTGGGCGACGAGTTGCCGGTCCGGCAGGGTGAGGCCCGCCGCGGCGTCGCGGGGCGGGCGTACGTAGAGCTGCGCCACCTCGTCCGCGTCGAAGGACCCGGTGTTGGTGACGGTGAACGCGGCCCGCACCACATCGCCTTCGCGTGCGGCCGTGAGGTTTCCGTACGTGAAGGCGGAGTAGCTCAGGCCGTGCCCGAAGGGGTACAGCGGGCGGCGGTCAGCGGCGTGCCGGTCCGCGTACAGGTACGTCTGGCGCGAGCCGATGATGTCGTAGTCGAGCAGGTCCGGCAGGTGGGCGTCGGCGGCGTACCAGGTCTGCGGGAGGCGTCCGGCCGGGGAGACGTCGCCGGCGAGGACGCGGGCGAGCGCGGTGCCGGCGGCCTGTCCGCCGTGCGCGGTCCACAGCAGCGCGGGCAGTTCCGCGTGCGCGTCGGCGACCGCGTACGGGTAGGAGGAGGTGAGCACCAGCGCGGTGCGCGGGTTGGCGGCGCGGGCCGCGCGCCACAGCCGCTCCTGGTGGGGCGGCAGGGCGAGGGTCGTGCGGTCCTGGGTCTCGCGGCCGTTGATGTGCGGGTCGTTCCCGGCGACGACGACCACGGCGTCCGCGTCGGCGGCGGCCCGGGCCACGGCGTCCTCGCCGCGCTCCAGCACCTCGACGCTGAAAAGTTCCCCATCCGCGGCAACTTTCACGGCACCGGCGGCGACAGAGACGTACCCACCCGTCCCCGTGTGCTTGATGAGGAGTCCGCCCCGGTGCCCGCCGCCGCGCCCGCCCTCGCGCCCGCCCCCGTGCTCGACAAGGCCGAACGTCTCCTGTACGACCCAGCCGCCCGGCCGGTCCGCCGAGGCGCGCACGAAGCCGTCCTCGGCGACCGAGAGGTAGCGCCCGTCGGCCGCCCGCAGGGTCCATGCCCCGTCGCCCCAGTCGACGAGGGCGAACTCGGTGGCGTCGGCCAGGTCGCCGCAGACGGTCAGCGGCGGCAGGTCGGTGCGGCCCGCGAGCAGAGCGGGGTCGAGGGCGCCGGTGGCGTCCGGCGCCCGGCCGGACGGGCCCGAAGGGGCCGGCGGCGGCACCCGCAGCCAGCCCGCCGCACACTTCAGGCGTACGCGGTCCGCGCCCTCGGCGAAGACGACGCGGTCGGCGCCGAAGCGCTCGCGCAACCCGTCGAGGACGGTGCTGCGATGGATCAGGGTGCCGCTGTACCAGTCGGTCTTGCACTCGTCGGCGAGCAGTCCGACGACCGCGATCCGGGTGCCTTCGGGGAGCGGGAGCAGGCCGTCGTCGTTCTTGAGCAGGACGACGGCCTGTTCGGCTGCGGCCAGGGCGAGTTCGCGGTGGGCGGGCGTGTCGATGTCGTCCGCGGAGGCGGTCCCGTACGGGCCGCCGTCCGGGTCGAACTCGCCGAGCCGCAGCCGCACGGACAGCTGCCTGCGCACCGCCGCGTCGATGTCCGCCTCAGTCAAAAGCCCCAGCTGCAACGCGCGTTGGAGGCGGCCGACGGTGACTGTCGAATCGGTGCCGTGGTCGGTGAAGCTGTCCACGCCCGCGAGGAGCGCGGCGGCGATGGCCTCCTCGTGGGTGTCGAAGTACTTCTCGGAGTCGACGAGGTTGCTGGGCGCGCCCGCGTCGGAGCAGACGAGCAGCTCCTCGTCGGTCCAGCGGCGCAACTGCTCGCGCAGGTGGGGCGATACGTGGTTGGGGCGGCCGTTGACCAGGTTGTAGGCGGGCATCACGCCGGCGACCGCGCCCGCCTCGACGGCGGCGCGGAAGGCCCGCAGGTCGTACTCGTGCAGGACGCGCGGGCGCACGGAGGAGTTCGACGTGTCGCGGTGCGTCTCGTTGTTGTGGGCGAGCCAGTGCTTGAGGACGGGGGCGGTACGCCATCGCGTGGGGTGGTCGCCGCGCAGGCCGCGCGTGTAGGCGACGGCGAGGGCCGAGGTGAGGTGGGGGTCCTCGGCGTACCCCTCCTCGTTCCTGCCCCACAGCGGGTGGCGCAGGAGGTTGACGGTGGGCGCCCAGAGGTTGAGGCCGACGCGGTCGTCCCGTGTGCGCATGGCCCGCGCCTCGGTGCCGACGGCCTCGCCGACGCGCCGCAGCAGGTCGTCGTTCCAGGTCGCGCCCAGCCCGACGGCCTGCGGGAAGACGGTTGCGGGACCCATCCAGGCGACGCCGTGCAGAGCTTCCTGTCCGGTGCGGAACGCGGCGATGCCGAGCCGCTCGACCGCGGGCGTGAACTGGTGCAGGAGCGCGACGCGTTCGTCGAGCGTCAGCCGTGCGAGGAGGTCGTCCACCCGCTTGTCCGGCGGCAGGCCGGGGTCGCGGAACGGCGGCGGGTTCTCGGTCACGTCAGGGTCCTCCGGGCGGGCGACGGGCTCCTTCGAAGCGCTTCGATGCTCTGCGCTCGGTACCGTCCATGTCAAGGGAACGACCCGGGGCCCCGCTCAGCAGATCCCCTACCTCTCTCGGCAGCCGGGCCCGCCAACTTACAGGCCTCGCCGACGAATTCAGTTCCGAAGCCTTGTCCCTCCCCTCCCCTTCACCTAATCTCGCTCCGAAATCGAAGCGCTTCGACATGGGTTTCGAGTCCCCGCGCCACGAAGGGTTGACGCAATGACGCCGAACTCCCCCTCCCCGAGGGCCGGTACGAGCCGCAGGGGCTTCCTCGCCTCCTCCGGGCTCGCCGCGCTCGCCCTGGCGGGCGGTGCCCCGCTGCTCGCGGCGTGCGGCGGCAGCGGTTCGAAGAACGAGGGCACCACGACGGGGAAGAAGCTCAAGGACCTGCTGCCCGCGTACGTCGCCTCGGACGTCGCCGCGCCGGACATCCCGGCCAAGAACGGCTCGGCCGCGGGTTTCACCAAGGCCCTGCCCGCGGCCGAGCTCAAGGTGTCGGTGCCGGAGAAGCTCGGCAAGGGCGGCCGGTTCACCGTCATGGCCCCCATCTGGGGCAACGTCCCCAAGCAGGGGAACCCGTACTGGACGGCGATGGACAAGGCCGCCGGCGTCCGCGTCACCTGGCAGAACCAGCAGGGCGACACGTACGGCCAGAAGCTGGGCGCGGTCCTCGCCTCCAGCCGCGTGCCGGACGCCGTGGTCGTGCCCGGCTGGGAGCTGACCGGCAAGATACCGAGCGCCATCGCCAACAAGTTCGCCGACCTCGGCCCCTACCTGAGCGGCGACAAGGTCAAGGAGTACCCGAACCTCGCGGCGATCCCCACCGGCGCCTGGCAGCGCTCGGTCTTCGGCGGCAAGCTCCGCGGCCTGCCGATGCCCGCCCCCACCACCCCGAACATCGCGCCCTTCTACCGCACCGACCTCTTCGCGAAGGAGGGCATCGAGGCGCCGGCCAGCGCGCAGGAGTTCTACGACCTGTGCAAGCAGCTCAACGCCCCGAAGAGCAGGGTGTGGGCGTGCGGCGACATGACATGGGCGGCCTGGCACATCTTCGGCGTACTGCCCGAGAAGCCGTACTACTGGAAGCTCGTCGACGGCAAGCTCGTCAACCGCTACGAGACCGACGAGTACCTGGAAGCCCTTGAGTGGTCGCGCAAGCTCTACTCGGCGGGCTTCGTGCACCCCGACGCGAAGGCCGAGACCGGCAGCATCGGCGACCTGTGCGCCGCCGGCAAGGTCTGGATGTACTGCCAGGACCTGTCCGACTGGTACGGCAAGGCAGCCGTGCAGCGCGTCGACGACAAGAAGTTCCGCATGGAGGCGTTCGACTACTTCGCCCCCGACGGCGGAGCACCCACCCTCTACCAGCGCCCGCCCGCCGACATCTGGACGTTCATCAGCGAGAAGGCCGACGAGAAGACGGTCCGCGACATCCTCGCCCTCGCCAACTTCACCGCCGCGCCCTACGGCTCCAAGGAGCAGCGGCTGCGGATGTACGGCGTCGAGGGCGTCCACCACACGTACGACGACGGTGTCCTCACCAAGAACGGCAAGGGCAACAACGAGGTCTTCTCGACGTACGAGTACCTGGCGTCGCCCGCGCCCTTCGTCGCCTATCCCGACCTGCCGGACGTCACCGAGGGCATGGTCGGCTGGCAGCAGCGCCAGGGCGCGCACGCGAAGAAGCCCCTCTTCCACGGCATGATGATCATCGAGCCGACCCGGTACACCGAGCTGAACGCCGAGTTCGAGGACCTGGAGAAGGACATCGTGCGCGGCCGCAAGAAGGTCTCCGACATGCAGCGGGCGGCGTCGGACTGGAAGTCGGGCGGCGGCGACAAGCTGCGCGACTGGTACAAGAAGCTGCTCGACGAGTCCGGCGGATCGGCGTCCTGACATGGCGCACGGTACGACCGACGCGCGCCCCGCCGCCCCCGGCAAGGCCACCGCGCCCCCACCGGAGCCGCCCCCGCCCCGGCCGGTGAAGGCGCGCCAGGCGCGCGTCCCGCTCCGGCACCGGCTGCGCCGCGACCGCGTCCTGCTCCTGATGGTGCTGCCCGCGCTGCTGCTGCTCCTCGTCTTCAACTACGTCCCGCTGCTGGGCAACATCGTCGCGTTCCAGGACTACGACCCGTACATCGCGGACAACGCGTTCCAGGCGATGTCGCAGAGTCCGTGGATCGGCTTCGAGCACTTCCGGCACATGGTGGACGACCGGCTGTTCTGGCAGGCGGTCAGGAACACCCTCGCCATCTTCGCGATCCAGCTGACGCTGTTCTTCCCGGTGCCGATCGCGCTCGCGCTGTTCGTCAACAGCTTCGTGCGCCCGCGCGTGCGGGCGGTGGCGCAGGCGATCCTGTACCTGCCGCACTTCTTCTCCTGGGTCCTCGTCATCACCGTCTTCCAGCAGATGTTCGGCGGGGCGGGCCTGGTCGCACAGGTGCTGCGGGACCACGGCCACGACGGCTTCGACCTGATGACCGACCCGGGCCTGTTCAAGTTCCTGCTGACCTTCGAGATGATCTGGAAGGACGCGGGCTGGGGCGTCATCGTCTTCCTCGCCGCGCTCGCCGCCGTCAGCCCCGACCTGTACGAGGCCGCGGCGATGGACGGCGCGAACCGCTGGCGCCGCATGTGGCACATCCAGCTCCCCGCGCTGCGCCCGGTCGTCGCCCTGCTCCTGGTCCTCCAGGTCGGCAACGCGCTCACGGTCGGCTTCGAGCAGATCCTCCTGCAGCGCACCGCGGTGGGTGCCGGGGCCTCCGAGGTCCTGGACACGTACGTGTGGAACACCGGCCTCGACAACGGCAACTTCGGCTACGGCGCGGCGATCGGCATCGTGAAGGGCGTCCTCGGCCTGCTGCTGGTGCTCGGGGCCAACAAGGCCGCCCACGTCATGGGCGAGCAGGGGGTGTACAAGCGGTGAGTTCCCTCGACGTACTGAACTTCGGCATCAAGCCGGGCAGCAGGTCCGGCCTGCGCCCGGTGTGGGAGGAGCCGCCGACCCGGGCCGGGCTCGCCACCAAGGGCGTGACCCTGACACTGGTCTGCCTCGCCGTGCTCTTCCCGGTGTGGGTGGTGGTCGTCACCAGCCTCTCCTCAGTGCGGACGATCACCGAGACGGGCGGCCTCGTGGTGGTCCCGCGGGGTGTCACGTTCATCCACTACCAGGAGCTGCTCAGCGGCGGTCAGGTGTCGCGGGCCGCGCTGGTCAGCGTGGGCGTCACGGTCGTCGGGACGCTGTTCAGCATGGTGGTGTCGGTCCTGTGCGCGTACGGCCTGTCGCGCCCCGGGTCCGTGCTGCACCGGCCGATCCTGCTGGTGATCGTCGCGACGATGTTCTTCGGCGCCGGCCTCATCCCCACGTATCTGGTGGTGCAGGGCCTCGGCCTCACCGACACGTATCTCTCCCTGATCCTGCCGAGCGCCGTGAACGTGTTCAACATCCTCGTGCTGCGCGCATTCTTCATGGGCACGGCGCAGGAGCTGGTCGAGAGCGCCCGCATCGACGGGGCCGGGGACCTGCGCATCCTGTGGCGCATCGTCATGCCCCTGTCGCGCGCGGTCCTCGCGGTGATCACCCTGTTCTACGCGGTGGGCTACTGGAGCGCGTGGTTCAACGCGTCGATCTACCTCAGCGACCCGGACATGATGCCGCTGCAGAACGTCATGCAGCAGCTGGTCCTCAAGCAGCAGAAGCCGACCGGTCTGAGCCAGGCCATCAACACGGGCCACCTGTCGCCGCTCGCCATCCAGATGGCCGTGATGGTGCTCGCGCTGATCCCCGTGGCCGTGCTCTCGCCGTTCGTGCAGCGGCATTTCAAGCAGGGCATGCTCACCGGCGCAGTGAAGGGCTGACCACACCGATGCCTTCCCTCCAGGACGTCACCCGCGGCCGGATCCTCTTCGGCGGCGACTACAACCCCGAGCAGTGGCCCGAGGAGGTCTGGCAGGACGACGTCCGGCTGATGAAAGAAGCCGGCGTCACCACTGTCACCCTCGGTGTCTTCTCCTGGGCGAAGCTCGAACCCCGGCCCGGCGTGCGCGAGTTCGGCTGGCTGGACCGGCTGATGGACCTCATGCACGAGCACGGCATCGGCGTCGTCCTCGCCACCCCGACCTCCGCTCCCCCGCCCTGGCTCGGCCGGCTGCACCCCGAGACGCTGCCGCGCGACGAGGACAGCAACGTCGAGTGGTGGGGCTCACGCCAGCACTTCGCGCACTCCAGCGCCGCCTACCGCCGCTACGCGGCCGCGATCACCGAGGACCTGGCCGCCCGGTACGCGCACCACCCCGCGCTCACCATGTGGCACATCAACAACGAATACTGCACCTCCGACTGGGGCGACGAGTCGGCGACCGCGTTCCGCCGCTGGCTCAGGGAGCGGTACGGCAGCCTGGCCGCACTCAACTCCGCGTGGGGGTCGGCGTTCTGGGGGCAGAGCTACGACGCCTGGGAGGAGATCCTGCCGCCCCGCCGCGCCCACTACATGAAGAACCCGACGCAGGTGCTCGACTTCAAGCGCTTCACGTCCGACGCCCTGCTTGAGTGCTACGCCGCCGAACGCGACATCGTCCGCGCGCACACCCCGCACCTCCCGGTCACCACCAACTTCATGCCTCTGTGGCAGGGCCAGGACGGCTGGAAGTGGGCCGCGGAGGAGGACGTGGTGTCGGTGGACCTGTACCCCGACCCGAGGGACCCGCTGGGCGGCCAGTACGGGGCGCTGGTCCAGGATCTGACGCGGTCGCAGGCGGGCGGCGGGCCGTGGATGCTGATGGAGCAGGCCGCGGGCCCCGTCAACTGGCGCGGCGTGAACCACCCCAAGCCTGCCGGGCTCAACCGGCTCTGGACCTGGCAGGCCGTGGCGCGCGGCGCCGACGCCGTCTGCTACTTCCAGTGGCGGCAGTCCCGGCAGGGCGCGGAGAAGTTCCACTCGGGGATGCTGAGCCACGCGGGCGAGGAGGGCCGCACCTTCCAGGAGGTCAGCAGGATCGGGGCCGAACTGCGCGCGCTGGGGCCGGAGGTGGCGGGCACCCACGTGACCGCCGAGGTGGCGGTCCTGCACGACTGGGACGCGTGGTGGGCGGGGCAGCAGGACGGCCGCCCCTCCTCCCTGCTCGACCACGCGGAACTCCTCCGCGCCTGGCACCGCGCCCTGTGGGAGGCGAACCTCCCGGCCGACTTCGCCCATCCGGAGCACGACCTGTCGGCGTACCGCATGGTCGTCGTGCCGCACCTCTACCTCCTCACCGACACCGCGATCGACGGGCTCGTCGCCTACGTCCGCGAGGGCGGCACGCTCGTCTGCGGCTTCTTCACCGGAGTGGCCGACGGGGACGACCGGGTGCGGCCCGGCGGAATGGACGCGCGGCTGCGCGCCCTGCTCGGCATCCGCACCCTCCACGAGTGGTGGCCGCTGGACGCCGGCGAGAACGTGGACTGCGGGGAGTTCACCGGCACCCTCTGGTCCGAGGAGCTGACGGCCGACGACGCGGCCGAGACAGCCGCAGCGTACCGGGGCGGCGAGCTCGACGGACTGCCCGCGGTGCTGCGCCACGGCCGCGCCCGGTACGTGTCCACGCTGCCCGCCCCCGACGCCCTGCGCGGCCTGCTGGTCCGCGCGGCCACCGAAGCCGGCGTACGGCCTCCGCTCCCCGGCCTCCCCCACGGAGTCGAGGCCGTACGCCGCGGTGACCTGCTCTTCCTCCTGCACCACGGCCGCACCGAGGTGACCGTGACCGTACCGGGCCGGCACCGCGACCTGCTGACCGGCGAACCGGCCGACGGCACGGTCACGCTCGGCCGGCACGGCGTGGCCGTACTGCGTGAGGACGCACGACCCGCGGGCTCGGCCTGAGCCCGCGGCAACCATCCCCCCACCCTGGAGAGAACACCATGGGACGACACACCCGCCGCGCCACCGTGACCCGTCTGCTCCTCGCCCCCGCCCTGGCCGCGGGCGTGGCCGTCGGGCTCACCTCCGCCCCTGCCCAGGCCGCCGTGTGGAGCAGCTGCGAGCAGTGGGGCAACACCACCCTGAACGGCTACACCCTCTACAACAACATCTGGGGCTCGGGCGCGGGCAGCCAGTGCGTCTCCGCCGACTCCGGCACGAAGTGGCAGGTGCGCGCCGACCACCCGAACACCGGCGGCATCAAGTCGTACCCCAACTCCAAGAAGGTGATCGGCAAGCCGGTCGACTCGCTGTCGTCGCTGAAGAGTTCGTACAACGTCACGGTCCCTTCGGCCGGCGACTACAACTCCTCGTACGACATCTGGGACACCGACTACGACTACGAGATCATGCTGTGGGTCAACCACCACGGCAACGTCGGCCCGCTCGGCACCCCGCAGGGCACCGTCACGCGCGGCGGCCACACCTGGAACGTCTACAAGGGCAGCAACGGCCACAACGAGGTCTTCTCGTTCCTGCGCACCTCCGACTCGTCCGCCGGCACCGTGGACATCCTCCCGATCCTCAAGTGGATCAAGAACACCAAGGGCTGGATGGGCAACGAGACGATCGGTGACGTGCAGTTCGGCTACGAGATCAGCGGATCGGCCGGCGGCCTGGACTTCAGGACGAACTCGCTGACCGTCTCGGGCAGCTGATCGCCATGCCCACGATACTCATCGCGGCGGCGCTCGCCGCGCTCCTGACCGGCGGTACGGGCACCGTCCCACCCGCCGCCCCGACCGGCACCGAGGCCGACGCACGCGCCGCGAGCCGCGTGGCCGAGCGGCTCGACCGCGGCCTGGTGGCCGTCCCCGCGAGCGGCGGCGTCCTGGTCACCTGGCGGCTGGCCGGCGACGACCCCGCGGGCATCTCCTTCAGGCTCTACCGGGGAGGCACCCTGATCGAGGAGACGACGAAGACCAACTTCCTGGACACCGGCGGCACTTCATCCGCCGTCTACGAGATCCGGGCCGTCGTGAACGGCGTCGAGCGGCCCGGCGAGCAGGCGTCGGTGTGGGCCGCGGGCCGCCGCGACATCCCGCTCGACAAGCCGCCGGGCGGCACCACCCGCGACGGCGTCGCCTACACCTACTCCGCCAACGACGCGTCGGCCGCCGACCTGGACGGCGACGGACAGTACGAACTGGTCCTCAAGTGGGCCCCGTCGAACGCCACGGACTCCGCCAACTCCGGTACGTGCACCGGCCCGACGGTCTACGACGCGTACGAGCTGACCGGCAAGCGGCTGTGGCGCGTGAACCTCGGCACGAACGTGCGCAGCGGTTCGCACTACGACTCCTTCCAGGTGTACGACTACGACGGCGACGGCAGGGCGGAGATGGCCGTGCGGACCTCCGACGGCTCGAAGGACTCCGAGGGCACGGTCATCGGCGACGCGAACGCCTCGCACCTGGACGACAACTGCGGCGTGCTGTCCGGCCCGGAGTTCCTGTCCGTCTTCGACGGGCGCACCGGCAGGGTGCTGGACTCCGTGCCCTTCGAACCCGCCCGCGGCAAGGTCTCCGACTGGGGCGACACCTGGGGCAACCGGGAGGGCAGACTGCTCTCCGCAACCGCGTACGTCAGCGGCTCCCGGCCCAGCATGATCTTCAGCCGGGGCATCTACGAACGCGTGGCGCTCGCCGCGTACGACTGGAACGGCACCGATCTGACCCGCCGCTGGAAGTTCGACAGCAACAGCTCCACCAACGTCGGCAAGGGCTACGACCGGCAGGGCAACCACAACCTCGCGGTCGCCGACGTGGACGGCGACGGCAAGGACGAGATCGTCTACGGCGCCATGGCCGTGGACGACGACGGCGGCGGACTGTGGACCACCGAGCTCGGCCACGGCGACGCCCTGCACGTCGGCGACCTCGACCCGGCCCGCCCCGGCCTGGAGTCCTTCAACGTGCACGAGCACAAGGACGCGGCGTACGGCTACGAGATGCACGACGCGCGGACCGGCCGCATCCTGTGGGGCGCCAGGACCGGCACCGACGTGGGCCGCGGTCTCTGCGCCGACCTGACGCGGGCGCACGCGGGCGCGGAGTGCTGGTCGAGCGGCGGCGGTCTCTACGCCGCCGACGGCACGAGGATCAGCGACACCGTGCCGTCCTTCGGCGGCGGGGCCTCGTACAACGCGGCGATCTGGTGGGACGGCGACGCCCACCGCGAACTCCTCGACCACCGCTGGTCGGGCAGTGCGGGGACCGGCTACGGCCAGATCCTCAAGTACGACGGCGACAGCGAGCTCACCCGGATCTGGTCGGACACCGAGGCCCGCTCCAACAACTGGACCAAGGGCAATCCGGTGCTCGCCGCCGACCTGCTCGGCGACTGGCGCGAGGAGATGATCTGGCGCACCGCGGACTCGACGTCACTGCGCCTGTACACCACCCCGCACCCCACCGAGCACCGCCTGCCGACCCTGATGCACGACCCGGTCTACCGGCTCGGCGTCGCCTGGCAAAATGTCGGCTACAACCAGCCGCCGCAGGTGAGTTACTACCTCGGCACGAAGTGAGGGACGGGGCCCGTGCTCGCCCGCACCGTGAGTGCGGGGGCGAGGAGTTCCACGCCGTCCGTGCCGCGGGCCTCCAGCTTCGCGACGGTCCGCTCCACCGCCCGGCGCCCCATCTCCTGCGCGGGGATGGAGACCGAGGTGAGCCGCACCGATGCCCCGACCGCGACCTGGTCGGGGCAGATCGCCACCACTGAGACGTCCTCGGGGACCGCGCGGCCCTGCTGGCGAAGGAGCGCGAGCAGGGGTTCCACGGCCGACTCGTTCTGGACGACGAAGCCCGTGGTGCCGGGGCGCTCGTCGAAGATGCGGGAGAGCGTCGTGGCCAGCGCGTCGTAACCGCCGTCGCTGGGGCGGTGCAGCAGCCGCAGCTCCAACTCCCGCGCACGGGCGCGGAGTCCGTCCAGGGTGCGCTCGGCGAAGCCGGTGTGGCGTTCGTACACGGCGGGCGCCTCGCCGATGACGGCGACGTCGCGGTGGCCGAGCCCGGCCAGGTGCTCGGCGCACAGCGCGCCCGTCGCCGCGAAGTCGAGGTC
This sequence comes from Streptomyces sp. NPDC050732, assembly GCF_040654255.1. NCBI lineage: Bacteria > Bacillati > Actinomycetota > Actinomycetes > Kitasatosporales > Streptomycetaceae > Streptomyces > Streptomyces sp. NPDC050732. The sequence goes on from NZ_JBFAHP010000015.1 coordinate 189,499, forward strand.
CACACAGGTCAGACCCTCGGGGTCGGCGGGCAGGCCGATGAGGACGGCGGGCCGGTCGCTGGCCCGCAGCAACGGCAGCCGCTCGTCGTCGAGTTCGACGTCCATGAGGATCATCGCGTCGGCGATGCCGCTGCCGGTGACGCGGCGCACCGCGGCCGGGCCCTCCGCGCCGGTGAGGAGCAGGACGTCGTAGCCGTAGGTCCGGGCCGTCGTGGTGACCGCGAGGGCGATCTCCATCATCACCGGCACGTACATGTCGGTGCGCAGCGGCATCATCAGCGCGATGACGTTCGACTTGGCGCTGGCCAGGGCGCGGGCGCCCGCGTTCGGGTGGTAGCCGAGCTGTTCGATGCTGCGCTCCACGCGCTCGCGGGTGCCCCGGGAGATCGAGCGCTTGCCGCTGAGCACATAGCTGACCGTGCTGGCCGAGACCCCGGCGTGCTTGGCTACCTCGGCTAGGGTGACCATGGAGCGCTCCTCCCACTGAGCTGCCTGAGCTGCTTGAGCGGCCGGCGGTGAACCGCTTCGGATGCGGTGAACCGCTTCGACGCGGATCGCCCACCGACCCTATGGGGGGCGCGCGTGAACTGTCCAGAGGCCTGTCGAAGCGCTTCGACAGGGGTGGGGCGGGCGGCGGGCGGCCCCCCCCCCGGGGTGGGGCTGTGGGGGGCCGGGCCGACCGCTGGGGGGGGGGGGTGGTGGTGTGCGACTGGGAGTGTG
>NZ_JBFAHP010000016.1:0-186567 GCF_040654255.1 Streptomyces sp. NPDC050732
ACTACCCCGCCGCTCCGCGGCGGATACCTCCCACCCACCCACCCGTTCACCCCGCGACGTCCTGCGGGGGTAGGGGCGGGTGGGCGGGGGCGACCTGCGCCGTCCCGCGCGGGTAGGGGGTGGGTGGGCAGGGTGGCCCGCTACGTCCCACGGGAGTAGGGGCGGTGGGCGGGGGTGGCCCGCTACGTCCTGCGGGAGGCCGGTGGGCGGGGATCGGGGGCTTGGCCTGCGAGTCCTGCGGGAGCTACCGGGGACGGGGGGGGCTTGGCCTGCGGCGTCCTGCGGGTGCTGTAGCGGACGGGGATCGGGGGCTTGGCCTGCGATGCCCACGGGAGCTGCCGGGGAGGGGGCGACTTGACCTGCGGCGTCCTGCGGGAGCTGCCGGGGACGGGGGGGGTTTGACCTGCGGCGTCCTGCGGGAGCTGCCGCAGCCCGGGGGGGGCTTCGCCTGTGCCGTCCGGTGAGAGCTGCGGCGGACCGGGAACGGGCTTGGCCTGCGACGCTCGGGGAGAGGCGCGGTGGGCCGGGGAGTGGGCTTGGCTCGTGCCGTCCGGTGAGAGCTGCAGTGGACGGGGGCGGGCTTGGCCTGCGATGTCCAGTGAGAGGTGCGGTGGGCGGGGTGAGCGGGGCGACCCGTCCAGCGAGAGCTGCAGTGGACAGTTGGACGGTGTGTTTGACTCCGGACCTTCGGTGGGACCAGAGGAGGCGGCAGCGTGGCGTTCGACTCACGGGGTGACGTCCTTGGCTTCGCCTTGGGTGCGCTGCTGTGCCGTTCGGCGAGGCGCCGACCGGGAGCCAAGCAGCCCCCACCTCGCCGCAGCCGCGAGCGCGGGCCCGGAGGAGCGGCACGGGCCCCCACCGGGCCGCAGCCGCAAGCGCTCCCGAGGGGACGTGGGGGTATGTGCGAACGGAGCACCGAGCACACCATGGCGTCTTTGTCCGTGCAGCGTGGCGCAGGGATGGCGAGTACGCACATACCCCCGCGGCCCCGCGCCACAGACGAAGCAAAGGCGCAGACCCCGACCCACGACGAGCCGCACGCGCAAACCACAGCCCACGACAACCGGCAGGCCAGACCCCACCCCGCGACGCCCCGCAGGCGCAGCCCCCAGCCCACAGCGCCCCGCCCGAGAACCCCCGCCCAAGGCGCCCCCGCCAGACAACGCGTACACAAGCCACATGAGCCATACAAGCCATACAAGCCACACGAGCCACAAGAGCGACACGAGAGGCTGAAGAAATCGTGCAGGACACCTCTGAACTCATCGCGCGGGCCCAGGCCTGGCTGGCCGAGGACCCGGACCCCGAGACCCGCGAGGAGCTCGGCAAGCTCATCGACGCCCAGGACGTCGACGAGCTGACCGCACGCTTCGCCGGCACCCTCCAGTTCGGCACCGCCGGCCTCCGCGGCGAACTCGGCGCGGGCCCCATGCGGATGAACCGCTCCGTGGTGATCCGCGCCGCCGCCGGCCTCGCCGCGTATCTGAAGGCCAAGGGAGAGACCGACGGCCTCGTCGTCATCGGCTACGACGCCCGCCACAAGTCCGCCGACTTCGCCCGCGACACCGCCGCCGTGATGACCGGCGCCGGCCTCCGCGCCGCCGTCCTCCCCCGCCCCCTCCCCACCCCCGTCCTCGCCTTCGCCATAAGGCACCTCGGCGCGGTGGCGGGCGTAGAGGTGACGGCCAGCCACAACCCCCCGCGCGACAACGGCTACAAGGTGTACCTCGGCGACGGCTCCCAGATCGTGCCGCCCGCCGACGCGGAGATCGCCGCGGAGATCGACGCGATCGCGTCGCTCCACGACGTGCCCCGCCCGGAGACCGGCTGGGAGACCCTCGACGACGCCGTCCTGGACGCCTACCTGGCCCGCACGGACGCCGTCCTCTCCCCCGACTCCCCCCGCACCGCCCGCGTCGTCTACACGGCGATGCACGGCGTCGGCAAGGACACCCTCCTCGCCGCCTTCGCCCGCGCCGGCTTCCCCGCTCCCACGCTCGTCGCCGAGCAGGCCGAGCCGGACCCGGACTTCCCCACGGTCGCGTTCCCGAATCCGGAGGAGCCGGGCGCGATGGACCTGGCCTTCGCGACGGCGGCCCGCACCACCCCGGCCCCCGATCTGATCATCGCCAACGACCCGGACGCGGACCGCTGCGCGGCGGCGGTCAAGGACGGTTCCGGCAGCACGGGCTGGCGGATGCTGCGCGGTGACGAGGTGGGCGCGCTCCTCGCCGCGCACCTGGTCGAGCGCGGAGCACGGGGCACGTTCGCCGAGTCGATCGTCTCCTCGTCCCTGCTCGGCCGGATCGCCGAGAAGGCGGGCCTCGCGTACGAGGAGACCCTGACCGGTTTCAAGTGGATCGCCCGCGTCGACGGCCTGCGCTACGGCTACGAGGAGGCGCTCGGCTACTGCGTCGACCCCGAGGGCGTACGCGACAAGGACGGCATCACGGCGGCGCTGCTCCTCACCGAGCTGGCCTCCGAGCTCAAGGAGCAGAACCGCACGTTCCTGGACCTCCTCGACGACCTGGCGCTGGAGCACGGCCTGCACGCCACCGACCAGCTGTCGGTCCGCGTGGAGGACCTGTCCCTGATCGCGGACGCGATGCACCGTCTGCGCGAGCAGCCGCCGACGGAGCTCGCGGGCCTGCCCGTGACGAAGGCGGAGGACCTGACGCGGGGCACGGACACGCTGCCGCCCACGGACGGCCTGCGCTACACCCTCGACGGCGCCCGCGTCATCGTCCGTCCGAGCGGCACGGAGCCGAAGCTGAAGTGCTACCTGGAGGTGGTGGTCCCGGTGTCGTCCAGGACGGACCTCCCCGCGGCCCGCACCCGGGCGACGGACACCCTCGCCGCGATCAAGCGGGACCTCGCGGCGGCAGCGGGCATCTGACGCACTCCGCGGGCTCGGACGCGGGCGCGGACGCGGGCCGGCACCGCCAGGAGCCGGCCGGACCACCCGTCCGAGTGGTTCCGCCGACGCAACTGCCGCAGTGACCCGGTGCGCTGCCGGTCCCCCAGGAAGGGAGGACCGGTAGCGCACTTTCACGTTCCGGGAGCCGCCGCAGTGCCGTACGGATTCTCCGAGCCCTCGACCGCCGTCCCGTCCCGCGTTCCCGCGTCCAGGAGCCCGCAGGGCGCGCCGCCCGCGCCCCGGGGGCCCATGGCGCACACCGTCCACGCCCTGCGCCACGCCGCGCCCGCGCTCGCCGCCTACGCGGCCGTACGCGGGTTCGGGCTGCTCGTGTTCACCCTGTGGGCGCACCGCGACGGCCGCGGGGTGCGGCATCTGCTCATGGCGTCCTGGGACTGCGACTGGTATCTGCGGATCGCGAGCGACGGGTACGCCCACGAGCTCGGCACCCGCGTCGACGGGAACAACCTCGCCTTCTTCCCGCTGTATCCGTCGCTCATCAGGGCGGGCGACACGCTGCTCCCCTGGCTGCCGCGCGGCGGGGTGGGCCTGTCGGTCTCGGTGGCAGCCTCGCTGCTCGCGGCGTGGGGGATCTTCGCGGTGGGCGACCGGCTGTACGGCCGCAGGGCCGGTGTCGTCCTGGCGGTCCTGTGGGGCAGCCTGCCGGTCGCCCTCGTGCAGTGGATGGGTTACACGGAGTCCCTGTTCACGGCGCTCTGCGCGTGGTCGCTGTACGCGGTGCTCAGCGGCCGCTGGCTGTGGGCGGGCTCCCTGGCGGCCCTCGCGGGGCTCACCCGCCCCACAGGGGTGGCGCTCGCTGCGGCGGTATCGGTGACAGCACTGCTCACCCTGCGTCGGTCCTGCACCGTCCGCCCCCTCCTGGCCGTCGTCATCGCCCCGCTCGGCTGGCTCTCGTACGTCGGCTGGGTGGGGCTGCGCCTGGGCCGCTGGGACGGCTACTTCGCCGTACAGAGGCTGTGGCGCAACGAGTGGGACGGCGGCGTCGCGACGCTGCGGCGGATGCGGGACCTGTTCCTGGCCGAGCGTCCCGCGCTGTTCGTGGCGATGGTGACGGCGGTCCTGCTGGGCTCGGTGGTGCTCTTCGTCCTGTCGGCGGGCGACCGGCAGCCGCTGCCCCTGCTGGTCTTCAGCGGCCTGCTGCTCCTGATCGTGCTCGGCAGCAGCGGCGTCTACTTCCCGCGGGCCCGCTTCCTGCTGCCCGGCTTCCCGCTGCTGCTGCCGGTCGCCGTGGCGCTGGCGCGCGCGAGGACGCACGTACTCGTGACGCTGCTGACCGCGGCGGCGCTCACGTCAGCCGTGTTCGGCGGCCACATGCTCCTGGGCTGGCACGGCCCTCCGTAGACGCGGCCCTCCACGGACGTGCCCCTCCGTAGAGGCGGCCCTCACGTCACCGCGAGCAGCACCGCCAGCAGCACGGCCCCCGCCGCGCACGGCGCGACGATCTCGTACGCCCAGCGCACCCCGGGCTCGCCCTGCGCGGTCTCCGCGTCGGCGCGCTGCTCGGCGAGTTCGCGGAGCTCGTCCATGGACTGGTCGCCCGAGGCGCGGGAGGGCGGTGCGTGGGGGTCGAGGAAGGGGCGGCCGCCCGTGGGGTCGCCCGACGCGGCGGCCTGCGACTGCCTGCGTGCCGCCTTCTTGCGGCCGCGCAGCGAGACGGGGATCGCCCAGAGCTGGAACTTGGCTCCGTCGTTGGTGAGGACCTCGTTCGAGTAGCCGGAGCGGAGCGTCGCGACGGTCGCCCAGGGCAGCGTGACGGTCCTGAAGGGGTTGCGGACGCGGAGCCGGTCGTCGTTGGCGTACACGGCGGGCCGCACGGTGAACGCGACGACGAGCGGCACCGCGAAGAGCAGTCCGGCGAGCGCGAGCCACGGGGTGCGGCCCTCGCCGCGCACCACCGCGTCGATGCCGAGCCAGGCCCCCAGGGCGAGCAGCAGGACACCACCGGCGATCCCGGCGGGGGACCGGAAGGTGCGGTCCTTGTACGCGGGCTCCGCCACGGGCTCCGGGGACTCGCTCATACCCTGATGCTTCTGAGGGTCGCTCATACCCTGATTCTGCCTGAAGCCCGGGCGGAGCCCCGGGGCACCACCCCCTGTACAGCAGCTACGCGCGTAGATATGCTCCCCTCGTGACCATGCCCACTGCATTCGCTGACGTGACCGCGTCCGAGAGCACGCTCCGCCGCTTCCTGCACGGACTGCCCGGCGTCGACGCGGTCGGCCTGGAGGCGCGTGCCGCCTCGCTCGGTACCCGTTCGATCAAGACCACGGCGAAGGCGTACGCCATCGACCTGGCCATCTCGATGATCGACCTGACGACGCTGGAGGGCGCCGACACCCCGGGCAAGGTCCGGGCGCTCGGCGCGAAGGCCGTCAACCCCGACCCCACGGACCGTGGCACGCCGCGCACCGCGGCCGTCTGCGTCTATCCGGACATGGTCGCCACCGCCAAGGAGGCCGTCGCGGGCAGCGGCGTGAAGGTCGCGTCCGTCGCGACCGCCTTCCCCGCGGGCCGCGCCGCCATCGAGGTGAAGCTCGGCGACGTGCGCGAGGCGGTCGCGGCCGGCGCCGACGAGATCGACATGGTCATCGACCGGGGAGCCTTCCTCGCCGGGGACTACATGACGGTGTTCGAGCAGATCCGCGCCGTGAAGGAGGCCTGCGGCACCGCCCGCCTGAAGGTCATCTTCGAGACCGGTGAGCTCTCGACGTACGACAACATCAAGCGCGCCAGCTGGATCGGCATGATCGCGGGCGCCGACTTCATCAAGACGTCGACCGGCAAGGTCGGTGTCAACGCCACCCCCTCGAACACCCTCCTGATGCTGGAGGCCGTCCGCGACTTCCGCGCGCAGACCGGGGTGCAGATCGGCGTGAAGCCCGCGGGCGGCATCCGCTCGACCAAGGACGCGGTGAAGTTCCTCGTCCTGGTGAACGAGACGGCGGGCCCGGACTGGCTGGACAACCACTGGTTCCGCTTCGGCGCCTCGTCGCTCCTCAACGACCTGCTGATGCAGCGCCAGAAGCTGGCCACCGGCCGCTACTCCGGCCCTGACTACGTGACGGTGGACTGACCCATGACCTCCACTCCTTTCGAGTACGCACCCGCGCCGGAGTCCCGCTCCGTCGTCGACATCGCCCCGTCGTACGGCCTGTTCATCGACGGCGAGTTCACCGAGGCCGCCGACGGCAAGGTCTTCAAGACCGTCTCGCCGTCCACCGAAGAGGTCCTCTCCGAAGTCGCGCAGGCCTCCTCCGAAGACGTCGACCGCGCGGTGCAGGCCGCCCGCAGGGCCTTCGAGAAGTGGTCGGCGCTGCCGGGCGCCGAGCGCGCCAAGTACCTGTTCCGCATCGCCCGGATCATCCAGGAGCGCAGCCGCGAGCTGGCCGTCCTGGAGACCCTGGACAACGGAAAGCCGATCAAGGAGACCCGCGACGCGGACCTCCCGCTGGTCGCCGCGCACTTCTTCTACTACGCGGGCTGGGCCGACAAGCTCGACCACGCCGGGTTCGGCGCGAACCCGCGGCCGCTCGGCGTCGCGGGCCAGGTCATCCCGTGGAACTTCCCGCTCCTGATGCTGGCCTGGAAGATCGCCCCGGCGCTCGCGACCGGCAACACGGTCGTCCTGAAGCCCGCCGAGACGACCCCGCTGTCCGCGCTGTTCTTCGCGGACATCTGCCGCCAGGCGGGCCTCCCCAAGGGCGTCGTCAACATCCTCCCCGGGTACGGCGACGCGGGCGCGGCCCTGACCGCCCACCCCGATGTGAACAAGGTGGCCTTCACCGGCTCCACCGCCGTCGGCAAGGCGATCGCCCGCCAGGTCGCGGGCACCGACAAGAAGGTCACCCTGGAGCTGGGCGGCAAGGGCGCGAACATCGTCTTCGACGACGCCCCCATCGACCAGGCCGTCGAGGGCATCGTCACCGGCATCTTCTTCAACCAGGGCCAGGTCTGCTGCGCCGGTTCGCGCCTCCTCGTGCAGGAGTCGATCCAGGAGGAACTGCTCGACTCGCTCAAGCGCCGCCTGTCGACGCTGCGCCTCGGCGACCCGCTCGACAAGAACACCGACATCGGCGCGATCAACTCCGCCGAGCAGCTGGCCCGCATCACCGCGCTCGCCGAGACCGGCGAGGCGGAGGGCGCCGAGCGCTGGTCTCCGGCGTGCGAGCTGCCCACGTCCGGCTACTGGTTCGCGCCGACCCTCTTCACGAACGTGACGCAGGCGCACACCATCGCCCGCGACGAGATCTTCGGCCCGGTCCTGTCCGTGCTCAGCTTCCGCACGCCGGACGAGGCCGTCGCCAAGGCCAACAACACGCAGTACGGGCTCTCCGCCGGCATCTGGACGGAGAAGGGCTCCCGCATCCTCGCGGTCGCGAACAAGCTCCGGGCGGGCGTCGTCTGGGCCAACACTTTCAACAAGTTCGACCCGACCTCGCCGTTCGGCGGCTACAAGGAGTCGGGCCACGGCCGCGAGGGCGGCCGGCACGGGCTGGAGGCGTACCTCGATGTCTGACGCACGACTTGGCGTCTTCAAGACCTACAAGCTGTACGTGGGGGGCAAGTTCCCCCGCAGTGAGAGCGGCCGGGTGTACGAGGTGACCGACTCGAAGAACACGTGGCTGGCCAACGCGCCGCTGTCGTCCCGCAAGGACGCCCGTGACGCCGTGGTGGCCGCCCGCAAGGCGCAGGGCGGCTGGGCCGGCGCGACCGCGTACAACCGCGGCCAGGTCCTCTACCGCGTCGCCGAGATGCTGGAGGGCCGCCGCGACCAGTTCGCGCGCGAGGTCGCCGACGCCGAGGGGATCTCCAAGGCGAAGGCCGCCGCCCAGGTCGACGCGGCGATCGACCGCTGGGTCTGGTACGCGGGCTGGACCGACAAGATCGCCCAGGTCGTGGGCGGCGCCAACCCGGTCGCGGGCCCGTTCTTCAACCTGTCGACGCCGGAGCCGACCGGCGTGGTCGCGGTCCTCGCGCCCCAGGAGTCGTCGCTCCTCGGCCTGGTCTCGGTGATCGCCCCGGTGATCGCGACGGGCAACACGGCCGTCGTCGTCGCCGCCGAGAAGTCCCCGCTCCCCGCCCTCTCCCTGGGCGAGGTCCTCGCGACCTCGGACGTCCCGGGCGGTGTGGTCAACATCCTCACCGGGAAGACCGCCGAGATCGCGGCCCCGCTCGCCGCCCACCAGGACGTCAACGCGATCGACCTGACGGGCGCCGGCGCGGAGCTCGCCCGCGAGCTGGAGGTCGCGGCCGCGGACAACCTCAAGCGCGTCCTGCGTCCACAGCCTGTGGACACGGACTGGACCGCCGACCCCGGCACGCACCGCCTGACGGCGTTCCTGGAGACCAAGACGGTCTGGCACCCGACGGGTTCGCTCGGCGCGTCCGGCTCGGCCTACTAGCCACCTCCGGCCACTTCCGCACGACCGAAGCCCCGGCCTCCGCCGTCCAGGAGGCCGGGGCTTCGTCGCGTTCAGGGTGCGAGGCCGAGCCTGACCGCGATGCCGTCCAGGACGCAGTCGAGGCCCGTCTCGAACTGCCAGGCCGCGTCGTCCTTGCGTCCCGCCGCCAGCGCGTAGCGCCGGTAGGCCGGGTAGCGGCCGGTCCCCATCAGGTACGTCATCTGCGGCGCGAGCCCCCGGCGCGCGTCGTCGCCGCCGGCCCAGCCGTTCTCCTCCATGTACTGGCGCAGCGCCACCTCCGACTGGCTGACGCCGTGCACATAGGCGCCGACGGTCCGGAAGGCCGCCATGGCCGTGTCGGCGTCGACACTGTGCCGCTCCAGCGCGGCGAGCTGCCGCTCCGCCATCGCCATGCGGTGGGGCGTCAGGGCGAAGTGGGGCGTGGGCAGCTGGGCGAGCCAGGGGTGGTTCAGCATCAGCAGCCGGCTCGCGACGGCGTACGCGCGAAGCACCTCGCGCCAGCCGGTCACCTCCGCGGGCACGACGATCTCGGCCGTCACCCGGTCGACCATCAGCGCCCACAGGTCGTCCTTGCCGGAGACATGGCGGTACGCGGCCATGGGCGCGACGCCCAGCTCGGTGGCGAGGCGGCGCATGGTGACGGCGGCGAAGCCCTCGGCATCGGCGACTTCCACGGCGACTTCCGCGATCTTCCGGGGCGTCAACGCGGCACGCTGCGTGGCCGCCGGCCGTTCCATGCGCTCCCAGAGGGAGACCTCGGGTTCGCTTTTCTTCTGTGTGGCCATGCGTACACCGTATCCCCAGTAGACGCTGTACACATCGATGTGTACGTTGTACGCACAGGATACGCCGTACACATTCCGCCGTCCGCCACCTCTCCCAGGGACACCCCATGACCGCGAACACGACCGCGAACACCTCGGCCCCGGCCCCGCTCCGCGTCGCCGTCCTCGTCGGCAGCACCCGCGAGGGCCGCTTCGCCCCCGTCGTCACCCGATGGATCAAGGGCCATCTCGACCAGCGCGCCGACATGACCGTCGACGTCGTCGACCTGGCCGAGACCCCGCTCCCCACGGTCCTCCCGGCCTTCGGGCAGCCGCCCGCACCCGGCACCACGGAGGCCCTCGCGCCGGTCTCCCCGACCCTCGCGGCGGCCGACGCCTTCGTCTTCATCACGCCGGAGTACAACCACAGCTATCCCGCGTCCCTGAAGAACGCCATCGACTGGCACAACAAGGAGTGGCACGCCAAGCCGATCGGCTTCGTCTCCTACGGGGCCATCTCCGGCGGCCTGCGCGCGGTCGAGCACCTGCGCGTCGTGATGGCCGAGCTGAACGCGACGACCATCCGCAACACGGTCAGCCTGCACAACGCGTGGGGTCTGTTCGACGACGAGCAGCGCATGACGGAGCCCGCGAGCGACGCCGCCGTCAAGGTCATGCTCGACCAGCTCGCCTGGTGGGCGCTGGCCCTCCGCGACGCCAGGACCGCCCGCCCGTACGCCGCCTGACGCCACGTCGAGAACCCTCGGGGGGAAGCCATGAACCAGCGCACGACCCAGGGCGCGGAACCCGCCCCGGCGCCCGCCACGGAACAGCCGGGCGCCCCTGAACTCCCGTCCCGCCTCGCGATCCTCGGGCTCCTGCTCGGCATCATCCTGGCGACGCTCGACGGCACCATCGTCGGCACCGCGCTCCCGACGATCGTCGGCGACCTCGGCGGCCTCGGCCACTTCTCCTGGGTGGTGACGGCCTATCTGCTCACCACCGCCGTCTCCACCCCGATCTGGGGCAAGGTCGGCGACCTGTACGGCCGCAAGGGCAGCTATCTGACCTCGATCGCGGTCTTCCTCGTCGGCTCCGTGCTCTGCGGACTCGCGCAGAACATGGAGCAGTTGATCGCTTTCCGCGCCCTCCAGGGGCTCGGCGCGGGCGGCCTCTTCGTGGGCGCGCTCTCTCTCCTCGGCACGCTGCTCCCGCCCGCGCAGGCCGGACGCTCGCAGTCGATGATCGGCGTGATGCTGCCGGTCGCGATGATCGGCGGCCCGCTGCTCGGCGGCTTCCTCACCGACCAGCTGGACTGGCGCTGGGTCTTCTACGTCAACGTGCCCGTCGGCGTCGCCGCGCTGCTGCTCGTCGGTGTCCTCGTCAAGCTGCGCGGCGAGCGCGGCGCGGCCCGGATCGACTACGCGGGCACCGCTCTCCTGACGGCCGGCATCCTGGCGCTGACGCTGCTCGGGACGTGGGGCGGATCGACGTACGACTGGCTCTCCCCGCAGACCGCCGGTCTCGCGCTGCTCGCGGCGGCCGCGCTCGCCGCCTTCGTACGGGTGGAGCGGCGCGCCCCCGAACCCATCGTCCCGCCCCGCCTGTTCCGCGACCGCAACTTCACCCTCGCCCAGCTGCTCACCTTCCTCGCGGGCGCGGCGATGCTGGGCGCGGCCAGTTACCTGCCGCAGTACATGCAGTTCGTGCGCGGCATGTCGTCGACGGAGAGCGGCCTCCTGCTGCTGCCGCTGATGCTGGGGATGATGGGCGCGCAGCTGTACATCGGCCGGGCGGTGGGGGACGGCGGCGGGTACCGGGCGTATCCGATCGTGGGCGGCGCCGTCGCCGCGGTGGGCGCGCTGACCCTCCTGGCGGTCGGCGTGGACACGGCCACGGCGGTGTCGTCCGCGCTGACGTTCGTCCTCGGCGCGGGCCTCGGCTGCCTGCTGCAGCCGTCGCTGCTGATCACCATGAACAGCGCGGAGCTCCGCGACATGGGGGCGGCGAGCGGCACGAACGCGCTGCTGCGCACCATCGGCGGCTCCCTGGGCGTCGCGGTGCTCGGCTCGGTCTTCACCGGCCGCCTGACCGACACCCTCACGGACCGGCTCGGCCCGGACGGCGAACGCCTCGCGGGCGGCCACGAACTGACCCCCGCGGTCCTGAACGGCCTCCCCGAGCCGGCGCGGGACGCCTTCCGGGCCGGCGTCACCGACGGGCTGCACGGCGTCATGATCGGCACGGCCGCGCTCTGTGCGGCCGCCTTCGCGGCCGCCTGGCTGATCCGCGAGGTGCCGCTGCGCTCCCGGCCCGCCGATCAGCCCGCTAGCGGGGCAGCAGTGGGCCCACCACCGGGAGTTCGCCCAGGGAGGCGCCGCTGGCCAGCGGGCCCGTGGCGATCGCGGTACTGACCGGCTTGAAGTCGGCGACCTGCGTGCCGAGCGTATTGCTGAGCGGGTCGACGCTCGTGTTGGCCAGCGGGTCGAGCTGGAGGTCCCTGACCGGGGTGAGCCCGCCCTTCGCCGAGTGCTCCAGCGCGGTCGCGAGGCCCTTCACCGGGCTGGTCGCGTCGATGTCACCGAGCGGCGCGGCACCTGCGGCCCCCGTGCCGCCGACACCGAGGGCGGCTCCCGCGGCGGTGACGGTGAGGCCGACGCGCAGCAGTGCGCGTGAGCGGGCCCGGGAGGACTTGTTCACTGAGTGTCGTGCCATGGGTAGCGCCCACATCCGTAGGGTTGAGTAATCAGGCGAGCACGTAGCGTAGTTGAGTGGCGGCGTGCGTACCAAAGGCCGACTCGCCGGACGGGCTCCGCAACCTCCCGTCCGGTTGATAATGACTCCCGACCACGCTGACGAGCCGTGTCGGGAGATGCGGTCCACACCAGGTGCAAAGGTTCACAGAATTGGGCTCCCATCCCCCGATACCGACCCGCGTCGTGCTGCTGACGGGCCCCTCCGGCTCGGGGAAGTCGTCGTTCGCCGCCCGCTCCGGGCTGCCCGTCCTGTGCCTCGACGACTTCTACAAGGAAGCCGGCGACCCGACGCTCCCGCAGGTGCCGGGGAGCGCGGACATCGACTGGGACTCCCCGGCCTCCTGGGACGCGGACGTGGCGGTCGCCGCCATCGAGGAGCTGTGCCGCACGGGGCACACGAAGGTTCCGGTGTACGACATCGCCACCAGCTCGCGCGTCGGCCAGGAAGTGCTGGACATCGCGCGCACGCCGCTCTTCATCGCGGAGGGCATCTTCGCGGCGGACATCGTGGCGCGGTGCCGGGAGCTCGACGTGCTCGCCGACGCGATCTGTCTGCGGGGCCGGCCCTCGACCACCTTCCGGCGGCGGCTGCTGCGGGACCTGCGGGAGGGCCGCAAGTCGGTGCCGTTCCTGCTGCGGCGGGGGTGGCGGCTGATGCGCGCCGAGCGCGCCATCGTGACCCGGCAGGCCGCGCTGGGGGCGCACCCCTGCGGGAAGGACGAGGCGCTGGGCCGGGTCGCGGCCGCCGCGGCGGGCCGCTGCGTGCAGGCGCGGGCCGAGGCCTCGTAACCGGCCGGGGCGCCGGGAGCTGCGGCAGGCAAGGGGCCGGGAAGCAGTCGGGCGAGCGACCGTAAAAGCAGAAGGACCGGAAAAGCAGAAGGACCGGAAAGACCCCCCGGCCTTCCGGTCCCCTACTTGATCCCCCCGTGTTTCCCCGTGCTTTCCCCCGTGCTCCCGCCGCGTCCCCCCGGAGCGGCGGCCCCCGTACTTCCCCCCGTGGAGCCCGTGTGCGGCTGACGCCGCGGGCTCCGATCCTCAGGCGACCAACTCGCCGAAGGACTCCTCCTGGTCACGGCCGAAGCTGAGGACCTCGTCCTCGCGCAGCCGGCGGAGCGACCGCCAGATGCTGGACTTCACCGTGCCCACGCTGATGTCGAGGATGTCCGCGATCTCGGGGTCCGTACGGCCCTCGTAGTAGCGGAGCACGAGCATCGTCCGCTGCAGTTCGGGGAGGCGGGCCAGAGCCTGCCAGAGAACCGCGCGCAGCTCCGTGCCGCGCATCGCGTCCGTGTCGCCCACCGTCTCCGGCAGCTCCTCGGTCGGGTACTCGTTCAGCTTGCGGCGGCGCCACGCGCTGATGTGCAGATTGGTCATGGTGCGGCGGAGGTAGCCCCCGACCGCGGCCTTGTCGCTGATCCTGTCCCACGCCCGGTACGTCGAGAAGAGGGCGCTCTGCAGCAGGTCCTCGGCCTCGAAGCGGTCGCCGGTCAGGTGGTAGGCGGTCGCGTACAGGGAGGCGCGGCGCTCCTGGACGTAGGCGGTGAACTCCGCCTCCGACAGGGACTTCCGCTCCCCCGTGCCCTCCCCGTACGCGGCTCCCCCGTGAGCCCCGTGTCCCCCCTGGCAGCCGTCAACCACCGTCATGTACGCGGCGTGCTGACGTCCGGCGCCGCGAGCGCACCCCCGCCCGCTCACGGCACCGGACTTCTCAGATCCCCGCCCGACGTCGTGAAGACGCGTGACAACTGCGCTTGAGCTGGTGCTGTGCAGCGTATTCATCTCGCGCCCCCCGTCGGTGGAGTCCGGCTTCTTGCGTGTGACCAGAACTCTGCCGGACCCACTTCATGACGGTGTCCGCCGACTGTCACAGGCCTGTCACAGGGCCCGGGGACGTCTTCCACCTGTGAAGGTCACGTGTGGGTGCGGCGTTCCGGCCGCTCATTGGGGGCCCGGGGAGGCTCCAGCAGTCGTACTGGGGCCGTGACATGGGACAGAATGACGTCCGTGCCTTCCCTGTTGCTGATCGAGGACGACGACGCCATCCGGACGGCCCTGGAGCTTTCGCTGACGCGCCAGGGGCACCGGGTGGCCACTGCTGCCACCGGCGAGGACGGCCTGAAACTGCTCGGTGAGCAGCGGCCCGACCTGATCGTGCTGGATGTGATGCTGCCGGGCATCGACGGGTTCGAGGTGTGCCGTCGCATCCGGCGCACCGACCAGCTGCCGATCATCCTGCTGACCGCGCGCAACGACGACATCGACGTGGTCGTGGGCCTGGAGTCCGGCGCCGACGACTATGTGGTCAAGCCCGTGCAGGGGCGGGTCCTGGACGCGCGGATCCGCGCGGTGCTGCGGCGCGGCGAGCGGGAGGCCAACGACGCGGCGACGTTCGGTTCGCTCGTCATCGACCGGGCCGCGATGACCGTGACGAAGAACGGCGAGGATCTGCAGCTCACGCCGACCGAGCTGCGGCTGCTCCTGGAGCTGAGCCGCAGGCCCGGCCAGGCCCTGTCGCGGCAGCAGCTGCTGCGTCTGGTGTGGGAGCACGACTACCTCGGCGACTCGCGGCTCGTCGACGCGTGCGTGCAGCGGCTGCGCGCCAAGGTCGAGGACGTACCGTCGTCGCCGACCCTGATCCGTACGGTGCGCGGCGTCGGTTACCGGCTGGACACCCCTCAGTGACCAAAGCGCAGGACAAGCTCCGCGGCCTGCCCGCGGCGCGCAGGGCGGTACTGGCGGGGCTGCGCTTCACCAGTCTGCGGCTCAGGCTCGTCGTGGTGTTCGGTCTGGTGGCGCTCACCGCCGCCGTCACCGCGTCCGGCATCGCGTACTGGCTCAACCGCGAGGCCGTGCTCACGCGCGCGCAGGACGCGGCGCTCAAGGACTTCCGGCAGCAGATGCAGAACCGCGCGGGCGCGCTGCCCGCCGACGCCTCGCCGGACGAACTGCAGGCGGCCGCCGAGCAGATGGCGAACAGCAGCCAGCGTTACAGCGTGCTCCTGGTCGGCGAGAAGAAGGGCGGCGGCCAGATCGTCGGCTACTCCGACCTGGACGCGTTCACGCTCGCCAGGGTGCCGGAGTCGCTGCAGAAGGCCGTGACCGAGAAGCAGCCGCTCACCTCCGGCAACAAGAGCCCCTACCACCTGTACTGGCAGCGGACCGTCAACCACGGCACCCCGTACCTGGTGGGCGGCGCCACGGTGATCGGCGGCGGTCCGACCGGTTACATGCTCAAGTCGCTGGAGCCGGAGGCGAAGGACCTCAGTTCGCTGGGCTGGTCCCTCGCCATCGCCACGGGACTCGCGCTGATCGGCTCCGCGCTGCTCGCGCAGGCCGCGGCGACGACCGTGCTGAAGCCCGTGCACCGCCTCGGCGTCGCAGCGCGGCGGCTCGGCGAGGGCAAGCTGGACACGCGACTGCGGGTGTCCGGCACCGACGAACTCGCCGACCTTTCCCGTACGTTCAACAAGACCGCGGAGAACCTGGAGAAGAAGGTCGCCGACATGAGCGCCCGCGAGGAGGCGTCCCGGCGCTTCGTCGCCGACATGTCGCACGAGCTGCGCACCCCGCTGACCGCGATCACGGCCGTCACGGAGGTCCTGGAGGAGGAGCTCGACGCGGAGACCGGTTCCGTCGACCCGATGATCGAGCCGGCCGTCCGGCTCGTGGTGAGCGAGACCCGCCGCCTGAACGACCTCGTGGAGAACCTCATGGAGGTCACCCGCTTCGACGCGGGCACCGCGCGCCTCGTCCTGGACGACGTCGACATCGCCGACCAGATCACCGCGTGCATCGACGCGCGCGCCTGGCTGGACGCGGTCGAGCTCGATGCCGAGCGCGGCATCACCGTCCGCCTCGACCCGCGCCGCCTCGACGTGATCCTGGCGAACCTCATCGGCAACGCCCTCAAGCACGGCGGCTCCCCGGTGGAGGTGTCGGTGCGCCTGGCGGACGCGAAGCTCGTCATCTCCGTACGCGACCACGGCCCCGGCATCCCCGAGGACGTCCTGCCGCACGTCTTCGACCGGTTCTACAAGGCGAGCGCGTCCCGGCCGCGGTCCGAGGGCAGCGGCCTCGGCCTCTCCATCGCCCTGGAGAACGCGCACATCCACGGCGGTGAGATCACGGCGGCCAACTGCCCGGAGGGCGGCGCGGTCTTCACGCTGTGGCTGCCGCAGCACGACGATCCCGACGAGGACGGCGAGGACGACGCCGACGACACCGCCGGCACCGAGGACACCGGGGACGCCGAGCGCGCCGAAGGGGGCCAGGCATGAACGGGCGCCGGATGCGGTCCTTCGCCGCGGCGGCGGGGCTGACCGCCGTGCTCGCCGGGTGCGGGATCAGGTCGACCGAGGTGCCGACCGACTACGGCGCCGCGCCGTCGCGGGTGCCGTGCGTGATGTCGGGCTCCGGCATCGCCTCGCGGTCGGGCAGCGGCGTGCCGGTGGAGGTCTTCCTGGTGTGCGCGGCCCAGCTGGTGAACGTCGACCGCACGCTGCAGCTCCGCACGGACAAGGCGACCACCGACCGGGTCCGTATCGCCCAGGCGCTCCTCGACGAGCTGGCGACGCCGCCCTCGGAGCCGGAGAAGCAGGCGGGCTTCGCCACCGACGTACGCGGCGGCACCACCGTTTCCGGGCCGCGCGCGGGCGACCCGGAGGAGGCGCTGCGCCTGAGCTCCCGTCCGGAGGACCTGTCCGCGTTCGCGCTGGCCCAGATCGTGTGCACGCTGGCGGGCAACGCGGCGTCGGGCGATCACGCGGTGGTCATGGGCGGCCCCGGAAACAGTCCCCTGCGGAGCTACGAGTGCACCGCGGAGGTCCGGTCCCGGCCCGGCACGGTGGCGCCGCCCGTGAAGCCCATCGAGTAGCCACGCGTAGCCACGCGTAGCCGTCGCGTACCCGTCGGCGGGTACGCGGAACCGATCCTGCCGCCTCTGACGTCCTGGGGGGTGTGCGTCAAGGCTCGGGCGGCCACGGTGCCGCCATCCGCTTCCGTGCGGCGGGGGGATTCCTCCTCGTCGCACATCTTCTGCTCGTCGGGTGGATCACGCTGCGTCCACTGGACGTGCCCTGGGTGAGCGCCGCGAATCTGCGGCCACTCGCCGGGATCAAGGCGGATCTGGCGCTGGGCGGTCTCCAGGCCGCCCGCCGGATCGGTGAGAGCGTGCTGCTGCTCGCCCCGCTCGGTGTGCTGCTGCCGCTGGCCGGCGGCCGTGTCGTGGTCTCGCCGTGGGGTTCGCTGGTCCGCACGGTCGCCGCGGGGGCGCTGCTCTCGCTGGGCATCGAGCTGTTGCAGACCGGGGTTCCCGGTCAGGTCGTCGACGTCGACTCGCTGCTCCTGAACACCCTAGGGGTGGCTGTCGTGCACCTCGCGGTCGTGCCCGCGGTCCGGGCCAGGCTCCGTCGCGGTGAGGACGGCGGGAGCCGCGCGGCCCTTCCCCGGGAGGACGTGTCTCAGGGGTCGACCCCGACGATTCCCAGGGTCGGTATCGCACCGTAGAGCGACGCTTTGACCCGCTTCGCGCACGTACTGTCGACGTAATGGGGCACAAGAGAAGCCCCGACCCGACGGTTCGCGAAGGAGCCCGACATGACCGCCCTTGCCCGCCCCACCCACGGCCGGATGATCGGCGGAGTGTGCGCAGCCCTGGCCAGGCGCTTCGGCACCTCTGCCACGACGATGCGCGTGATCTTCGTGGCCTCGTGCCTGCTGCCGGGCCCGCAGTTCGTGCTCTACATCGCGATGTGGGTCCTGCTGCCCTCGGAGGACAAGGTCCGCCAGGCCTGGTGACGACAGCGCGATGGGGCGCCCCTCCGGAGAGGGGCGCCCCATCGGCGTACGCGGTGGCGGGTCAGCCGAGCGGCAGGCCGTTGATGCCGGTGCCGCCGAGCGGCAGGCCGCCGAGGAGGCCGGAGACCGGGGAGGTCGGGCCGCCCGGCTTGGGGCCGGCGGTCTTGTCGAGCGCGGGCTTGGTGGCGTTCAGGCCGCTGCCGAGGGCGTTCTGCCCGGCGGTCAGGGACTCGGAGGCGCCGGCGGCGGGGACCACGGAGGAGACGGGGCCGAGGGCGGCCGCGGGGTCGGCGGGAGCGGCGTTCGCGGCACCGGCGCCCGCGGCGGCGAAGGCGGCGCCCAGAGCGGCGACACCGAGGGTCTTGGCGGCTGACTGCTGCTTCATCTTCAATGCGTCCTTGCGTCTTCAGCTCATGGATGTGAGCGGCGGATCGGGGAGGGGGGTTGCGCGGTTCAACGACCGTAAGCAGCCCCGATCACGGCCCGGGGGCAAAGGAAAAGCGGCCGGGAAGGAGATCTCCCGGCCGCCCGCCCGCCGCGCGGACGCGGACGAATCGCGTCAGCTCCCGACAGAAGCGCTGGTCGAGACGGTCTGACGGAACAGCCATTCGGACTTCAGCTCGGCGTAGCCGGGCTTGATCACGTCGTTGATCATGGCAAGGCGTTCATCGAAAGGAATGAATGCTGATTTCATCGCATTGACTGTGAACCACTGCATGTCGTCGAGCGTGTAGCCGAACGTGCCGACCAGGTGCTCGAATTCGCGGCTCATGCTGGTGCCCGACATCAGGCGGTTGTCGGTGTTCACCGTCGCGCGGAAGTGCAGCTTGCGCAGGAGCCCGATGGGGTGCTCGGCGTACGAGGAGGCGGCGGCCGTCTGGAGGTTGGACGTCGGGCAGAGCTCCAGCGGGATCCGCTTGTCGCGCACGTACGACGCGAGGCGGCCGAGCTTCACGGTGCCGTCGTCGGCGATCTCGATGTCGTCGATGATGCGCACGCCGTGGCCGAGGCGGTCGGCGCCGCACCACTGCAGGGCCTGCCAGATCGACGGCAGGCCGAAGGCCTCGCCCGCGTGGATCGTGAAGTGGTTGTTCTCGCGCTTGAGGAACTCGAAGGCGTCGAGGTGGCGGGTGGGAGGGAAGCCCGCCTCGGCGCCCGCGATGTCGAAGCCGACCACGCCGAAATCGCGGTAGCGGTTGGCGAGTTCGGCGATCTCCAGGGCGCGGGCCGCGTGCCGCATCGCGGTGAGCAGCGCGCCGACGCGGATGCGGTGGCCGTTGGCCTTCGCGCGGCGCTCGCCCTCGCGGAAGCCTTCGTTGACCGCCTCGACGACCTCTTCGAGGGTGAGGCCCTGCTCCAGGTGCTGCTCGGGGGCGTACCTGATCTCGGCGTAGACCACGCCGTCCTCGGCGAGGTCCTCGGCGCACTCGGCGGCGACGCGCTTGAGCGCGTCCTTCGTCTGCATCACCGCGCAGGTGTGGGCGAAGGTCTCCAGGTACCGCTCCAGGGATCCGGAGTCGGCCGCCTCGCGGAACCAGATCCCGAGCTTGTCGGGGTCGGTCTCGGGCAGGTTCTCGTACCCGCAGTCGCGGGCGAGGTCGACGACCGTGCCGGGGCGCAGGCCGCCGTCGAGGTGGTCGTGCAGAAGCACCTTGGGTGCACGGCGGATCTGCTCGACGCTGGGCGTTTCACGGTCCGTGTGACCGGTCGTGTGTGTCTGGCTCGTCATTTCGGCACTCTAGCGCCTACGCGCGTAGAACTCACTGGTCGATACGTAACAGTGACCCTGCGGACGGGTGGCGTACACCATGGCTTCTGACACTGTTCTGTCATGGCACAGCAAGGGACCGCGGGGCCGGCGGGCGCGGCCAGGCTCGGGCGCGCGATCGGAACGGCGCCCTCGGCGGTGGGCGGAGCGGTGCTCCTGCTGCCCGGCGGCACCGAGACCTCCACCCGCAGGCCGTCGCCGCTCGCGGGTGCCGGCGTGCGCGCGCTGGGCCGCAGACTGGCCCACGACGGGCGCGAGGCGGGCCTCGTCGCACATGTGGTGCGCTACCGCTGCCGGGGCTGGAACGGCGCGCAGGCGGAGCTGGCCCGCGACACGGCCTGGGCGGCGGACGAGATCGTACGTCTCTACGGCGACGTCCCCGTCTGTCTCGCCGGAGTGGACATGGGCGGCCGTGCGGCGCTGCGCGCGGGCGGGCACGAGGCCGTCAACTCCGTCCTGGCGATGGCGCCCTGGCTGCCCGAGGACGATGTGGCCGCGCCACCCGAACCGGTGAAGCACCTGGCGGGGCGGCGGGTGCTCATCGTGCACGGCACGAACGACGAGCGGACCGACCCGGAGCTGTCGTTCCGGTTCGCCGAGCGGGCGAAGAAGGCCAACCGCGACGTGTGCCGGTTCGAGGTGCACTCCGACGGCCACCGGCTGCAGCAGCACCAGTCCGAAGTCCTCGCGCTGGCCTCGGACTTCGTGCTGGGCGCGCTGTTCGGTGGGGGCTTCGCCCGTCCGCTGGAGGACGCGCTGGCGGCTCCGCCGCCGCTGGGCCTGCGCATGCCGCTGGCCGCCGGCTTCGGGCAGTCACTCAGGCGCTGAGAGGCTCTGCTGCTGGTGCAGCAGCTTTCCCTTCCTGCTCAGCAGGAACTCCTTGAACGCCGCCACCGGTGGGGTGTCCGGGTGGCCGCCCAGCCAGGCCACGCCGATCTCGCGCACCGCCCGCTGCCCGGTCACCGTCAGCTCCACGACTCCGGGGCGGGGCACGGCGGGCGGCGGCAGCAGGGCCACGCCGAGGCCCGCCGCGACCAGGCCGCGCAGCGTCTCCGCCTCCTCGCCCTCGAAGGCGACGCGGGGCTTGAAGCCCGCGTCCCGGCAGAGGTCGTCCGTGATGCGGCGCAGGCCGTACCCCGGCTCCAGGGTGACGAAGGCCTCCTCGGCGGCCTCGGCGAGGCGGACCCGCTTGCGGGAGGCGAGCCGGTGGTCGTCGGGCACGACCAGGCGCAGGCGCTGCTCGTCGAGGCGGCGGGCGACCAGGTCGGGGGCGTCGGGCACGGGTGAGGTGAGGCAGAGGTCGAGCTCGCCGGCGCGCAGCCGCTCGATCATCGCCTCGCCGTAGTTCTGGACCAGGCTGAAGCGCACGCGCGGGTGGTCGGCGCGGAAGGCGCGGATCAGTCCGGGCACCGTCTCCGAGCCCATGGTGTGCAGGAAGCCGAAGGCGACCTTGCCGGTCTCCGGGTCGGCGTCGGCGCGCACCGACTCGGCGGCCCGCTCCACCTCGCCGAGCGCCCGCTCGACCGAGGCGAGGAAGGTGCGGCCCGCCGGGGTGAGCGAGACGGTGCGGCCGCGGCGCGCGAACAGGTCGACGCCCAGGTCCCGTTCGAGCCGGACGAGTGCGCGGGAGAGCGTCGACTGGGGAATCCGCATCTGCTGGGCGGCGCGCGTGACGTGCTCGGTCCTCGCGACCCCCGCGAAGTACGCGAGGCGAGGCGCGAGCAGCGTCACGATGTCCTCCACGTCACTGTTCTGTGACACGCGCGGCTGTGACCTCTGCTGATGCTGCATGGGAACGATTATGGCGATTCCATGCATTGGACGCATCAAAAAACCGGCCGTACGTTCGTGGCATGCCTCCTGCCAGTAGCGGGGCGGCCGCCACCCATGCGGCCGCCCTCACCCCGTCGTCCCCCGCCGCCGACTCCCGTCTGACCCCGGGCGGACCCGGCTACCGCCGGATGAGCTTCGCGCTCTTCCTCGCGGGCGTCGCCACCTTCGCCCTCCTCTACTCCACGCAGGCCCTCCTGCCGCTCGTCTCCACGGACTTCGGCGCGAGCGCGAGCACGGCGAGCTGGACGGTGTCGGCGGCCACGGGCGCACTGGCCCTCTTCGTCCTTCCGCTGAGCGCGCTCAGCGAGCGCTACGGGCGGCGCGCGGTGATGACGGTCTCGCTGACCGTCGCCGTCGCCGTCGGACTCCTCGTCCCCTTCGCCCCCTCGGTCGAGGTGCTGATCGCGCTGCGCGCCGTGCAGGGCGCCGCGCTCGCCGGGCTCCCCGCGTCCGCGATGGCGTTCCTCGCCGAGGAGGTGCGGCCCAAGGCGCTGGTCGGCGCGATCGGCATGTTCGTGGCGGGCAACTCCATCGGCGGCATGAGCGGCCGGATCGTCACAGGCTGGGTCGCGCAGGCCTGGGGCTGGCGCGCGGCGGTCGGCGTGGTCGGTGTCCTCGCGCTGCTGTGCGCGGTCGCCTTCCGAGCGCTGCTGCCCGCGCCGCGGCACTTCACACCGGGGACCCTCAGCCCCAAGTCCCTGGCGCGCACGGTGCGTACACACCTGTCGAACCCGCTCCTGTGCAGGCTGTACGCGATCGGGGCGCTGTTCATGACCGTCTTCGGCGCGGTCTACACGGTGATCGGATACCGGCTCACCGAGGCGCCGTTCTCGCTCCCGCAGGGCGTCATCGGCTCCATCTTCCTGGTCTACCTCGTCGGCACGGTGTCGTCGGCGGCCGCCGGGAAGCTGGTGGCCCGGCTCGGGCGGCGCGGGGCGCTGTATCTGGCGGTGAGCACGACGGCCGGCGGGCTGCTGCTCTCCCTCTCCTCCTCGCTGGTCCTCGTCCTGCTGGGGCTCGTCCTGATCACCGCGGGCTTCTTCGCGGGCCACGCGGTCGCGTCCTCCTCCGTCAGCCGTACGGCGACGACCGGGCGGGCGCAGGCGTCGGCGCTCTACCAGTCCGCGTACTACCTGGGTTCCAGCGCGGGCGGCACGCTCGGAGCGGTCGCCTTCCACGCGGGCGGCTGGGCCGGGACCGTGGGGCTCGGCGTGCTGGCCGTGCTCGGCGTCGTGTCGGTGACGGTGTGGGGCTCGCACGTCGCGCGTACGGAGCGGCGGCGCGGCCTTGTCGCGCGCTCCTGCTGATTCGACCTGCGGGTTTTCCCACTCCATGGGCCGTTGTCAGTGGGCTGCGGTAGCTTCCGATGTGTGGGGCCTCACATCGGGCTCCGCTCGGAAGCCAGGGGTGGGTGGGGATGAGCGACAGCGCAGGGACGACGACCGAGCTGGACGTCACACTGGAGAAGCACCGGGTCGAGCTGACCGGGTACTGCTATCGGATGCTGGGCTCGGCCTTCGAGGCCGAGGACGCCGTGCAGGACACGATGGTGCGCGCCTGGCGCAGCTTCGAGAAGTTCGAGGGCCGCTCCAGCATCCGCTCCTGGCTGTACCGCATCGCGACGAACGTCTGCCTGGACATGCTGAACGCAGGCAATCGCCGCGCCCGCCCCATGGACCTGACGGCCGCCGCCCCGCTGGCCCAGGCCGCGCTCAACCCCCGCCCCGACAACACCTGGCTTGAGCCGATGCCGGACGCCCGCGTCCTGCCGTCCCTGCACGACCCCGCCGAGGCCGCGGTCGCCAAGGAGTCCGTGCGCCTCGCGTTCGTCGCCGCGCTGCAGAGCCTGCCGCCCAAGCAGCGTGCGGTGCTGATCCTGCGCGAGGTGCTCGCGTGGAAGGCCAGCGAGGTCGCCGAGCTGATCGACACCTCCGTCGCCTCGGTGAACAGCGCGCTGCAGCGGGCCCGCGCCACCCTCGCCGAGCGGCCGGCGGACGACACGGCCGTCTCCGATCCGCTCGACGAGGAGCAGCAGAAGCTCCTCGACCGCTATGTGGCGGCCTTCGAGGGGTATGACATGGCGGCGCTCACCGCGCTGCTCGCCGAGGACGCCGTCATGACGATGCCGCCGTTCGACCTGTGGCTGCGCGGCACGGCGGACATCACGGGCTTCATGTCCACGATGGGCGCCCCGTGCGCCAACGGCCGCCTCCTGCCGGTGAAGGTGAACGGCACGCCGGGCTTCGCGCAGTACAAGCCCGACCCCGACAACGGCGGCTTCATGCCCTGGTCGATCCAGGTCGTGGAGATCTCAGAGGGCCGTATCGCCGGTTTCCACTGCTTCCTGGACACCCAGCGGTGGTTCCCGCTGTTCGGAGTGCCCCTCCATCTCGACGACTAGGCCGCAGAGTTCGACGAGCCCGACGAGCCCGATCAGCGCCAGCAGTCCGGGGGCGGGATTCCTGAGCCGGATCCGGCCCCCGGCCCTTCGCGCGGCGAGGTGCAGGCGGGCGATCGCGTCGACGGTGGTGAGGTCGGCGGTGGTCACGGCGGAGACATCGCAGATCACGTCGCTCGGCGTGCCGTCGCCGGGTCCGTGCCGGGCGGCTGCCACCTGCTCGCAGAGGGACGGGATGTCGCCGGCGCGCAGGGGCCCGGCGATGCGGATGAGGTGCTCTCGGGAATCGGCCACGCAGGGTGGACCGGTGCGGCGGGCGGAACTCATCGGTGAGCGCGCCCGCGATGAGGCCTGCCCGCGTCAGTCCGTGGGGAACGCGCTGGTGTCGAGCTCCAGCCCGAAGGGCTCGGGGAGCGCGATGGGCTCCCCGAACTTGCCGGCGCGCAGGACTCGGTAGACGTCACCTCGGGGTTCGCCGTAGAGGGTGATGGTGGGGCCACCGGGGGCCCAGCGGTCGATGAGGAGGTAGAGGGGAATGCCTGCGGTGGCGTAGGCGGCGGGTTTGCTGATGCGGTCGTGACGGGCGTTGGAGGGAGAGGTCACCTCGACGACGAGCTCGGCGGCGCCCGCCGGGGCGTACGCCCCCGGAGCTTCGACGTCTGCGAGGGGGATCACGACGAGGTCGGGGATGGGCCACCGATCCCAGCATGCCGAACGGGACCGGCGGCGGTCCACCGATCCCGTTCACCCGTACGAGTCACCGCAGCCGACGAGTCAGCCGATCCGGTCCAGAACGATCGGGGTCGGCGAGAAGGACGTCCCCGCCGGCGCGATGTCGTACGAACCCTCGACCGACTCCAGTGCGTACGCGAACCGCTCCGGCGTGTCGGTGTGCAGGGTCATCAAGGGGGCGCCCGCCTCGACGGAGTCGCCCGGCTTCGCGTGGAGCTCGACGCCCGCGCCCGCCTGGACCACGTCCTCCTTGCGCGCACGGCCCGCGCCGAGACGCCAGGCGGCGACCCCGATGTCGTACGCGTCGAGGCGGGTGAGGACACCGGACGACGGGGCGGTGATCACATGCTGCTCGCGTGCCACCGGCAGCTCCGCGTCCGGGTCGCCGCCCTGCGCCGCGATCATGCGGCGCCACACGTCCATCGCGGAGCCGTCCGCGAGGGCCTTCGCGGGGTCGGCGTCCTTGAGGCCCGCCGCGTCGAGCATCTCGCGGGCGAGGGCGAGGGTGAGCTCGACGACGTCCGCGGGGCCGCCGCCCGCGAGGACCTCCACGGACTCGCGGACCTCAAGGGAGTTGCCCGCCGTCAGGCCGAGCGGCGTCGACATGTCGGTGAGCAGGGCCACCGTGCGGACACCGCTGTCCGTGCCCAGCTCGACCATCGTCGAGGCCAGTTCCCTGGCGTCGTCGAGGTTCTTCATGAAGGCGCCGGTGCCGACCTTCACGTCGAGGACGAGCGAGCCCGTGCCCTCGGCGATCTTCTTCGACATGATGGAGGAGGCGATCAGCGGGATCGCCTCGACCGTGCCGGTGACGTCGCGCAGCGCGTACAGCTTCTTGTCGGCGGGGGCCAGGCCGTCGCCCGCCGCGCAGATGACCGAGCCGACGCCGTCGAGGACGCTCAGCATCTCCTCGTTGGAGAGCAGCGCGCGCCAGCCGGGGATGGCCTCCAGCTTGTCGAGGGTGCCGCCGGTGTGGCCGAGGCCGCGGCCGGACAGCTGCGGGACGGCCGCGCCGCACGCGGCGACCAGCGGGGCGAGCGGCAGAGTGATCTTGTCGCCGACGCCGCCGGTGGAGTGCTTGTCGGCGGTGGGGCGGGAGAGCGAGGAGAAGTCCATGCGCTCGCCGGACGCGATCATCGCGGCGGTCCAGCGGGCGATCTCCTTGCGGTTCATGCCGTTGAGCAGGATCGCCATCGCGAGGGACGACATCTGCTCGTCGGCGACCGCGCCGCGGGTGTAGGCGTCGATGACCCAGTCGATCTGCTCGTCGCTGAGCTCGCCCCGGTCGCGCTTGGTGCGGATGACGGAGATGACGTCCATGGCATGTCCTTCCAGCAGTTACGGCGTCGTACCGGCCAGACTCTACGCGCATAGAGCAAGGCCACGGAGAAGGCCCCCGCCAACAGGCGGGGGCCGGGGCTCAGTTGAGGTGCTGCGGGCCGAACGCGTCCGGCAGCATGTCCGCGAGCGTGCGCACGCCCGAGGCCGTCTCCAGGAGCAGCTCGGGCCCCCCGAACTCGTACAGCAGCTGACGGCAGCGCCCGCACGGCATCAGGATCTCGCCCTTGCCGTCCACGCAGGTGAAGTGCGTGAGGCGGCCGCCGCCGGTCAGCTGGAGCTGGGAGACCAGGCCGCACTCGGCGCAGAGGCCGAGGCCGTAGGAGGCGTTCTCCACGTTGCAGCCGGAGACGGTCCTGCCGTCGTCGACCAGGGCCGCGGCGCCGACCGGGAAGCCCGAGTAGGGGGCGTACGCGCGGGACATGGCCTCGCGCGCGGCCTCCCGCAGGGCGTCCCAGTCGGTGTCCGTGGCGGTGGTCGTCACTTTCCTTGGCCCTTCCGGTACGGCATTCCGTCCGCCTTCGGCATCCGCAGCCGCTGGGCGGAGAGCGAGAGGACCAGCAGGGTCACCACGTACGGAGTGGCGGTGACGACCTGGTTGGGCACCTCGTCGGTCAAGCCGTACCACAGGAACATCAGCGCGGAGACGGCCGCAGTGATCACCGCGGGGACGTACCGCTTGCGCCAGGCGAGGTAGACCGCGCCGATGACCAGCAGGATCGCGATGAGCAGGAGCAGCGCGTGGACGTTGGTGCCGCCGCCCCGGAGCTTCAGGCTGTCGGTGTAACCGAAGAGTCCGGCGCCGAGGGCGAGCCCGCCGGGCATCCAGTTGCCGAAGATCATCGCGGCGAGGCCGATGTAGCCGCGGCCGCCGGTCTGGCCCTCCAGATAGATGTTGGAGGCGACGAGGGAGAGGAAGGCACCGCCGAGCCCGGCGAGGCCGCCGGAGATGACCACGGCCAGGTACTTGTACTTGTAGACGTTGACGCCGAGCGACTCGGCGGCGATCGGGTTCTCGCCGCAGGAGCGCAGGCGCAGACCGAACGACGTGCGCCACAGGATCCACCAGCTCAGCGGGACCATGGCGACCGCGACGACGGTCAGCGGCGACAGGTCGGTGAACAGGCCGCCGAAGAGGCCGGCGAGGTCGGAGACCAGGAACCAGTGCTTGCCGTTGAGGTCGGCGAGCCAGTCGGAGAGGCCCGGCACGGAGAAGTTCCCGAGCGATTCGACGGGCGGCGACTGCTTCGACGTACCGCCCTCCTCGCCCTCGAAGGCGAAGGTCGCGAGGTAGCGGGTGGCGCCGAGGGCCAGGATGTTGAGGGCCACACCGGAGACGATGTGGTTGACGTTGAAGGTGATCGTGACGATCGCGTGCAGCAGGCCGCCGAGCGCGCCGCCGAGGATGCCGAAGAGGACGCCCACCCACGGGCCCCACTGGAAGCCGGCCCAGGCACCGAACCAGGTGCCGAGGATCAGCATGCCTTCGAGGCCGATGTTGACGACACCCGCGCGCTCGGCCCACAGGCCGCCGAGGCCCGCGAGACCGATCGGCACGGCGAGCTTGAGCGCCGTGGACATCTGGCCGGTGGACGTGATGCCGTCGGCACCGGTGATCATGCGGACCACGGAGGTCAGCACCAGGACGCCCGCGATGACCAGCAGGAGGACGGGGAGCGAGATGCGGCGGCGGCCCGGCGCGGGCTGCTCGGCCGAGGGCTTGGCGACGGTTGCCGAGCTCATCGGGCAGCCACCTCCTTCACGGAGTCGTTGTTGCCGTTCGCCCGGGCGGCGGCGGCCAGTTCCTCACCGACGCGGCGCTGCTGCCGGCGCAGGCCCCAGCGGCGCACCTCCTCGTAGGAGACGACGACCGCGATCACGATGAGGCCCTGCATGATCACCGCGATCTCCTTGTCGTACGCCTCGGGCTGGGCGTAGTCGAGGGCGGGCGAGGCCTTGTCGAGGAAGGCCCAGAGCAGCGCCGCGAAGGCGATGCCGACGGGGTTGTTGCGGCCGAGGAGCGCGATGCCGATGGCGGTGAAGCCGAGGCCCGCGGGGAAGGAGAGGCTGTACGTGTGGGTGTCGCCGAGCAGGATCGGCAGGCCCGCGAGGCCCGACACCGCGCCGGAGATCAGCATCGCGCTGAGCACCATGCGCTTGGCGTTGACGCCGGAGGCCGCGGCGGCCGACTCGGAGGCGCCGGTGGCGCGCAGGTCGAAGCCGAACCGGGTGCGGTTGAGGACGAGCCAGTACAGGACGCCGGCGAGGACCGCGATGACGACGAAGCCGTAGATCTCGCCGCCCGCCACCTTGATGCCGGGGAACCAGCCGGACTTCTCCATGACGCCGGTGGTCTGGTTGTTGCCGACCGGGACGCCGAAGTTCTCGGTGAGGGTGAGGTAGGCGATGACGCTCGTCGCGATGGCGTTGAGCATGATCGTGGCGACCACCTCGCTGACGCCGCGGGTGGTCTTGAGGACGCCCGCGATGCCGGCCCAGAAGGCGCCGGTGAGCATGGCGACCAGCATGAGCACGGGGATCTGCAGGAACGACGGCAGCGCGAGGTGCGTGCCGACGACCGCGGTGATCATCGCGGCGAGGCGGTACTGGCCGTCCACACCGATGTTGAACAGGTTCATGCGGAAGCCGATGGCCACCGCGAGCGCCGCCAGGTAGTACATGCCCGCCTGGTTGAGGATCAGCACCTGGACGTCGGAGAAGGTGGCCTGCTCCAGCATCAGGCTGTACGGCTCGATCGGGCTCTTGCCCGACGCGAGCAGGACGACCGAGGTCAGTGCCACGGCCGCGATCAGCG
Source organism: Streptomyces sp. NPDC050732 (assembly GCF_040654255.1). NCBI lineage: Bacteria > Bacillati > Actinomycetota > Actinomycetes > Kitasatosporales > Streptomycetaceae > Streptomyces > Streptomyces sp. NPDC050732. The sequence goes on from NZ_JBFAHP010000016.1 coordinate 28,562, forward strand.
CGATGACCGGTCCGGCCACCGCGAGGAGCACGCGCTCCCTGTCGAACTTCTTCATCGGGCCTCGTCCTCCGGGGCGTCTTCTTCCACGTGCTCCAGGTGACCCGAGGCGGCACCGGTCATCGCCGAGCCGAGCTCCTCCGGCGTGATGGTGGCCGGGTCGGCGTCCGCCACGAGCCGTCCGCGGTAGATGACGCGGAGCGTGTCGGAGAGGCCGATCAGCTCGTCCAGGTCGGCGGAGATCAGCAGCACGGCCAGGCCTTCGCGGCGGGCCTCGCGGATCTGGTCCCAGATCTGCGCCTGCGCGCCGACGTCCACACCGCGGGTGGGGTGGGCGGCGATCAGGAAGCGCGGGCTGTGGCTCATCTCGCGGCCGACGATCAGCTTCTGCTGGTTGCCGCCGGAGAGGGAGGCCGCCGTCACGTCGATGCCGGGCGTACGGACGTCGTACTCCTCGACGATGCGGCGGGTGTCGGCCTGCGCGCCCTTGGGGTCGAGCCAGAAGCCGCGCGCGTTGGGCTTCTCGGTGACGTGGCCGAGGATGCGGTTCTCCCACAGCGGGGACTCCAGGAGGAGGCCGTGGCGGTGGCGGTCCTCGGGGATGTACCCGATGCCGTCCTCGCGCCGCTTGCGGGTGGGTACGGCGGTGATGTCCTCGCCCGCCATCCGGATCACGCCGGAGTCGGCGTGCTTGAGGCCGATCAGCGCGTCGATCAGCTCGGTCTGGCCGTTGCCCTCGACGCCCGCGATGCCGAGGACCTCGCCCTCGTGGATCGTGAAGGAGATGTCGTCGAGCAGGGCGCGGCCCGACTCGCCGTCGGCGAGCAGCTTGAGGCCCTCGACCTGGATCATCGGACGGTCGGTGACCGTCGACTCCGCGGTCTCGGGGGTGGGCAGTTCGCTGCCGACCATCAGCTCGGCGAGCTGGCGCGGCGTCGTCTCGGACGGCACCGCCGTGCCGACCGTCGTGCCCCGCCGGATGACGGTGATGTCGTCGGCGACGGACAGGACTTCACCGAGCTTGTGCGAGATGAAGATGACGGACAGGCCCTCGGCCTTGAGCTCGCGGAGGTTGGCGAAGAGCGCGTCGACCTCCTGCGGCACGAGCACGGCCGTCGGCTCGTCGAGGATCAGCGTGGTGGCGCCGCGGTAGAGGACCTTGAGGATCTCCACGCGCTGCCGGTCGGCGACGCCGAGGTCCTCCACGTACGCGTCGGGGCGCACGCCGAGGCCGTAGCGGTCGGAGAGGTCGAGGATCGCTCGGCGGGCTGCGCCGCCGATGCCGTGCAGCTTCTCGCTGCCGAGAACGATGTTCTCCAGGACGGTCAGCTGGTCGGCGAGCATGAAGTGCTGGTGCACCATGCCGATGCCGCGGGCGATGGCGTCGGCGGGGCTGCCGAAGGCGACCTGCTCGCCGTCGACGGTGATGGTGCCCTCGTCCGGCTTCTGCATGCCGTAGAGGATCTTCATCAGGGTCGACTTGCCCGCGCCGTTCTCGCCGACGAGGGCGTGCACGGTGCCCTTGCGGACGGTCAGGTGGATGTCGTGGTTGGCGACGACTCCAGGGAAGCGCTTGGTGATGCCGACGAGTTCGACGGCGATGGGCGGAGGGTTGGTGGACGCGTCGATGGCGCACTCTCCTCGGGGGCCAGAAGGCCTGAAGGGCCTGAAGGAAAGGGGCCGCCTACGCGCGCAGTGCCCCTGCTACTGACTGATGCTCAGCTGTGGATGTGGTCCGCGCGAACGGGGCGCGGGGGAAACATCGTCCCCCACACCCCGTCGCACGAGAATCACGCTGCCGTTACGGGCAGTCGATGCGGCAACCGCGCCGTCACGGCGTGGTCTTGACCTTGATCTTGCCGCCCTTGATGCCCTCTTCGGCCTTCTTCAGGGCCGCCTGGACGTCCTTCATCTTCATGAACTCGGGGTTCGAGTCGGCGAGCGCGACACCGCCCGACTTGAGGTCGGCGCGGACGACGCCGCCCTTGGCGGTGCCGTCCTCGACGGCCTTCGCCAGGTTGTACACGGAGCCCGCGACGTCCTTGGTCGCCGAGGTCAGGATGTACTTCTTGTACTTGGCGAGGGCGTCCTGCTTGTACTGGTCGGAGTCCACACCGATCGCCCAGACCTTCTTGGCGGCCGCGGCCTCGATGACGCCCTGACCGGAGAGGCCCGCGGCGTGGTAGACCACGTCGGCGCCCTTCTCGATCTGGCCCTGCGCGGCGGTCTTGCCCTTGTCGGGGCTGGAGAAGCCGCCGTCCTCGGCCTTCTCGGTCAGGTACTGCTTGACGACCTTGACCTTGGGGTTCGTGTCCTTGACGCCCTGCGCGAAGCCCGCCTCGAACTTGTGGATGAGGGGGACGTCCACGCCGCCGACGAAGCCGACGGTCTTGGACTTGGTGGCCTTGGCGGCCACGACGCCCGCGAGGTAGGACGCCTCCTGCTCGCTGAAGACCAGGTCGGAGACGTTGTCGGCCTTGACCGTCTCGTCGTCGACGATGCCGAAGGTGGTCTTCGGGAACTTCTCCGAGACCTCCTTGATGGCGGGCGCGTACGCGTAGCCGACGCCGATGACCGGGTTGTAGCCCTGCTTGGCGAGCTGCGTCAGACGCTGCGTCTTGTCGGCGTCGGACTCGCCGTCGACCGGCTCGACGGCCTTCTCGCCGGTCTTGAACTCCTTGGCGGCCTTCTTCATGCCGACGGTCGCGGCGTCGTTGAAGGACTGGTCGCCGGCGCCGCCGACGTCGTAGGCGATGGCGACGCCCTTGTTCTTGTCGTCCTTGCTCGCGGCGGCGTCGCTGGACGTGCCACCACAGGCGGAGACGGTTACGGCAAGAGCGGCGGTCGCGGCGCCCGCGACAGCTATTCGAGACACCCGGCGCATAGAGACGAACTCCTTAGTACAAGCAAGCACAAGCACGTTCGAGCGCCTCACCCGGCGCTGATTTCGCCGCAGCGTAACGCGCGTAGACCTGACATAAGAACCCTTCTGTCCGGTCCGTTATCGACCTGTGGCCACCGGGTGTCGGGGGGCCGAACGACTGGTGGGCGCCCCCCTGATGGGGGGCGCCCAGTCGCCACACGCAGTACTACGTAAAACGTCGCGGACCGCCCGCTACGGAACGATCTTCACCTCGACCTTGCCGCCGATGATGTCCTTCTCCGCTTTCTCCACGGCGGCGACGACGTCCTTCATCTCCCGGTACTTCGGATTCGAGTCGGAGAAGCCGACGCGGCCCGACTTGAGGTCGTACCGCTGTTCGCCCTTCATCGGCTTGCCCTCGACGACCGACTTCGTCAGGTCGTAGACCGCGCCGCCGACGTCCTTGAACGCCGAGCCGAGGATGTGGTCCTTGTACTTGGCGAGGGCCTTCTGCTTGTACTGGTCGGAGTCGACGCCGATGGCCCACTTCTTCTGCGAGCCCGCCTCCTGGATGACGCCCTGGCCCGAGAGTCCCGCCGCGTGGTAGATCACGTCCGCGCCGGCCTCGATCTGGCCGCTCGCCGCGTTCTGACCCTTGTCCGGGCTGGAGAATCCGCCCTCCTCGGGCTTCTCGGTCAGATAGCGCTTCTCGATTTTGATCTTGGGGTCGACGGATTTCACGCCCTGCACGAATCCGGCCTCGAATTTGTGGATGAGCGGAATGTCCACGCCTCCCACGAATCCGACGTGTTTGACCTTGGTCGCCTTCGCGGCGGCGACGCCCGCCAGATAGGAGCCCTGTTCCTCGTGGAAGACCAGGTCGGCGACGTTGTCCGCCTTCACGGTGTTGTCGTCGATGATCCCGAAAGTGGTGTCGGGGAACTTCTTGGCCGCCGCCTCCACCGCGGGCGCGTAGACGAAGCCGACGCCGATGACCGGGTCGTAGCCCTGCCTGGCGAGCTGTTCGAGGCGCTGGACCTTGTCGGCGCTGGACTCGCCGTCGCCCGGCTCCATGTCCACGCCACCGATCTTGAACTCCTTGCGGGCCTTCGAATAGCCCGCGTAGGCGGCGTCGTTGAAGGACTGGTCGCCCTGCCCGCCGATGTCGTACGCGAGTCCGATCCCCTTGCCCTTGTACGAGGAGCCTGCGGGGCCCTTGCTGCTGTCGTCCCGTGAGGCCTCGTTGCTCGTCTCGCCGCAGCCGGCCGCGGCGAGGGCGAGGACCGCGAAGGCGGCGGTGATGTGAGTGGCGCGAGATTTCCGGGACCGGGACTGCCGGGTTTTCGAAGAGAGACGACGCACAGGAAGCACCCCTTGATCGCCAACGCGCCGCGTATGGCGCTGATTTCGGCGCACATTAACGCGCGTAGAAAGGGAGGGGAACGGGTTTTCGCGATGCCGTTACCCCTTCGTGCTATTCGCGCCCCGGGGCCGGTCGCGTCGTCACGTCGCCCCGTCGAAGGGCTCGCACTCCGCACGACCGGCCCCGCCGCGTCCCTAGGGCGTGTCCAACAGCGCGGCGGCGGTGAAGAGTTCGACGCCTGCCGTGATCGCCGACTCGTCAACGTCGAAGTCGCCCTGGTGGAGGTCGCGGACGGTGCGCTCCCCCGGGGCGCGCACGCCGAGCCGGGCCATGGCGCCCGGCACGTGCTCCAGGTACCAGGAGAAGTCCTCGCCGCCCAGGCTCTGTTCGGTGTCCTCGACGGAGTGCGGGCCGCGCCGCTCGGACATCGCGTCGCGCAGCAGATCGGCGACCGCGCCGTCGTTGACGACGGGCGGCACGCCGCGGATGTAGTTGATCCCGGACTTGGCGCGGTACATGTCGGCGACCTCCTGCACGGCGCCGTGCAGCAGGTCCGGCGCGTCCCGCCAGGCCCTGAGGTCGAGGCAGCGCACGGTGCCGGAGAGCTCGGCGTGCTGCGGAATGACGTTCGGCGCGTGGCCCGCCTCGATGCGGCCCCAGGTCACCGAGAGGCCGGAGCGGGCGTCGACGCGGCGGGCGACCAGGGCGGGCACCTCGGTGGCGACCTTGGCGGCGGCGGTGACGAGGTCCGTGGTGAGGTGCGGCCGCGCGGTGTGCCCGCCGGGGCCGTCGAGCGAGACCTCAAGGCGGTCGCAGGCGGAGGTGATGGGGCCGTGCCGCAGCCCGATGCGGCCCGCGTCGACCCGGGGGTCGCAGTGCACGGCGATGATCTTGCCGACGCCGTCGAGGGCACCCGCCGCGATGACCTCGGTGGCGCCGCCCGGCAGGACCTCCTCGGCGGGCTGGAAGATCAACCGCACCGGAAAGGGCAGCTGCCCCTGCTTCGCCAGCTCGGCGAGGACGAGCCCGGCGCCGAGGACGACGGTGGTGTGCACGTCGTGCCCGCAGGCGTGGGCGCGGTCGGGCACGGTGGAGCGGTACGGCACGCCGGCCTTGGAGTCCGGGATGGGCAGCGCGTCGATGTCGGCGCGCAGGGCGAGCATGGGCCGTACGCCCCGCCCGCCGCCCTCGGCCGGTCCGCCCGGCGCCCCGGGGTGCGCGCCGATGTCGCAGACGAGCCCCGTGCCGGTGGGAAGCACACGGGGCTCAAGGCCCGCCTCCTCAAGGCGGGCCTTGATGGCCGCGGTGGTACGGAACTCCTGGTTGCCGAGCTCGGGGTGCATGTGCAGGTCGCGACGGAACGCGACGAGTTCGACACGCAGCGCTTCGGGCAGCGTGCCGGGGAGTGTTTCCGCAGGTGCGGACTCCGTTCCGGACACGCCGTCGGACACCTCTTCGGACGCACGGGACATCAGTTGGTTCACCCTCTGAAGGGTAAGGCGATGCAACGGCCAACTAACCCACGATCAACAAAAGTTCAGCCCGTTAGGGGAAGAATTACTGGCCTCGTGGCGCATGGCCGCCGATCGGCATGGGTAGGCTTTCAGGCCGCCTCGGATGATGCGCAAGCCGTCCGGCGCCTGTAGGGGGCGCGGGCGACCGCTGTCGGCACGGGCGGTCTCGCGATCAGCCTGTACAGCAGAATCAGCGCTATACAGCAGAACACGAGTAGCGTGGTTTGCGCTGTTCCGCCCGTCACATCCGTTTCGCCCGTGTCCCCTCCCAGTGGCGCGTGCCCCCCGTGGCCCGTCTCACCCCCAGGGGCCCGTCTCACCCCCAGGGGGCGGAGAACGACCGTCCGGGCACGGGCTTGGCGACCAGCGCCACGGCGATGAAGAAGTTGACCTGGCCGATCGCGAACATCAGGGTGGCGAGCGCCTTGGCGTCGTAGTGCTCGGCCGCCTCGGCGTACAGCTCGTCGGAGACCCTCTCACCGTGGGCGGCCGGCCGGAGCACGGCCTCCACGAGCGCCAGCGCGGCACGCTCGGCGCCGGTGAAGTACGGCGAGTCCTGCCAGGAGGCGACCGACGTCATCCGCTCCTCCGATTCCCCGCCCTTGCGCAGGAAGCCCGTGTGCAGCACGGTGAGGTAGGTGCTGCCGACGATCTGCCCGGCGCGCAGCTGCACCAGGCCGATCGTGGAGCGCGGCACCGAGCCGTTGCCGGTGACCCTGAACAGTGCCGCCGACACGTCCGCCAGCTCCGGGACGAGCTTCGCGGGGTCCTCGGTCATCCGCGGCGCCATCGGGACCTCTGCCGTGATCGAACGCGTTTCCATGGTCATCTCCTGGTGTCGTCTGCCTGCTCTCGGATCACTGACGGAGCCCGCCGGGGAGATGTGACCGGACGCGCGCTAGATGTATTGATCAGCAGCGGAAATCTCTCGCACCGTCCGTGCGAAGGCCGCCACCGCGCCCGTGTCGTGGCCGCGGCGCCAGACCAGGCCGTAGCCGCTCGGCGCCGCGTCGGTGAGGGGGACGTAGGTGATGCGGGGGCGGGCGAAGTACGTGGCGGTGTGGGCGGGGGCCAGGAGGGCGCCCTTGCCCGCCGCGACCAGCGTCAGGGCCTCCTGCATGTTCGTCACGCCGGGGCCGCGGCCGATGGGGCGGCCGCCGGGGGTGCTGGCCGGGACGTGGTGGTCGAGCCAGTACGCGGGGACCTCGCCGGCGATGGTGAGGAGGGAGACCTCGGCCAGGTCCTCCAGGGTCACGGAGGGCCGGGCGGCCAGGGCGTGGCTCGCGGGCAGGGCCAGGACCCGGTCCTCCGCGAGCAGCACCGCCCCTCCGCCCAGGTCCTCCTCCCGTACCGGGAGCTCCGTCAGCTGCACGTCGAACTCGCCCTTGCGCAGCTGCCCGTACGGATCGCCGAGCGGGACCTCGCACACCTCCACGGCGAGGCCGGGGTGGCTGACGCGCAGGGCCTCCGTCGTCCTCATCACGATTTCGCCGGTGAGGGGGTTGTCGAAGCCCACGTGCAGGACGGAGTCGATGCCGCGGGCCGTCGCCGCGGCGCGGGCCAGGGCGTCCTCGATGGCGCGGTGGTGCGGTTCGAGGTCGGCGCGCAGTTGGCGGCCGAGCGAGGTGAGGGCCACGCGGCGGCTGGTGCGGATGAACAGCGGTGCGCCGACGCGGCGTTCGAGGCGCTGCACGAGCTGGCTCACGCGGGCCCTGGACAGCCGCATGCGCTCGGCGGTGCGGCCGAAGTGCAGTTCCCCGGCGAGGAGCAGGAAGCACTCCAGTTCGTCGCGTTCCATCGCCGTACCCCCAGGTCGTTCCGCATCGGTCAGCCTGGCTGAACGAACGTTGCGATGTTCGCCGTTGTTCCGCGACAGCGCCCGGCCGAGGCTGGCGCCATGAGTCAGAACCTCGCGCCGCACGCGCACCAGTCCCCCGACAGACCCCTCACCGGCCGCGAGTGGGGCGTCCTCCTCGTCCTCTGCGGCGCGATCTTCCTTGAGGGCATCGACGTCGCGATGCTCAACGTCGCCCTCCCCGCCATCCGCGCCGACCTCGGCCTGTCCACCGGGTCGCTGCAGTGGGTCATGAGCGCGTACGTCCTCGGGTACGGCGGGTTCATGCTGCTCGGCGGGCGGGCCGCCGACCTCTTCGGGCGCCGCAGGATGTTCGTCCTGTGGCTCACCGTCTTCCTGCTCTTCTCCGGGCTCGGCGGTCTCGCCACCGAGGGCTGGATGCTGATCGTCGCCCGCTTCGTCACAGGGATCGCCGCGGCGTTCATGACCCCGGCGGGCCTCTCCATCATCACCACCGGCTTCGCGGAGGGCCCGCGGCGCAACAAGGCGCTGCTCTTCTACTCCGGCACGGCCGCCGGAGGCTTCTCCATCGGCCTGGTCGTCGGCGGACTGCTCACCCAGTTCGGCTGGCAGTGGGTGTTCTTCGCCCCCGTCGTACTGTCCGCCGTCATCCTGCTCGCCGCCCTCGCCCTCGTGCCCCGCTCGCCGCGCCCGGACCGCACCGGGCAGAGCGTCGACCTGGCGGGCGGGCTCACGATCACCGCCGCCATCGTGCTGCTGGTCCTCGGCGTGGAGCGCGCCACGCACACCACGTTCTTGTGGACGGCGCTGACGGTCGGCGCCGGGCTCGCCCTGCTGGCGGTGTTCGTCGCGGTCGAACGCCGCGCGGCGGCCCCGCTGGTCCGCCTCGGCATCCTGCGGAGCGGCCCACTGGTCCGCGCCAACCTCGCGGGGCTGCTCTTCGCCGCGGGCTTCTTCGGCTTCCAGTTCCTCGTCGTCCTCTACCTCCAGGAACTGCGGGACTGGTCGACGCTGCAGACCAGCTTCGCGATGCTCGTCATGGGTATCGACGCGATCCTCTCCCCCCTCCTCACGCCCCGGCTCGTGGCGCGCTTCGGCAACACCCGGGTGATCGTCGGTGGCCTGCTGCTCGCCGCGCTGGCATACGCCCTGTTCCTGCCGGTGGACGCCGACTGGACGTACACGATGATGTTCCCGAGCCTGATCATCATCGGCGTCGCGTTCTCCCTCGCATACGGCCCGCTGACGATCGTCGCCACGGAGGGCGTGGCGGAGGAGGAGCAGGGCCTGGCGGGCGCGCTGCTGTACACGTCCTTCCAGTTCGGGGCGGCGGTCGGCCTGTCGACGGTGACGGCGGTCAACGTGGCGTCGACGGCGTCGAGTTCACCCGCCGCTCTCCTCGACGGGTACCGGGCCGCGCTCTGGGTCCCGCTGGTGGCCGCCCTGCTCGCCGCGCTGATCAGCGCGTTCGGGCTGCGGGCGAAGCGGGGGGCGCCGGTGGTGGCCTCGGGTGGCCCCGCCGGGGACCGCGCCCCTGCCGACGCTTCCGCGGTGGGCTGATCCCCTCCTCACCCCTGTTTGGCGGACAGCGGGCACGGGCTCGACCTTGTGGTGCTCGTGCGGTACGGCGGGCAGTGGCCCGCTCCGGCAAGGAGGTTTGTCGAAGGGAGCCGGGATGTGCGGGTTGCTGTCCCACACGCTGACCCGGAGCCCGTACGGGTCGTCGGTACCGTGCAGCCGGAGGGCGGCGGGCCCTGCGGAGTACCGGCAGGCGTTGGTGACGAGCTCGGACGTCAACAGCTCGGTAGCGTCCAGGAGTTCGCTTATCCCGTACGCCGGAAAGACGGCGCGGGACGTCATGCGGGCGATGCGGGGCGCCCGGGGGTCGTGGGGCAGGTGAAGGGCGTACGACCCGTATCCGGCGGTGACTTGCCCGGCCTCACAGTGCGATGAGCCCCGCCGCCGTCTCGCGGAAGCCGCAGGCATCGAGGTAGAAGCCGCGGTGCTCGTCGTCGAAGTCGACGTGCAGCCACTCGCAGCGGGCGTCCCGCGCGCCCCGCACAGCACGGGCGACGAGACCGGCCCCGATCCCCCGTCTCCGGTGCGGCCCCGCCACGACGGTGTCGAGGACGAAGGCGTGCACGCCACCGTCCCAGGCGACGTTGACGAACCCGACGAGCACCCCGCCCTCGTCCCGCGCGCAGACCCATCCGAGGCTGTGCCGGTGCAACTGCTCACGCCACCCGATGTCCAGCACCGGGTGCCCGAAGCCCTCGGCGTGGAGGGCGTTGACCTCGTGATCCTCGAAGGTGTCCCGCCATACGTACGTGATCACCGGGCGACCGACTCCGCCCGGGCCTCGGCCGTGGTGATCTCCCGCTGCCGCATCGCCGTCCTTTCCGTCATCTAGCCTCCGAGGCATGACGTTTCCAGAGAAGTCCGAGAGTGGTGAGACAAGCACATGGACGAGCGGTGCCGCCGGGGTTTTACGGCTGCCGTCCGGGCGGCTCGTTCGAGGGCGGGGGCTTCGGCGGGGGTTGCCCGACGGGGACGTGCCCGGCTTCGGCGTGTATCTGCTGGGGAAGGAGCCGCCAAGCATCCCCTGGGAGGCGCGGTGGTTGCGGTGGCCCGACTTTCGGCTTCCCTCGGACCGCGAGCTCGCGCGCAAGGTGTTGCGCGAGGTGTGGGAGCGGGCCGCCGGGGAGCGGGTCGAGGTCGCGTGCGGGGGTGGGCGCGGGCGGACCGGGACGGCGTTGGCGTGCATCGCCGTCCTCGATGGGGTGCCGGCGGCGGAGGCCGTCCAGTACGTACGCGCGCACTATGACCGGCGTGCGGTCGAGACGCCGTGGCAGCGGCGGTACGTCCGCCGGTTCACCCCGTAGGCGTTAAGCGGGCGCCGTCGGTGATGTGTGCAGGACTGATGTCAGGCGGTGTACGTCGCGGGCCGTGCCCGTTACGCCGGACAGGAAGCCCTGGGCGCGCGGGGACGCCGTCTCCGTGAGCCAGGCCGGGTCGATGTCGCAGACCGCCACCTTCACCTCCGTGCCCGCGAGGGCCAGGGGGAGGGTGTGGACGACCGTCGAGGGGAAGCTGAGGATGGTGCGGCCTACGGGACCGCGGCGGGCGATGAGTTCCAGGGGGAGGTCGGGGCGGACCACCTGGAGGCCCGTCTCGACCGCGAGGCGGTGGAGTTTCTCCGAGCTCTCGCGGCGGTGGGCGAAGTAGCGGTTGGCGCCGTGGGTGAGGGAGAGGGCGCGGACCGCTTCTACGTAACGGTCCGGGTCGACCACGCCCGTCTCCACCAGTGACGTGCCGACCAGGTCGGCGCCGCGTGTGATGCGGGGCGGGCCGAAGCGTTCCCTCGTCCACGCGAAGGCGTTGACGGAGACGGTCACGCCGTCGGGTGCGCTGTCGATCGGCATGGCGGAGAAGACCTCCACCCTGCGCGTGGAGCCGGGGGTGAGGCGGCGGCGTGCCGAGGCCGAGACCGGGGCGAAGACCAGGTCCCGGGGGCCGGGGCGGCCGCCCTTGCGGTGCCAGCGCTGCAGCCGCTCGCCGCGGGCCAGCTGGGAGATGAACTCCATCGTGGCCGTGCCGTCGTCGACCACGACCAGGGAGCGGGCCCTGGTGATGGTGAGGAGGAGCTGTACGTAGCGGGAGAACGGGTCGCCGATGACGATCCGGTCGGCCCTGCGCAGGGGGCCCGCGAGGCCTCCGATGGTCTGGAAGGGCGCAGACGCGCCGCCGCGCGCCTCCTCCCAGCGGACCTCGACGCCCTCCTCGCGGGCGAGCTGCGCCATGCGGCGCAACTGGCCGCGTGTCATGGGGTCGTTCGGGGACAGGACGACGACGGTGAGGCCCCCGGTCGGGCCGGTCGCGGCCGCGGAGTGCGCCCACTCCAGGACGTTCAGCAGCTGGACCGGGCTCTCCACGAACGCGAGCGTCGTGGCGTCCCCGGCCGGGGCCGTGGTGTCGTCGGCTCGGCCGACTCGGGGGCTCATCGTCGTATGTCCGTCTCCCGATAAGAGGCTCAGACCGCGACCGGCTCGGCGTCCGCGGAGGACTCGGCCTCGGCGACGACGCCGGCGACGCGGCGGAGCTTCTTCATGGGGCCGAGCTCCGACTCGTAGACCTTCTTGACGCCGTCGCCGAGGGACGCCTCGATGGTGCGGATGTCGCGGACGAGGCGGGTGAGGCCCTGCGGCTCGACGGAGGCGGCCTGGTCGGAGCCCCACATGGCGCGGTCGAGGGTGATGTGGCGCTCGACGAAGGTGGCGCCGAGGGCGACGGCGGCCAGCGTCGTCTGGAGGCCCGTCTCGTGGCCGGAGTAGCCGATCGGGACGTTCGGGTACTCGGCCTGGAGGGTGTTGATGACGCGGAGGTTGAGCTCCTCGGCCTGCGCCGGGTACGTCGACGTGGCGTGGCACATCAGGATGTTGTCCGAGCCGAGGACCTCGACGGCGTGGCGGATCTGCTTCGGGGTCGACATGCCCGTGGAGAGGATGACCGTGCGGCCCGTGGCGCGCAGGGCGCGGAGCAGCTCGTCGTCCGTGAGGGAGGCGGAGGCGACCTTGTGGGCGGGCAGGTCGAACTTCTCCAGGAAGGCGACGGCCTCGGTGTCCCACGGGGAGGCGAACCAGTCGATGCCGCGCTTGGCGCAGTGCTCGCTGATGGCCTGGTACTCGGCCTCGCCGAACTCCACGCGGTGGCGGTAGTCGATGTACGTCATGCGGCCCCAGGGGGTGTCGCGCTCGATGTCCCACTGGTCGCGCGGGGTGCAGATCTCCGGGGTGCGCTTCTGGAACTTCACCGCGTCGCAGCCGGCCTCGGCGGCCACGTCGATCAGCTTGAACGCGTTCTCCAGGTCGCCGTTGTGGTTGATGCCGATCTCGCCGGTGATGTACACGGGCTGACCGGGACCGGCCGTCTTCGAACCGAAGCGGCGGAGACGGGAGTTGGCGCCGATGGAGGTGATGTTGCTCATGTGGGAACAGTCCTTAGTTGTGGAGGGAGTCGAGAGAGGGGCCGAGGATCCAGGTGGCGATCTCTCGGATCGCGCCTTCACCGCCGGGGAGGGTGGTGACAGCGCGTGCGGCGCCGCGCACGACGTCGTGGGCGCTCGCGACCGCCACGGGCCAGCCCACGAGGGCGAAGCACGGGAGGTCATTGACGTCGTTGCCGACGTAGAGCACGCGCTCGGGAGCGATGCCCTGTTCCTCGCACCACTGCTTCAGTGCGAGGTCCTTGCGGTCGATGCCGTGCAGGACGGGAAGCTTCAGCTTCCGGGCGCGCGCGGCGACGACCGGGTTCTGTTCCGTGGACAGGATCAGCATGTGCAGGCCGCTCCTGCGGAGGGCCGCGATGCCGAGGCCGTCCCCGCGGTGCACGGAGACGAACTCCCGTCCTTCGGAGTCGATCAGCACCCTGTCGTCGGTCTGGGTGCCGTCGAAGTCGAGGACGACCGCGTCGATGTCGGCGGCGGTCGGGAGGGCGGCCTCGTCCCCGGGACGGGCCGCGTCGAAGAGGGGGGCCAGCGCGCGGGCGCGGGCGAGGTCGTGCGGGTCGTCGACCTCCAGGACGCGCGCGGGGTCGGTGCGCACGGGCTCGGTGCGGCCGAAGAAGCGGTGCTTCTCGGTGCGGAAGCCCGCCGCGTCCATCGCGTAGGCGGCGCCGGTCTCCAGGAGGTCCTGGGGGCGGTCCTGGCGGCGCGGGCGGAACGACTTGTCGTGGTTGACGCCGTAACCGCCGCCCGTCCGGGTGGAGTTGGCGAGCGTCGCCGTGCCGCCGAGCGAGTCGGTGCGCTGCGCGGGCACGTCGGCGGGCCCGGCGGAACCGGCGGAGTCACCGACGTCGTCGGCCGCGTCGCGCCAGATGAAGCCGTGGAAGGGCGCCACCGTGACGGCCGTGTCGGCGCCGTGCTCGGCGACGGCCGACGCCACCCCGTCGATGTCCTCGTGGGTGAGGAAGGGGCTGGTGCACTGCACGAGCAGGACGACGTCGACGGTCGTGCCGTGCAGCGCCTCGTGGGCGTCCATCGCGTGCAGCACGGCGGCCTCGCTGGTCGCGGTGTCCCCGGCGATCGCGGCGGGGCGCAGGACCACTTCGGCGCCGGCGGCGCGGGCGGCCTCGGCGATCACGTGGTCGTCGGTGGAGACGACGACGTCGGTGACGAGCCGGGCGGCGAGGCACTCGCGGATGGCGCGGGCCACCAGCGGCACGCCGCCGACCGGGGCGAGGTTCTTGGCGGGCACGCCCTTGGAGCCGCCGCGGGCGGGGATGACGGCGAGCACGCGGCGGGCCGGTGCGCTCGCGGGGTCGGGGAGGGGCATGGGGGCTCCTTGGAGGGGGTGGGTGCTCACGGCTCGCCCGGGGGTCACGGCTCGCCCGGGAGTCACGGCTCGCCCGGGGCTCACAGCTCGCCCATCCGCCGGATGACGGGGGCCACGCGCTGCACTCCGTGGCGGTAGGCGCCCCGGGCCGCGCGGCGCACGATCTGCCGTACGGGGCCGGGGTCCTTGCCGGGCGCGGGGGCGCCCGGCAGCGGGGCGCCGTCGGGGCCGAGGTGGTGGCGGGCGAGGATGCCGGGCAGATAGCCGCGGGCGGTGGTGAGGCTGTAGTAGGGCCGGATGGGCGGGAGCCCGCCGGCGGCCGCGTCGGCGAGCAGCTCGGCGACGCGCTCGCGCGCCGCGTCGAAGGCGTTCTCGTACGCCCCGTCCGCGGCGACGCCCTGCCGGGCCAGCCACCGCTCGTCGGGCTCGGGCAGGTGGCCCGCGTCCAGCTGGTCCCAGGAGGCGAGGCATCCGGAGCCGGTGAAGTGGTGGTTGCCGAGCGCCTCGCGCACCCCGAGGTCGGTGAGGACGGCGGTGGGGATGCGGCGGTGCAGGGATTCGAGCGCGGCCGTGGAGCTGACGGTGACCAGGAGGTCGGTGCGGTCGAGGACCTCGCCCATGTGGCCGTAGACAAGGCGGCAGTTGGCGGGCAGGCCGCCCTCGACGCGCTGCGCCAGCTTCTGGTAGGGCAGTTCCTCGATGTGCGTGGTGTGCTCGCCGGGCTTGCTGCGCAGCTTGAGCAGGACCTCGCGGTCGGGGTGCAGGCGGGCGTGCTCGGCGAGGCGGCGCAGCAGGTAGGTGCGGTGTGCGGCGGTCTCGGGCACGGAGGGCTGGGCGGCGAAGACGACGGTGTACGGGTCGTTCTTCGTGTCTGTGGCGTGCTTCGTGTCCGTGGCGTTCTTCTCGTACGGGGCTCCGCCGAGGAACGGCAGCGCGGCCTCCGTCACCGCCGACGCGTCGGCGCCCACTCCTTCGTACACCGCGCGGAAGCGCTCCGCGTCCTGGCGGGAGTTGGCGAGGACGACGTCCGCGCCGTGCCGCAGGAGGAGGCCGTCGGCGAGCTTCTCGTAGACGACGCCGACATAGCCGGTGACGACGACGGGCCGCTTCCTGGTGGCGCCGGTCAGAAGAGTGTCCTGCGTGAGGAGGGCGTCCTGCGTGATGCGGGCGAGTCCGTGCAGCACCGCCTGGACCGCCCCGCCCACCAGGGCGAGCACGATCACGTCGGGCGCGTCCCGCTCCATCTCGCGCAGGAACTCGACGGCGGTGACCTCGCGCAGCGAATCCGCGCGCACGCCCACTTCGTCGAGCTGCCGGGGGGTGGGAGTGGCCCGGCCGCGGAGCAGGAAGCCGCTGAGCCGACTGTCCGATACGATGCGGTTCGCTGTGAGAGCGCCCCATTTCCATCGCGTGTCGGAGTCGGCGAGCACGGCGACCCGCAGCGGGTTTCGATGACTTCCTTGCACGTCCCAGACGCTAGGAAGGCATTTCGATTCGCGGCCCAACTCAGGTGCAACAAACGGTTAACAGCACGCCGACGAATGGCGAATCGGCCCGGGAAAAGCCCGCCGGGCAGCCCGGTTAACCATTCCGCCACGCGTCGTTCACCTGGCATACCGCTGCGGGTCGACACGAATCACGGGCCGACACCTAACGTCACCCACGTGGTTAAGCTCTCCGTCATCGTGCCGTTCTACAACGTGCAGCAATACGCGCCCGACACCTTGAGGAGTCTGCGCGCGAACGCGCGTGACGACTTCGAATTCATTCTCGTCGACGACTGCTCGCGCGACGAGACTCCGGACATCCTGGAGCGCGCGGCGCGCGAGCTTCCCGGCGCCGTCCACCTCAGACATGAGACGAACGGCGGGCTCGCGACCGCCCGCAACACGGGCCTCGACGCGGCGCGCGGCGAGTACCTCACCTTCCTGGACGGTGACGACTGGCTCGCGCCCGGCTACTTCACCCAACTCGTCGACTCCATCGAGCGGTTGGGCTGTGACTTCGTACGCACCGACCATGTGCAGTGCACCGCGCGGGCCCGCTCCGTGCACCGCGTCCCGCACGGCAGGCGCGGCGTCGTGCTGAATCCGCGCGACGTGATACTGCCCGCCGACCGGTCGACGTCCGTCGACTACGCGTACGCGTGGGCGGGCATCTACCACCGCAGGCTCGCCGACCGGGGCCTTCTGCACTTCACGGACGGTCTGCGCACCGCGGAGGACCGGCCCTGGATCTGGCGGCTGCACCGGGAGGCGGAATCCTTCGCCGCGGTCGGCCTTCTCGGGGTGTTCTACCGGCGCGGGGTCGCCTCGTCGCTGACCCAGATCGGCGACGTACGCCAGCTCGATTTCATCAAGGCATTCGACCAGGTCGTACGGGAAACAGCGGCGGACCGGGACGCGGACGAACTCCTGCCGAAGGCCGTGCGCACTTACTGCGCGATCATCTCCCACCATTTGGGATCCATCGAAAGGTTCGAGCCATCCGTGGCGCGGAAATTGAAGTCAATGAGTGCGGCCGCGCTGAAGCGGATGCCGCAGGGCGTTCTCGACGACGCGCTCGACTCCATGGACGTCCAGCGGGCGACCCGGCTGCGCAGGCTGCGCCGGCGTCCGGCGTCGGCGGAGGTGGCCGCGTAATGGCCACGACGCAGATCTTCCTGGCGTCCACCCTGTACGGGGCCGCGACGCTCGCCGCGGCCCTGGACGCCGACCGCTTCGGCCCCGCCGACCGCCGCATCCTCCTGGTCAGCAACAACGCGGCGACGCCCGAGACGACGACGCCCCTCGACGAGATGCCCGGGTTCGAGCGGCTGCGCGGCCGGTTCGACGAGGTGCGCTCCTGGAACGAGACCATCGCCCCTTTCCACCCGGGCGGCTGGGCCCCGCGCGGCGACGACGTCGTGCTGTGGGAGCGCTACATCCGGCTGCTCTGGGGCCTCGGTGACGACGCCGTCGAGCTGGCCGTCGAGTCGATCCAGGTCAACCCCGCGCTCGCCCTCTCGCAGATCTTCACCGGCGTCCCCGTGGACGTCTACGCCGACGGCCTGATGAGCTACGGCCCGACCCGCAGCAAGATCGACCCGCTGGTCGGCACCCGCGTGCGGCGCCTGCTCCACCTGGACCTGGTGCCGGGCCTCACCCCGCTGCTCCTCACGGAGTTCGGGGTCGCCCCCGAGGTCGTGCCGACCGAGGCGTTCCTGAAGGTGCTCGGTGAACTGGGCGCCGGGGGGACGGAGCTGCCCGAGATCGACTCCCCCGCCCTCGTCCTCGGCCAGTACCTCTCCGCCCTCTCCATCCTCACCCCCGAGGAAGAGGAGGAGCTGCACATCCGCATGGTGCGCGGCGCCGCCCAACTGGGCCACACACGCGTGGTGTTCAAGCCCCACCCCACCGCGCCGGCCCGCTGGTCGCGCGCCCTGGAGAAGGAGGCGCAGGCGATCGGCGTCGAGCTGACGGTGCTCGACACCCCCGTACTCGCCGAGGTCCTGTACCAGCGGATGCGGCCCGCGCTCGTCGTCGGCTGCTTCTCCACGGCCCTGCTCACGGCGTCCGCGCTCTACGGCCTGCCCGCCGCCCGCACCGGCACGGAGCTCCTCCTGGAGCGCCTCGCGCCCTACCAGAACAGCAACCGCGTCCCCGTCACGATCGTCGACGCCCTGCTGCCCGAGCTCACCGACCGGGCCGCCGTCACCGCGCAGGAGCCGGGCCTCGGCACCGGCGAGCTGACGAACCTCCTCAAGGCCGTCGGCTTCGCGATGCAGCCGCAGATCTACCCCCGGCTGCGCCCCGACGCCGAGCGCTACCTCGCGCGGCACCTCTCGGCCGCCACCTGGCGCTACTTCAAGCGGCGCCGCCTCACCGCGCTCGCGCTGCCCGGCGCCGTCCCCGCGCAGCTGGCCTTCATCCCCCGCAACGCGGCCGTCCGCAGGGTCGCCCGCCGCGCACGGTCCGTACAGCGCTCGCTCAAGCGGACCGCGCTCGGATGACCTCCCCCGACATAACGCTCCCGAAGCTCTCACCGGGGGCGGAATCCGCCGCGCCGCGCACCCTTCCGGCCCCGCGGCCGGCGCGCGGGAAGCCCCGGCTGCGCGCGCTCGACGGGCTGCGGCTCGTCGCCGCGCTCATGGTCGCCGCGTACCACTACGGCGGCCGCGACGGCGAGATAACCGAGGCCTGGGGCAGCTCGCCGAAGCAGCAGTTCCCCACCGCGAGCGAGTGGTTCGCGTACGGCTGCCTCGGCGTGCAGATCTTCTTCGTGATCAGTGGCTTCGTCATCTGCATGAGCGGCTGGGGCAGGCCCCTGCGCTCGTTCTTCGCCTCCCGGGCGTCCCGCCTGCTGCCCTCGTACTGGGCGGCGATCGTCCTGGTGACGGCCGTCTTCGCGCTCCCCGCCGTCGCGTACGAGGCCGTCTCGCCCAGCGACGCGCTGGTGAACCTCACCATGCTGCAGCAGCCGCTCGGCGCGGACCGGGTGCTCGGCGTGTGCTGGACGCTCTGGGCCGAGCTGCGCTTCTACGCGCTGTTCGCGCTGTGCGTGGTCATGCCGGGCGCGACCCGCGCGCGCGTCGTGCTGTTCTGCGCGGTGTGGACGCTGTCCGCGGCCGTCGCGGAGGGAGCGGACCAGCCGCTGCTCGACCTCGTCCTGATGCCGGAGTACGCGCCGTTCTTTGTCGGCGGCATCGGCATCTACCTGATCCACCGCGACCGCCGCGACCTCACGGCGTGGGGCATCACGGGCGTCAGCTGGCTGATCGGCCAGCACTACGCGGTCCAGGGTCTGTGGCACGCGCCGAACCCGGACTTCTTCTCGTACCGCTCCTCGGCCGTGATCATGGCGGTGGTGACGGCGGGCTTCGCGGCGGTGCTCCTGATCGCGCTCGGTCACCTCGACCGGATCGACTGGCGCTGGCTGACCGTGGCCGGCGCGCTGACGTACCCCTTCTACCTGGTGCACGAGCACCTGGGCTGGGTGACGGTGGAGGTACTGCACCGGCACCTCGGGCTGCCGTCGTACGCGACGTTCGCCCTGACGATCACCGCGATGCTGCTCCTCGCGTGGCTCCTGAACCGGTACGTGGAGGAGCGGCTGACCCCGTTGATCCGCAAGGGCCTCAACCGGAGTCACCAGCCGGTGCGGTGACGAGGTCCCGGACCGTCCCGGCGGACGACGCGGTCGGCTCGCCGGGACGGTCTGCGTGCGGCGTGCGGCGTGCGGCGTCGCGAACGCTCCGGCGCCCGGTCGACAAGTACGGGGCGAGACCGCCGACCGGCGGTCCTGAAGGAGAAGCCTCGTGGCCAAGGACCCGGAGCACCAGGAGCGGCGGAACCGTGCAGTGCGGGACCCAGTCGCCTTCACATCACTAGTGGAACGGCACTCGGCGGATCTGCACGGCTATTTCGCACGCCGTGCGCCCCAGGCCGCCGACGACCTGCACGCCGAGCTGTGGTTGCGGGCCTATGCGGCGCGCCATGGTTACGATCCGGCGCGCGGTTCCATACGCGCCTGGCTGTTCGGCGTGGCCAGGAACGTGCTGTCGGCGCACTGGCGCCAATACGCCGCGGCCGGCTCCGGCATGCCCCGGACCGCTGGACGCGACGACCCGTGGGAGGCGGTGGACGACCGCATCGTGGCAGCTGCGCTGGCGCCCCGACTGCGCGCTCTGCTCGCGGAACTCCCCTCCGTCGAGCGCGAGTTACTGCTGCTCGTCGCCTGGGAGCAGCTCACGCCCACCGAGGCCGCCGCCGTGGTCGGCATCCCCGCAGCGACGGCCCGCACCCGGCTGCACCGCGCCCGCAACCGCATGCGCCTCGGCGCCGCACGTGACATGACTGGAGACCCGACATGACCGGATCCACCGAACGCGACGAGATCCTCGACTTTCCCGGCGCCGACGAACTGGTCGCGGCCGGTGCCGTGGCGCCGCCGTCGGCGGGCACGGTCGCCGCCGTACGCGAGAAGCTGGCACTCCTGGCCGGTCCGGCTCCCGTTTCGCCGGAGGAGCCGCGGATCGTCATCGGGCGCCGGGCTCCGTCGCGGGCCGGGCGCCCCTCCCGCCGCCGGTTCCTGGTCGCCGGCGCGGCGGTGGCGGTGCTGGCGGCGGGCACGGTCGCGTATCCGGTCCTGGACATGGGGAGCGAGCCCGCGTCCACGGCATCGGCGGCCACGGTGTTCCTGAACGAGATGGCGGAGGTCTCGGCCGAGGCACCGACGCCCCACGGAAAGTACTGGATGTCCCATTACCTGGCGAAGGACGGCCCGAGGGGGACGACGGTCAGGATGACCGTGTACAACGACCGGTCGGGGGCCACCTGGGTGCGCAGGGCGAAGGGCAAGGTGGGCAGGTCGGGCCAGACCGACTGGGCCGTGGGCGACCGGCGGCTGTCCTGGGCCGGGATCGACCGGCTGCCCACGGAACCGGAGAAGCTGAAGGCCCACTTCGCCAAGCGGCCGGCGGACCGGTTCTTCCAGATCATGTCGTTGCTGTCGCAGTCTCCCGCGAGCCCTCGGCTGCGTGCCGCGCTGTTCCAGGTCGCCGCGGAGACCCCCGGGGCGAGGCTGACCCCGAACGCCGAGGACAGCCAGGGACGCCCGGGCACCGTGATCAATATTCGCCGCAAGGAGGAGGTCCCGAAGGGGGACAAGCGCGCGGGCAGCCCCACCGCGGGCACGCGTGTCATCGTGGTCGACGCCCCTTACTACTTCATCGACCCGAAGACCAGCCGCGTCCTGGAGAGCGCCAGTGACCTCAGCGCCAAGCCCGGCGTCCGCACCACCTACCTGAAGGCGGGGCCGACCGACCACATCGGCTGACCGGCGACGAGAGCCCTCGTACGGCCGTACGGCTCTGCGCGGGAGGCGGGTCGGGACCGGCGGACAGCCGCCACGACCCACCTCCCGCGGTGGCCCTTTCACCGCTTGACCTCAAGCGCACTTGAGCTTCTACGTTGAGGCACATGTCAACCTTCACGTACTCACACAGCGACCAGGACCTCGTCGACCAGCCCGTGGGCTACTGGAGTTCGGCGGCAGGTGCGGCCGTCGTCCACCACATCCGCACCATGCTCGCCGAGATGGGCCTCACCCAGCCCCAGTGGTGGATCCTCAACCAGCTCATGGCGGCGCCGGACGGCCGCCCGCGGGACGAGGTGGTGGCGGTCCTGAAGGGCTACCTGGAGACCGGCGAGGGCGCCCTGCACCACAACATCGACGCCCTGCACGACCGCGGCCTGATCACCGAGGACCCCGCGGGCCGCATCGCCCTCACCGAGGAGGGCCGCGCGCTCCGGGCCCGCGTGGCCGAGCGGCAGAAGGCCGTCCGCGCGGAGATCCACGAGGGCATCACCGACGAGGACTACGTGCGCACGCTGAAGGTCCTCCAGCGGATGATCCACAACGTGGGCGGCTCGGCCTGGCACCACTGACGGTCAGTCCGCGCGGGGCCTGCTGAACTCCTCGATCAGCACGGGGTACTGCTCCGCGCCGTGCCCGGCGGCGATCGCGCGGGCCGCCATCGCCTGGATCAGCTTCGGCAGTTCGGCGTTGACGCCCGCGGCCTCGCTCTCCTCGACCATGTGCGCCATGGCCCGCGCGTCGGTCTCCAGGGCCGACACCTCGGCGGGGAAGGAGCCGCTGTCGATCTGCTCGGCGTAACCGGGCAGCCATTCGGCGACCCCGGCGGCGATCTGCCGCGCGAACGGCGCGTACGTCGCGGCGTCGACGCCGACCGTCCTGAGCAGGGCGGTGCCCTGGAGCCAGGCGTTCAGGACGCTCCACATCATGGCGAGCCCGGCCACGTCGTACAGGGCCGCGAGGCCGTGGTCCTCGCCGAGGTGGGTGACGGTGCCGAGCGCGGCGAGGGCCGGCTCGTGCGCCGCGAAGTCCGCCGCGGGGCCGCTGTGCAGAATCACCGCGTCGGCGGTGCCGATGGCCGGCGGGACGGCCATGATGGCGCCGTCGAGGTAGCGGGCGCCGCGTTTCCCGGCCCACCGCGCGGTCTCCCTGGCCTGGGCCGAGTCGCCGGAGGTCAGGTTCACCAGCGTCCTGCCGTCGAGAGCGTCCTCGCTCGCGCCGAGCAGTTCGCGTACGGCGTCGTAGTCGGTGAGGCAGATGATCGTGAGGGGCCCTGCCGTGAGGGCGTCGGCGGCGGTCGGCGCCAAGTGCGCGCCGTCCGCGACGAGTCGGTCGGCCTTGGCGGCGGTGCGGTTCCACACGGTGGTGGGGTGCCCGGCTCGCAGGAACGCGCCGGCGAGTGCCTGGCCCATGAGGCCGAGTCCGATGACGGTCACGGGTGCAGGGGTGGGTGCGGCGGCGGATGAGGGCGCTGCGGAATTGTTGATCTCGGGTGCGTTGTTCATGACAGCATCGTCGACGTTGATACCGGTATGAAGGTCAAGCGAGGTGCGATGCGGATCGGGGAACTGGGTCGCCGGACGGGCGTCAACGCCCACCAGTTGCGCTACTACGAGGCCCAGGGCCTCCTGGAGGCGGAGCGCGGCGCGAACGGGTACCGCGAGTACGACGAGAGCGCCGTGCTGCGGGTGACGCAGATCCGGCACCTCCTTGGCGCCGGGCTGTCCTCCGAGGACATCGCGTACGTGCTGCCCTGCGCGGTCGGAGAGGTCCCGGAGCTGCCCGGGTGTCCCGAGCTCCTGGCCGCGATGCGGACGCGGCTGCGCCGCCTCGACGACCAGATGGAGAAGATCGCCCGGTCCCGCGAAGCCCTCGCCACGTACATCGACGCGGCCGACCGGATGGGCGGCGACAGCTACGCGCCCCTGACCGGCGCCGCCGTCACACGCTGCTGACCGACAGCTTCACCGCGAACCCGAGGAACAGCGCGCCCGCCGCCGACGTGGCCCCGGCCGAGAGCCGCTTGCGGCGGCGGAAGGCGGCCGCCAGCTTGGTGCCGCTGAAGATCAGGGCCGTCAGGTAGAGGAAGCTCGCCAGCTGGGCCAGGACGCCGAGCACGACGAACGACAGGGCGGGATAGGCGTATCCCGGATCGACGAACTGCACGAAGAAGGCGATGAAGAAGAGGATCGCCTTGGGGTTGAGCAGGCTGATCACCAAGGCCCTGCGGAACGGCCGCTCCCCCGGAACCGCCTCCCCCCCGTCCGCCACCCGGCCCCCCTCTGCCCCCTGCTCCCGCCGCGCCCGCCACATGCCCCACGCCGCCCGCAGCATGCCGACCGCCAGCCAGGTCAGGTATCCGGCGCCGGCGTACTTCACGATCCCGAACAGCACGGGGTTGGCCTGGAGGAGCGAGGCCACGCCGGCCGCCGACAGCGTCATCAGGACGGCGTCGCCGCACCAGACGCCGGCGGCCGCGGTGTAGCCGGTGCGGACGCCGCGGCGTGCGGCGACGGAGAGCACGTACAGCGAGTTCGGCCCCGGCAGGAGGATGATCAGGACGAGGCCCGCGAGATAGGTCGGAAGATCGGTGACACCCAGCATGGCGGGAGTCTCGCACGGGTGTGCGGCACGGGGACAGGGGTTTCCGTGTGACGGACGGCAGCAACTTCCGGCCTCCTGACGCGAGGCTTTTCAACGCGTCCGTACGTCAGAACGCGTCCGTCGGGACATACACCCCCCACACCTCCCGCAGCGCGTCGCACACCTCGCCCACGGTGGCCCGCGCCCGGAGCGCCTCCTTCATCGGGTACAGCACGTTGGCGCCCTCCTCCTTCGCCGCCGACCGGAGCGCCGTGAGGGCCGCGCTCACCGCGGCGCCGTCCCGCTCCGCGCGGAGCCGGGCCAGGCGGGCGGCCTGCTGGGCCTCGATGGCGGGGTCGACGCGCAGCGGTTCGTACGGCTCCTCCTCGTCGAGCCGGAAGCGGTTGACGCCGACCACGACGCGGTCGCCGCTGTCCGTCTCCTGCGCGATGCGGTAGGCGTTGCGCTCGATCTCGCCCTTCTGGAAGCCCTGCTCGATGGCGTGCACCGCGCCGCCGAGATCCTCGACGCGCCGCATGAGGGCGAGGGCCGCCTCCTCCACGTCGTCGGTCATTTTCTCCATGACGTACGACCCGGCGAACGGGTCGACGGTCGCCGTCACGTCCGTCTCGTACGCGA
Source organism: Streptomyces sp. NPDC050732 (assembly GCF_040654255.1). Classification (NCBI taxonomy): domain Bacteria; kingdom Bacillati; phylum Actinomycetota; class Actinomycetes; order Kitasatosporales; family Streptomycetaceae; genus Streptomyces; species Streptomyces sp. NPDC050732. The sequence goes on from NZ_JBFAHP010000016.1 coordinate 52,521, forward strand.
GGACCTGCTGGGTGCGCAGCGCGAGGCGGGCCGACTTGTCGGTGGGGAGGGCGATGGCCTCGTCGAAGGAGTTGGTGTGGAGCGACTGGGTGCCGCCGAGGACCGCGCCGAGGCCCTGGACGGCGACGCGGACGAGGTTCAGCTCCGGCTGCTGGGCGGTGAGCTGGACGCCGGCCGTCTGCGTGTGGAAGCGGAGCATCAGCGACTTGGGGTTCTCCGCGCCGAACTCCTCCCGCATCAGGCGGGCCCACATGCGCCTGGCCGCGCGGAACTTGGCGACCTCCTCAAGGAACGTCGTACGCGCCACGAAGAAGAAGGAGAGGCGCGGCGCGAAGTCGTCCACGTCCATGCCGGCCGCGACCGCCGTACGGACGTACTCGACGCCGTCGGCGAGGGTGAAGGCGATCTCCTGCGCGGGCGAGGCACCGGCCTCGGCCATGTGGTAGCCGGAGATGGAGATGGTGTTCCACTTAGGGATCTCGGCCCCGCAGTACCGGAAGGTGTCCGCGACGAGGCGCAGGGAGGGCCGCGGCGGGAAGATGTACGTGCCGCGTGCGATGTACTCCTTCAGCACGTCGTTCTGGATCGTGCCGGTCAGCCGGCCGGCCGGGACGCCCTGTTCCTCGGCGACGAGTTGGTACAGGAGGAGGAGCGGCGCGGCGGGCGCGTTGATCGTCATCGACGTGGAGACCTTGTCCAGCGGGATCCCGCCGAACAGGACGCGCATGTCGTCGATGGAGTCGACGGCCACGCCGACCTTGCCGACCTCGCCGCTCGCGATCGGGGCGTCGGAGTCGTGGCCCATCTGGGTCGGCAGGTCGAAGGCGACGGAGAGGCCGGTCGTGCCGTGCTCGATCAGCTGCCGGTAGCGGGCGTTGGACTCGGCGGCGGTGCCGAAGCCCGCGTACTGGCGCATCGTCCAGGGGCGGCCGGTGTACATCGTGGGGTAGACGCCGCGTGTGTAGGGGTACGCGCCGGGGGCGCCGAGCTTCTCCGCCGGGTCCCAGTCCGACAGGGTCTCGGGACCGTACACGGGTTCGATGGGCAGTCCTGACTCCGACTCGTGTGTCATGCCTCCAGCTTGCGCCCGCGCACGGGACGCGTCACTCGCGGCAAACCGGGAAACACTTCCAGAGTCGGGTCGTGAGTTGTCTGCGAACGCGGGGGGCGTGATGGGCAGGGGCGCGATGTCGGTGGGGGCCGTGGCGGTGCTGGTGCTGACGGCGGGGTGCAAGGCGGTCGCGGTGGACACGGACGGGAAGCCGGGCGGCCCGGACGCCGGGGCGGGCAGGTCGACGGCGGGACAGCCGCCGCACCCCTCGACGTCCCGCATCCCTGCGCTTCCCGCCACGCCCGCCGATCCCACCTCTCCCACCTCTCCTGCCGCTCCCGCTGTCCCTCCCATGACGCTCATGCGGGCGGGCGACAGTTCGGGTCAGGTGCGGGAACTGCAGGCCAGACTGCGGCAGATCGCCTGGTTCCACGAGAACCCGACGGGGACGTACGGGACCTCCACGGCCGACGCGGTCAAGGGCTTCCAGGCCAAGCGGGGGCTGCCCCGCACGGGTGACACAGACACGGTCACCTGGCGGCGGCTGCTCGCCATGACGCGCGAGCCGACACGGTACGAGCGGTACGCGGGCGGCGGCATCCCGGCGGCCGCGCCGGACAGGCGGTGCCTGACCGGGCGGGTCCTGTGCATCGCCAAGAGCAGCCGCACGCTGACGTGGATGATCGACGGCAGGGCGGTGTCGACGATGGACGTGCGGTTCGGCTCGCAGTACACGCCGACCCGCGAGGGCACCTTCACCGTCTACTGGAAGTCCCGGCACCACGTCTCGACGATCTACGACAGGGCCATGCCGTACGCCATGTTCTTCAGCGGCGGCCAGGCCGTCCACTACTCGTCGGACTTCGCGGCCACGGGGTACGCGGGCGCGTCGCACGGCTGCGTGAACGTCCGGGACGAGAGGAAGATCGCGAGCCTGTTCGCCCAGGTACGGAACGGGGACCGAGTCGTCATCTACAAGTGACGGTCCACAAAGTGACTGTCCACAAGTGACGCGAGCCCGACGAACGCCTGTGACCCGGAAAAGTGGCGTGGGCGGGATCGGGGGAACGTATCCCGCCCACGCCGAGGGCACGGAGCCGAAGGTACGGGGGGAACCCCCGGCTCGTGCGTGGGCCGATGACCAGTCGGCTCATTACTTACTGCGTCCCCTGCTCAAAAAACGTCACACCCCCCGTCACGGCACTCCGGGCCCGGGGGGGCGGACTACGGAAGCCCGGGCTTCGGGAAGCCCCGGTTACGGCAGGTGGGGGTGGGCGCTGCGGGACGGCTCGGGGGTCTGGTGAGGGGTTGACGGGGTGGACACGGGAGGCGGGACCGGGGCGCCCCCGGTGTCGCCGCCCGAGCCGCCGTCCTCGTCGCCGCCCGAGCCGTTCTCGCCGTCGCCGTTCTCGCCGTCGCCGCCGCCCTGGCCGCCACCCTGGCCACCGCCGCCGTTCCCGCCGCCCTGATGGCCGCCGCCCGGGCCACTCGGGCCGCCCGGACCTCCCGAACCGCCCGGGCCGCCGAGGATCCGGCCGCAGAACGCCTCCACGCGCGCGGGACCCCTGGCGGCCTCCTCCAGACGCCGGCGCTTGTCGCCCTGGAGCTCACCGCTGCGGTAGGCGCGGCAGGCGGCCATCACCGTGCGGTACCACGTCCTCGCCTCGTCGCCGCGAGGCGTCCTGTCGCCGCTCGGCTGCCGCGGGACGTCGGTGTGTTCGCCGCCCGCCTCGGCCTCCGGCGGCGAACTCGCCGCCGGCTCCCGCGACGGCGGCGCGTCCTCGGGCGCCGTACTCGCGTCCGGGACCATGTCCTCGGACGGCTCGCCCGCGTCGTCCGACGGAGAGGGCGAGACCGCCGGCTCCTCCGGTGTGGCGGCCGGGGACGCGGAGGCGGCGGGGCCCGGGTCGCCGTGCGTACCGAACGGCGAGGGCAGCACACCCGTCCCCGCGGCCACGGCGACACCGCCGGCCATGCAGGCCGCGAGGGCCGCGGCGATCCCGAACCGGACGGGGCGGCCCCAGCGGCTGGGGCTCGGACGGTTCCCCGCACTTCCCAGCCGCACGGTCTCGCCCGCGGCCGCCTCGTGGGCGGCCGTCGCGTACGGCGCGGTCCTGGAACCGCCGCCCCGCACGGCCCCCGCACGCTCCACGCGGGCATCCCGGGCGACCCGGAAGGCGGCCAACGCGGCGGCCTCGCCCGGGAGTTCCCCGGCAACGATGTCGGGGTCCACGCGGGCACCGGCAACGGCTCCGGAATCGGCCTCCGTGCCGGGCCCCGCGACGGCTTCCGCCGCTTCCGCCGCTTCCGCCGTCCGTCCCGCCTCGTCGAGGTGGCCCCGAGCGGCCAGCGCGGCGAGTGCCCGGGCCAGTCGTTCGGCCTCCGCGCGGTTGTGAGGGCCGATGCCTTCGAGGGGCTCCCCGCGCAGCAAACGCTCCGCCGCGTCGCGGTCCAGCCACTGGTGCTGCTCGTCGGCCATCACATGTCCTTCTGCGTCCGCGTACGCCATTGCGTCACACCGGCGGACGTCACCGCGCAGCCGCGCGGCTCTCTCTGCGGCGGTACGGCGTCGAGCGCGTCCTTGGGGTCCGCGCCGTCCGAACCGAGCAGTTCGGCGAGGCGCTTGAGGCCGCGGTGCGCCGCCGTACGGACGGCTCCGGGGCGCTTGCCGAGGGTCTGCGCGGCGCTCTTCGCGTCGAGACCGACGACGACGCGGAGCACGACGGCCTCCGCCTGGTCCTGCGGGAGCCGGGCTATCAGGGCGAGCGCGTCGCCGGTGGCGAGGGACTCCATCGCCTCGCCCGCGGTGTCCGCGTCGCCCGGCTTCCCGGTCAGCTCCGACTCGTCGCCGCCCACGGCGGGGCGGCGGCCCCGCATGCGTATGTGATCGAGGGCGCGGTTGCGCGCGATGCGCGCCGCCCAGCCCCGGAACCGGTCCGCGTCACCGCTGAACCGGTCGAGGTCGCGCGCTATCTGCAGCCAGGCCTCGGAGGCGACGTCCTCGGCGTCCGGGTCGGCGACCAGCGTGCGTACGTATCCCAACAGCCGTGGGTGCACGGCGCGGTACACAGTCCGGAACGCGGTCTCGTCCCCGTCCTGCGCCGCAAGCACCGCGGCGGTCAGCTCCGCGTCGTCCCCCAGCACTCTCTCAATCCTGCCACTCGGAGATCTGCGCCCGGCCCCGGCGCGAAGCAGCACGCTACGGGCTCGGACAGGCCTACGTCCATGTTTGTACAACGTGCAACTACCGGGTGACAGAACGCGGTGTGACAGAAAACGCACGCGCGGCGCTGAAGGAAGTACGGACCGCACGCGGTTCGTACCGTGTGCCGGCCGGGGCCTCTCCTGTGGGGGGTGGCGGCCCCGGCCGGGCACGTTCCTCTCGCAGGGCGCCGTGAGCGACCACGTGCGTGGTCCGACACCGCAGGCGCGTGCCCGTGGTGCGGGCCCGGGGCGTCGTCCCCATCGGGTACGCGTGCCAGGGAGCGCGCCCGGCGAGCCGTCGGCCACCGCGGCGACGACCAGCACCTGCTCCGTCGGTCGCTCCCGCCCGCCCTGGTCTACCTCTTGGCCTCGGTCGCGCCCTTCTGCCCGGCCTTGGCTTCCGCCTTGCCCCCGGCCTCACCCTTCGTCCTGCCCCCGGCCTTCTCCCCGGCCTGCGGACCGCCTTTCGGCCGGTTCTCCTTCTTGCCCCCGGCGCCCGGCTCGGCGGGCTTCTTCTTGTCCTTCTTCTTGTCCTTCTTCTCGGCGTGCCCCTTGCCGAGGTGCTTGCCCTTGTTCTTGGCGGTGCCGGGGTTCTTGTTGTCGCCCTTGCTCTCCGGGCTCTCTGGACTCTCCGGTTCCGCCCCGGGAGCGGGCTCCGTACCGCCCGGGCGCACGCCGCCCTCCGAGGACGGGGAGCGGGGAGCCGGCGGCGCGGACGACCTGGACGGGGCCGGGTGGTCGTGCGGGGGCGGGGGGTCGGTGATCGTGCCCGCGCCCGCCAGGGCGACGCCGCCGAGCAGGCCGCCCGCCAGCACCACACCCCCGGCCGCCCGCAGCGACACCCGGACCCGGCGGGTCTCGCGGGGGCGCCAGTCGTCGCGGCGCCGCGTCCTCGCCCGGTGGTGCGCGCCCTCGTCGCGGGCCGCCCGGAACGCCGCGACGGCCTCCCGCTGCGCGTCCGTGTCCACCTCGGCGTACGCGCCGGCCCGCACGGCCGCCGCGAGCAGTTCGTGCGTGGCGGTCAGGGACGGCGGCGGGGGCGGGTCATGCTTGCCGCCGGATCCGGCGGCGTCCTCAGCGTTCATCTCGACTCCCCCAGCGTGCCGGAGCCGCCATCCGTCACACCGTCGAGCCCGAGCCGCTCCCCCAGCTTCCTCAGCCCCCGGTACGCGGCCGTCCGCACCGCCCCCGGACGCTTGCCGAGGACGCGCGCCGCCGTCGGGCCGTCCAGGCCGACGACCACCCGCAGCAGCACCGCTTCGGCCTGGTCGCGCGGCAGCGTGGCGACCAGGGCGAGCACCCGTTCCGTCGAGATCGCCTCCAGGGCCGACGCCGGTGTGCTGTGCGGGCCCGGCAGTTCGAGGACGTCCTGTTCGAGCGCGGTGGGGCGCGGCCGTGCCCTCTGGCGGCGCAGGTGGTCGAAGGCCCGGTGCCGGGCGATCGTCGCGGTCCAGCCGCGGAAGCCCGCCCCGTCCCCGCGGAACCGCCCGAGGTCCCTGGCGATCTCCAGCCACGCCTCGGCGGCGACGTCCTCGGCGGTCTCGCCGTCCGTGCCGACGAGGCCGCGCAGATAGCCCACGAGCCCTGGCTGGACGAGGCGGTACGCGACCGCGAACGCGGCCTCGTCGCCCTCCTGGGCCGCTGCTACGGCCCTGCCCAGCTCCTCGTCGTGCGCCTGTGCTCGACGGGGTCCCCCACCCTGGCCCAACCCGCTCCCATCCGGCCGTCTCGGCACGGTGCACCGCGCCCGTGCCCCCACGGTCACCAGCGTCGCCGGGCGCGGAAATGTCACAGCGCGTCGGCGAACGGCCGGCTGCCGGGGATCTCACACCTCGAAGAGGCCTCCGCCGCCCCCGGGGCCGATCTCCGAGATGTCGATCGTCCGCGCCGGCGCGGGGGCCACCGCGGAGACCGGCTCGCCGTACTCGGACAGCCGCATCCGCATGGTCCCGCCGTCCTGCTCCGACTCCAGGCCGAGGAGGTACGGCCTGCCTTCCGCGGCCACGTACACGGACGTCTCGCTGTCGTCCTTGTGCTCGACGAGCGGGGTGACGTCCTCGCCGTAACGCCGCGTCCTCGGCAGGGCCTTGACGACGTCGTCCGGGCCGGGGCTGCCGGGCATCGCGCTGGTGATCTTGTCGAGGTCGCAGCTGTTCACCGGCATCGAGGGTCCTGCGGCGGCGCCCGTCGGGATCTTCAGGTACTTTCCGCGCGCCAGCGCCGTCCGCTCCTGGACCCGCGCGGCGGTCTCGGGGCCCCGGCCCGCCGCCATCTCGCGGATCGCCCGCAGCGACTCGTCGCTGAAGCGTACGTAGGTCGAGCCGCCCCCGATCATGATGAGGTCGCCGCGCTGCATCGGGCCCGCGTCGAAGGTGCCCGTGCAGTTGTTGTCGCGGTCCATGTGCAGCGACACCTTCTGACGGCCCTTCGGGGTGGGCATCTCCACGGCGATGCGCACCGATTCCGCGTCGTGGAGCAGCTTCATGGCCTCGGTGGAGAGCTCCCTGCCGCGCGTCTCGTCGGCGGGCACGACGTCCTCCAACGTGCCACCGGAGTACGCCACTTCGCGCTCCGTGCCGCAGGACGTGAGCCCGCCCGCGGCCGCGCCCACCGCGAGGCAGAGCGCGGCACCCCGCACCCACCGTCCGCCGCCGGCCCCGGCACGGCCCGTCACGCGCTTCCCCACCCGATCCCCCGCCCGTATACCCATGTCACAACTGTCACATCCCCCAGCGCCCCCGCCCGCCCCGGTGTCACACCCTCCGCATGCGGGATACATCACGCGACAAATCACCCGCGCCACTACAACCCTTTGCCCTCGCGACCAGTCCTACGGACTTGGTTCACCTGAAATTCGTTGAGGAGTGGGGCAATTGATCCCGCGCAAACCGCGTGAAAAGGCGCGTTCCACGCATGCGTACAGGCCGCTGAGTCACCAGCGCAGAGCGTGGCTGACGATCGGGGCCGTCGTGCTCGGCGGCGCGGGTGCGGTGACGTACGCGACGGCCGGCCCGAGCAACGGGGAGGGCCCCGGGGCCGACCCGCGTGCCGAGCGCCCGGCGAGCGTGCACGACCTGCCGCTGAAGACCGAGGGCGCGACGAGGCGCGCGCTGCCGCGCACGTCGACCGAGCAGTTCTCGCTCCTCGGCGTCTCCTGGAGCGGTGTCGCCGCGGAGCTGGAGGGCACGGCGCAGGTGCGCACGCGCGCCATCGGCTCCGGCGCGTGGAGCGGCTGGCGGTCCCTCGACCTGGAGCCGCATCCTCCGGAGAGGGCCGCCCCGGCACGGGCCGCGTCCGATCCGCTCTGGGTCGGCCCGTCGGACGGCGTGGAGGTCCGGGTCGTCGCGGCCGACGGTTCGTCTAGTGGCGTACTTCCCAAGGGACTTGAGGTCAGCCTCGTGGATCCGGGCGTGACGCCCAAGGAGGCGCGGAACCCGTCACTCGACGGCGGCACCGCGGCGAAGGGCACCGCCACCGCGATGACCCCCGCCGCCTTCGCGGCCGACGGTGACACCCCCGCCCCCACCACCAGGCCCGCACCCCCGCCGTCCACGGTCGCCAGGCCGCCCGTGATCGGCCGGGCTGCCTGGGGCGCCGACGAGTCCGTCGTCACGGACCCGCCGGAGTACGACGAGAAGGTCAAGGCCGTCTTCGTCCACCACACGGCCGGCACGAACGACTACAGCTGCGCCCAGTCCGCGTCGCTGGTCCGCGGCCTCATGACGTACCAGGTGGAGACCGAGGGCCGCAGCGACCTCGGCTACAACTTCCTCGTGGACAAGTGCGGTCAGATCTTCGAGGGCCGCGGCGGCGGCGTCGACGTGCCCGTCCGCGGCGCGCACACCGCCGGCTTCGACGGCGACTCCACGGGCATCGCCGTGCTCGGCGACTTCGAGGGCGATCCGGCGACGGGCAGGGCCGCGAGCAGGCCGACCCGTGCCGCCCTGGAGTCGGTGGCGCGCGTGGCGGCCTGGAAGCTCGGCCAGTACGGGGGCGACCCGGCCGGCAAGGTCACGCTGACCGCGTCCGACGACACCGGCGTGTGGAAGAAGGGCGAGCGGGCCTCGCTCGACACGGTCTCCGGCCACCGCGACGGCGCCACGGCCGTCTGCCCCGGCAAGAACCTGTACGCCAAGCTCGGCGAGATACGCCGGTACGCGGGCAGCGCGGGCCGCAGCTCCGCCGTCCCGACGGGCGACTACAACCGCGACGGCATCACGGACCTGATCGCCGGCACCCCGAAGGCGTCGTCGGGCCGCGGCCGCGTGACGGTGGTGCCCGGCGGCCTGGACGGCCCGGTGGGCGCCTCGAAGATCTCGCTGACGCAGACCAGTCCGGGTGTCCCCGGCAACTCCGAGACGGGCGACGACTGGGGCGCGGCCACGGCGTGGGGCGACCTGAACGGCGACGGTCACGCGGACCTCGTCATCGGAGCGCCCGGCGAGGACGACACGTCGGGCCACAAGGACCGCGGCGCGGTCACGATGCTGTACGGCCCGGAGTTCACGTCGGGCACGGACATGCAGCTCTCCGCCGACTTCCACTACCCCGGCGCCCGGTTCGGCGCGGCGGTCGCGTCCGGCGACTTCAACGCCGACGGCAGGGCGGACGTGTTCGCGGCGGCGACCGGCACCGGCGGCTCGTGGGCCGCGCGGCTCGACGCCGACCACGCGTCGGGCGGCAGCCTCACCCCGGGCGACACCGCGATCGCCTACCCCGACGCCGCGTCCGGCGACTTCAATCGCGACGGTTACGCGGACGTGGCGCTGACCTACCGCGACCAGGCGGGCAAGGGCAAGGTCGCCTGGTTCAGGGGCGGCAGGTCGGGGCTGAGCCGGGTCGGCGTGCTCTCCGTCCCCGGCGGCCGCTCGGTCGCCGTGGGCGACGTCAACGGCAACGGCTACGACGACCTCGTCATCGGCCAGCCGTACACCTCCGAGTCCGGCGCCCACGCGGGCGGCCAGGTCACGGTGGTCCCCGGCACGTCGACGGGCTTCACGACGACCGGCATGAGGACGGTCCACCAGGCGACGTCCGGCGTCGTCGGCGCGGCCGAGGCGGGCGACGCGATGGGCTGGTCGGTCGCGGCGGGCGACTACAACGCCGACGGTTACGCGGACGTCCTCACCGGCGCCCCCGGCGAGGACATCACCCGCTCCGGCACCAACCGCAAGGACGCGGGCACCTCGCTCCTCCTGAAGGGCTCCTCGTCCGGCCTCACCGGCACGGACGCGAAGGCCTTCTCCCAGGACGAGCCCGACGTGCCGGGTTCCACGGAGTCGGGCGACCGGCTCGGCACCTCGGTGACGCTGGCCGACCTGTCCGGCTCCGGCCGGGCCGACCTGGCCATCGGCGCGGAGGGCGAGGACGCCGGCGACGGCACGATCCTCCAGCTGGACAGCACCTCTTCGGGTGTCCCGGGCGGGAGCGGCGTCTATTACGGGCGTGCGTTGCTGGGAACCCCGGCGGGCGCCAGGCTCGGCCAGGCGCTGACGCCGTAGCGGTCCCGTGCACGGCGTGCGGCGCCGCTCCCCCCCTTCCCTCCGGGGGACGACCCGGGGGGCGGCGCCTCACGTCTCGCTGGGCACCCTGCACCCCTCGGGCTGCGCCTTGTCCTCGGGCCAGCCGATGCCGACGTACTGCAGCTTCTCGGTGCGGGGGTTCAGCTCCACCACGGCCACCGGCTTGTCGTAGGCGTTTCCCGCGTTGGTCAGACAGATCCAGCCGCTGGTCCCGCGGACGCGGTTGACTGCTTCGAGGCGCTGCCACATGTCGGAGACCCTTCTCAGCGGCGACACCGTGCCCTCGGTCTGCGCGTTGGCCAGCACCACGGCCTTGGCGATGGTGCGTACGCCGTCGTGCACCAGCATGGTGCGGGAGTCCTCCAGGCGGACCTCGCCGATGTCACCGGCGCGCCCGCTCCGGACCAGCGCGCGCAGCGCTTCCATCTCCGCGCGGGGTTCGGTGAGATAGGCCCTTCGCTCCTTGGCCCCGCCCGGTTTCCTCAGCTCCCGGTCCCAGGCGTCGGGGTGGCCGGGCGCCGCGTACTGCACCTTGATGACGGGTTCCTTCCCGCCGCCGCGCAGCCGCTCCCAGTCGTCGTCCTTCATGTACCGGTTGAGCGTGGCCGCGCCCGAGCCGCTGACAATCGTGTACTTCTTCCCCTCGCACTGCACGTCCGCCAGCTTGAGGGCGAAGAGCCGCAGGTGGACGGGGCGGCCCGCGAAGTAGACGTACCGTGCGGTGGACTGGCAGATGTTCTGGGCGATGAGGGTGAAGTCGTTGCCGGTGTCCCCGGGATCGGTGATCGAGGGGGACTCGAAGGGCTGCTCCTTGGGTCCCGGCGGCCCCTTCTCGTCGCGGCTGAAGGCCCTGGCGAGCGAGTCGTTGTAGATGTCGTGCGGGCGCTTGTCCCTGACCAGGACCGTCTCCTCGTCCTGCAGCTCGCCGTGGAAGTTGGCCAGGGCGTCGGCCTGCTGGCGGTTGGTCGGGATGATGCGGGCGAGACCGGGAAAGGGGTCCTTGCCGGTGCTGTTCTCGGGGTTGGCGAGTTCGTCCGCGCTGACGCGGGCGGCGAGGACGGGGATGTGCAGCTCGTTGGTGAGGCGGGTGATGGCCTTCTTCGTGGCGTCCAGGCTGAGGTTGAAGCCCGTGACGGCCCGGAGGTTGTCGCGCTTGTCGGCCGCCATGGCCGCCAGCTGGTCGACGACCCTCTCCTGCTGGGCGTATCCGTCGCCGGGGTTGGCGAGGACGAGACGCAGCAGCGGGGTGGTCTCGTCGCGGTTCGCCCGGTACTGGGCGAGGTAGGCGCCCTGCACCTCGCTGCGGAGCTGTACGCGCTCGGCGGCGAGGTCGGGCTGGAGCGGCAGCATCAGCGCGACGGTGACGTGCGGCTTGTCGCCGACGAACTCCTCGTTCTCCTTGGCGATGGCCCGGGCCACCGCGTCGATCTCCGGCGTGCCGAAGGCGTACCCCGTGCCGTTGACGCCGATGCACTCGCCGCCGTGGCTCTCGACGCCCTTGGCGCAGCTCTCGGGCTCGCCGATCGGCGGCAACAGCCAGTACAGGAGCGCGACCGCCGCCCCGAGGCCGGCCAGCGTGAGGATCCTGCGCATCCAGTTGGCCAGGAACGTGTTGTACAGCCAGTTTCCGAACCGTCTCACCGCTGCCCTCCCTCTAGAGCCTGTGTCAGCCAGAGCCTTTGCCGGCCAGGGCCCGTCTCAGCCGAACCCGATGTGCTCCGTGCACACGCACCGCTTCAGCGGCTGCTTGTCCTCGGCCCGGTCCCCCCAGTCGCGGGCCATGCGGATGAGGAGCGCGGCCCCCTCCGCCGCCCTGGCCACGTCGGCGCCCTCGGGCCCCTGGTCGCGCACCGCCTCGTCGGCGATCTTCGCCAGCTCCTCGCTGAGCTCCCGCAGGGGTCCGCGCAGGACGCCGGGCACGATCTCCTCCAGGGGCCGCGTCCGGTCCTCGGTCAGCCACACCGCGTGCAGCAGCCGGTCGATGCGGCGCCGCAGGGTGTCGCCGGGCACGTGGGTCTCGCCGAGGGCCCGGGCGTACCGGTCGTCGTCGGCGCCGATCAGTGCGGCGTCCGCGATGGCGAGCAGTTCCTCGCACCACTCGGCGGCGGGCCGGGTGCGGAAGGCGTCGGCGAGATAGCGGGTGACGAGGGCCGCGCCGTCGGAGGCGAGGAGGTGGTGCATCCGGTGCGCGCCCGCGGTGACGAACAGCGGGTCGGGGTGGCGGTCGCCGAGGTCCCGGTAGTGGCCCTGCAGCAGCGCGTGGTCGGCGTGCCAGGCGGCCCCGTCCGGGCGCAGCCGGTGGAGGCGGCGGGTCAGGAGGCGGCGCAGGCCGAGGTCTCCGATGAAGTGCCTCGGGCAGCGGGGCCAGCCGGTGTCCTCCAGGAGTTCGACGATGCGGTAGGCGTTGAGCTGCTCGGTCCGCCCCTCCTGCACCGCGCGCATCAGGGTCTGGGCGCACTCCACGTCGTGCGCGACCGACAGATGGGTGAGCAGGTCGAGCCAGTGGCCGCGGTGCTCCGGCGGCAGTTCCTCGGGGCGCTGGCGTACGACGAGTTCGTCGATGAGCACGTCGGCCACCGGGCGGTCGGCGACGGGGCGGCCCTGCTCGTCCTCGGCCGCGGGCACCCGGGCGTCGAGGAGCGCCCAGTCGGTGCACTCCTCCGGCGTCGGGAAGGCCGTCGACACCGCCGCCGCCGTCGCCTCGCCGAGCCGGGTCACGAACCGCGGGCGGCCGCCGCTCAGCCGGTGCACACCGCTGTGGATACGGAGCCGCACCGCGTTGTCCGGCTGTTCGTGGCCGCCCCGCAACCGGCTGAGTTCGTCCTTCTGCCGGTCGCGGGTGAGCACGGGCATGCGTACGAGGAGGACGCCGCGCCACAGGGGCGCGTGGTCGGGGACGCCGCCCGGCGGGCGGCTCCACTCGGGCAGCAGGCCCGTGAAGGGCTGCCAGCTCACCATGCCGTCGTGGCTGCTGCCCGCCCGGTGGAGGAAGCGGCCGCCGTCCTCGCGCCGGGCCGTCGCGAAGATCACCAGCCGGTCGTGGTGCCCCCGCTCCCGGTCCTCCAGGGCCGGTTTCAGCAGCCGTCTGCCGAGGGCGCCGTCCGCGTGGTCGAGGAGCAGGGCGGGCCGCCCCACCCGCGACATGCGGCCGCGCACTCCGTGGTAGGCGGCGTCGATGTCCTGCCGCAGCGCCCGGAACAGGAAGCCCTCGGCGATCCGCCGCGCCTCACCGCCCTGCTGGAAGTCCTCGCCCAGCGCGCGCAGCCCGGCCTGCGCGCCCCCGCCGGCGCCCGGGTATTCGCCGTAGCAGGCGGCGAGGGCGGCCCTGCCCTCCGTCGAGACGCGGGCGAACAGCCCGTCGAGCAGGGCGTTGAGGAAGGGCCCGGCCAGCGGGTTGGTGACGAGCCCCGCCAGATATCCGAGGTAGTTCCTGGCCGTGCCCTTCAGCACACCGCGCCAGAAGGAGCCGGGCGGCAGGATCCCGTCGAGGCGGCTCACCTCGTCCACCAGCGGTGCCGCCCGGGCGAGCCGGTCGCTGGCCGCCACGGCCGCGAGGCCCGCGTACAGCCGCGGCACGGTGATCCCGCCGCCGTCGCCGCTCCAGTCGCCGTACTGCAGGGCGATCTTGCGCAGCACCTCGGTCACTTCCGAACGGCTGCCGGGCCGCTCCTCGGCCTGCTCCCGGCAGTCGGTGAGGGCGCAGTCCAGCTGTGCGACGGGGACCCGCGGCCCGAACTGCCGCCTTATGCACCGCAACAGGCGCCCTTTGCCCATGCCGGGGCCGCCGACGAGAAGGACGACGGGGAGGTCGGGGCCGTAGAGCAGGTCCCGCTTCCGTCCGGCCGCGGTTTTCCCGAGCAGCCGGGCGATCAAGCCGTCGTCGTCCAGGAGCTCGTCGAATCCGAGTTCGTCAGGCACGGGCCTCTCCGCGGCCTGCACGGCCAAGTCTGCGAATGATGGCTCGTCAGGTTAGCTGCGCAGCACGGGTTTTGGGGAGAGTTCGCCTTCGGTCACCGCTTCGGGGCTCCGCCCTTGGACCCCGACCTTGGATCCCGCCGATGGTCTCCACCGGTAATCCAGGTCGTATGGACCGGCGTTCCACTTCCCACCACGACACTCGGGCCATGGCGAAAACCTTCCGCCATGGCGGGAATTCTCCGCCACATTCGGGCCGTTTTCGCGACCCGTCAGAGAAAGTGGGGAACCCCATGGCCAGATCGACGTTCACCCGCATCGCCGTGGTCGGAGCGGCGGCAGCCACGCTGTTCGCCGTCTCGTCGGGCCCGGCCCTGGCCGCCGGTGTCCTCGTCAGCGACAAGACCATCACCCTTCCCAACGGCCGCGGCTACATGAAGTTCCACGACGACGGCGACGTCTTCGAGGTGTGTGACACCAAGGCGGACGGCAACGGCGTCACCGCCACACTGAAGAAGCAGTACGTGGCCGGAAACATCTCCACGCTGTGGACCGACGGGGACGGCGGCGACTCCGGCTGCGACAAGCACCCCTACAACGTCGGCAACGACGGCTGGTACCAGATGACGCTGAAGTGGAACGGCGGCGGCGAGACCGTCACCTCGGAGTGGTTCAACGAGTAGACGCCGGCATCCGGACGCCGACACTCTGCCCGAATAATTTCCGCTGCCCGTCGTCCAGGTAACCGGCTGCGCAATGTTGTATAACCACCCCTGATTCAGTCAGGGGTGGGGAAGAAGATGCAGACCGAAAACACGACCGGACCGAGAGAAACCGACGGCTTGGGGGAAGTCGTCATTCCGGAAGACCCGGACGATCCGACGGTGGTCGGTGAAATCCCGGACCGGCGCGTGGTGGCCGTGGGCGTGGCGCTTCTCGGCATCTGTGCCGGGTTCGTCGTCTACGGCTTCCTCGGCGGGGACGACGGAGAGCGGCGCTCCGTCCCCACCGCCCCGGTGACCTACCGCCTCACCGGCACGGGCACCGCCGAGCTGCCGGCCGAACGGGACTGATCCGAGCGGAGCCGGTCCCGGCGCAACTGATCCGAGCGGGACTTCTCACAGTCCTCCGCGCGGCCCCCGCGCCCGGCGCGACACCACCGCCCGCAGCACCCTGCGGCCCTCCGTGGAGACGTCCAGTGCCTGGCGCAGGCCGCCCGCGGGGCCCGCGCCCTTGTTGGCGAGGAGTTCCAGGATGCGTATCTGGCGGCGGAGTTCGGCCGCGACCAGCGGGGACATGCCGTCCGTGCGGCCCTCGCGGCGCGCCGCCACCGAGCGGGTGCCGGTGGGCTCTGTGTCCAGCAGGCGGTGGACCTGGAGCGCGGCGACGGAGCAGCCGTCGGCCCACTCGCGGACATCGGCCCCCGAGTGCGCCTCCGGCACCGCGTCGAGCATGCGCCGGGCGAGCGCGGCCGCCTCGCCGGACATCCCGGGCGGCGGCCCGGCCGGGCCGCCCGCGGCGTCGAGCGCCGAGCGCGCGTCGGCCAGCGGCCCGCCCCAGTCGCCGCCGTCGGCGAGCCTCGCCCACAGCGGGCGCAGCAGGTCGTCGTCCCCGCCGAGCACCGGAACACACCGGTCCAGGCAGGCGAGCCCGCTCGCCGCCAGACCTCTCTCGTCGGCCTGCGCGATCAGCTCCACCAGGCTCATGCTGTACGTCTCCCCCGTCACGGACCCTGCACTGCCCCTTACTGCGTGCACCACCCCGGGAACGTCACTGGGCAGTCACTGGGGGATCACGCCCAGCCTGTCGAGGAAGCGGAAGAAGAGCTGTTCCGCGGAGGGTTCGGCCTTCGCGTTGAGTACGTCGAGGAGGGGGCCGGCGGGCACCGTCCTGCCGGATTCCGCGGCCCAGGCGACGGCTCGGTGTGCGGCGTCGCGCGGCTCCAGGAAGTAGTCCTCGACGGTCAGGTCGGTGTCGCCGAGGTACCCGGCCATCGCGCGCCGCGCCAGGCACGTGGTCCACGCGCCGCTCTCGGGCGCCGCCGCCTCGACGATCACGCAGGCGCTGTCCAGCACGTAACCGAAGAGGGCGGGCGCGCCCGTCTCCCGGGCCAGCGTGTTCATGTTCCCGACGTCGCGCGTGCCGTCGCCGCCCGGCACCTCCCACACCTGCCAGCCGTCGGGCCGCCGGTCGAGGAGGGTCAGTTCGTCCCGCAGGCCCGTCTCCGTCGAGAACACCGAGAGCTCCGCGAGCGGCCGCTCACTCCTGCCGACGACGTAGTACCCCCAGTAGCCCATGCCCGTCCCCCCACCGCGTTTCGCCCGCTCCGTACCGCAATTTTGTCGTTCGTGGCCGAATAGACCACAGCTGTCGGCACGTTCGCCACCGGAAACTGGAAAAGCGGCTGCCCGGTCGCTAGCCGACCGTATCGGCGAGCTTCACGAAGTCGGGCCAGGCCATGGCGGGTTTCCCGGGGTTCCAGAGCTTCTGCACGGTGGCCCGCAGCGGCATGCGGATGCCCTGCGCGACCTGCTCCTGGCTCTGCGCCCCCGCGAGGTCGCCCCACACCGCGAACGAACCGCCGAGGATCTGGTCGTCGTACTTCTCGCTCACCGGCCGTGTGCCGCGGACGACCAGCGGGGTCCAGTCCTCGTAGATCCGCTGCCCGGTCGGGTAGCGGAAGTCGTTCGGCTGCCCGAGGACGTAGTAGAGGTACTCGTCGTTGTAGTTGACGAGCTTGCGTCCTGCCTTCAGATACTCGTCGGGCTCGCGCGCGCCGATCTCCTTGCCCGTCCAGTAGGCGACCTCCAGGTCGGCGGCCGCCTCGGCGGTCCCGCCCCGGAAGAACCCGTCGTTCCAGGCCTTCGGCTTCTTCTCGTGCTCGCGCACGGTGTCGGCCCGGTCGTTCAGCCAGCCCGTCGCCAGGTCCCGCACGCGTCCGCCGGGGCCGTAGCGCTCGCGGGCGGCGGCGGCGAGCTGCGGGTAGGAGGCCTCGGGGTCCTTGACCGTGAGGGCCTGGTACTCATCGGCGCCGAGGTGCCAGTACGCGCCGGGGAACAGCTCGGCGTACTCCTTGAGCAGTTCGTCGACGATCTTCGCCGCCGCCGGCTTCGAGATGTCGACGGCGCCGCTCGTGGCGGCACCGCGGGCGTTCCGCAGCTGCAGGGAGGGGTGCTCGCGGATGACCGCGCCGAGGTGTCCCGGCGAGTCGATCTCGGGCACGACGGTGATGTGCCGGCTCGCCGCCAGCTTCAGGATGCGGCGGACCTGGTCCTTGGTGAGGTGGTCGGAGGAGACGATCTCCGGGTGCGAGTCCGACTCGATGCGGAACGCCTGGTCGTCGGAGAAGTGCAGGCCGAGCTGGTTGTACTTGAGGTCACCGAGCTCGCGTATGCGGTCCTCGATCCACTCCACGTCGAAGTGCTTGCGGGCGATGTCGAGCATGAAGCCGCGCTGCGGCTTGGCCGGGCGGTCCCGCACGACGCCCTCGGGAGCGGTCCTGCCGCCGCTCACCTCCTGCTTGAGGGTGCGGGTCCCGTAGAAGACACCGGCCTCGGCGGGCGCGGCTATCCGGACCTGCTGCCCTTTGACGGACAGGGTGTACGACTCCGGCCCACCCTCGCCCGCGTCCTTCTTGCCCTTCTTGTCGCTGTTCTTGCCCTTGTTCTTGTCCTCGTCCGTGAGCGCAAGCTCCACGTCGCCCTTTTCGGGCCGCGCGTCTCCCCCGTACCGCAGCTTCAGCTCACCGGCGAGCAGCCGCGCCTCGTCGGCCAGGCCGTCGTCCCGTATGACGACGCGGCCCTTGTTCTCGGCGGGGCGCCAGCCGGGGCCGCGGGCCGCGGTGTGCTCGCGCACGGCGGGGATGGTGGCCGGGGCCTTGGAGAGCGCATAGCTCTCGGTGGGGCTCGGGGCGACGGACGGGGCGGACTTGCCGCCCGGCGGCGGGCGGTCCGCCGCGCCCCCGCCGTCGCCGCCGGGCCAGACCGCCACGGTCAGCACGACGGCTCCGGCGACGGCAGCGCCGCCCGCCGCGGCTATCGGCCCGCGCCTCACCGGTCACCTCGCGGTGCGGTCATCGGCGCCGTACCTGAATGCGGAGTCAGAACCAGAGCCATGGATCCACGCTACGACGCGTTCTCATGCCCGGCTCGTCCGCAGTCGTCCACAGTCGTCCACACTGTGAAGCGAAACTCTTCCATTCGGGTGAAATTCGCTCATCCTTCGGACACCTCTCCGCATCTCTCGATAGCGTTACCGCACCCCCACACCCTCCCCTGCCGCCCCCTGCCCAGGAGCGCACGCTGCCCCCGCACCAGCCGACCCAGCTCGACGTGCTCAACTCCGCCACGCCGACCGCCGCCGAGGCCACGCTCCTCAGCTGCTGCGGCAGCCGGCGCTGGGCCCGCCGGGTCGCCGCCCACCGTCCGTACCCCGACGTGGACGCGCTGCTCGCGGCGTCCGACGAGGCGGCGTACGACCTGTCGCATGCCGACCTCGTCGAGGCCCTGGCCTGCGAGCCCCTCGGCCCCGCCGTCCCACGCCGGAGCGTCCCGCGCCGGAGCGTGCCGCCCGCCACCTCCGCCGCCGCCCACACCGCCCTGCGCGCCGCCCACGCCGCGTACGAGAGCCGCTTCGGCCACACCTTCGTCATCTGCCTCGACGACATCGCCCCGGACGAGGCGCTCGACCACCTGCTCGCCGGCATCCGGTCACGCCTCGGCAACGATCCGGAGGACGAGCGCGCCCTCGCCGCCGAGGAGATGCGGCGTCTCGCGCGCGGCCGGCTGGCCCGGTTGGCCCGCCTTGCCCTCGGCGCGGTCCCGGAGATCCCCGCAGGACACGCCGTCGGACAGGCCGTCGGACACGCCGCCCGGGAGAGTCGCCCGCAAACGCGCCCCGATAGCCCGTACGTGCCTGTTTGATTGCCTGTTTGATCACACCTGCGGACCCGGGGCAGGGCTACCGACAACTCGTCGATACGATGACGGGCGGCCGGTGGACCGTACCCGGCCGGGCTCGTCCGACGCCGAAGCCGGCCGGCCCCAACCCCCGCTCCCGGAGGAACTTCCGTGCCGGCTGGAACGCTGTACCGCGGCCGGGAAGGAATGTGGTCCTGGGTGGCTCATCGAGTCACCGGCGTCCTCATCTTCTTCTTCCTGTTCGTGCATGTGCTCGACACCGCTCTCGTCCGCGTCTCCCCGGAGGCGTACGACGATGTCGTCAGCACCTACAAGACGCCGATCGTCGCACTCCTTGAGTACGGCCTGGTCGCCGCCATCCTCTTCCACGCCCTCAACGGCCTGCGCGTCATCGCCGTCGACTTCTGGTCGAAGGGACCCCGCTACCAGAAGCAGATGCTCTGGACCGTCGTCGGCATCTGGGTCGTCCTGATGGTCGGGGCGCTCTACCCCGTCCTCGGCCACGCCGTCCGCGAAGTCTTCGGGAGCTGACGCCAGACATGTCTGCTGACACCACGCTCGACAAGTCCGCGACGTCCGGAGTGGGCCCCGTCGAGGGCGCCTCCCTCTACGACGTCGACAACCCGGCCCCGGTCATCGAGGCGCCCCGCAAGCGCACCTCCAAGACCCCGCGCTCGACCCGCGGCAACTTCGAGATGGCCGCATGGCTCTTCATGCGGCTGTCCGGCGTCGTCCTGGTCGTCCTCGTCCTCGGCCACCTGCTGATCCAGCTGGTGCTCGACGGCGGTGTCTCGAAGATCGGCTTCGCGTTCGTCGCCGGCCGCTGGGCCTCGCCGTTCTGGCAGGTCTGGGACCTGCTGATGCTGTGGCTCGCGATGCTGCACGGCGCCAACGGCCTGCGCACGGTCATCAACGACTACGCGGAGCGCCCGAACACGCGTCTGTGGCTCAAGGGCCTGCTGTACACCGCCACGGTGTTCACCATCCTTCTGGGCACGCTGGTGATCTTCACCTTCGACCCGAACATCCGCTAAAGCCGAGGCGACTTCCGTGAAGATTCACAAGTACGACACCGTCATCGTCGGCGCGGGCGGCGCCGGCATGCGCGCCGCCATCGAGGCGACGAAGCGCAGCCGCACCGCCGTGCTCACCAAGCTCTACCCCACGCGTTCCCACACGGGCGCCGCGCAGGGCGGCATGGCCGCCGCGCTCGCCAACGTGGAGGAGGACAACTGGGAGTGGCACACCTTCGACACGATCAAGGGCGGCGACTACCTGGTCGACCAGGACGCCGCCGAGATCCTGGCGAAGGAGGCCATCGACGCGGTCCTCGACCTGGAGAAGATGGGCCTGCCGTTCAACCGCACCCCGGACGGCACCATCGACCAGCGCCGCTTCGGCGGTCACACCCGTAACCACGGCGAGGCCGCCGTGCGCCGCTCCTGCTACGCCGCGGACCGCACCGGCCACATGATCCTCCAGACGCTGTACCAGAACTGCGTCAAGGAGGGCGTGGAGTTCTTCAACGAGTTCTACGTCCTCGACCAGCTCATCGTCGAGGTCGACGGCGTCAAGAAGAGCGCGGGCGTCGTCGCGTACGAGCTGGCCACCGGCGAGATCCACGTCTTCCAGGCCAAGTCCGTGATCTACGCGTCCGGCGGCACCGGCAAGTTCTTCAAGGTGACGTCGAACGCGCACACGCTCACCGGTGACGGCCAGGCGGCCTGCTACCGGCGCGGGCTGCCGCTGGAGGACATGGAGTTCTTCCAGTTCCACCCGACCGGCATCTGGCGCATGGGCATCCTCCTCACGGAGGGCGCCCGCGGTGAGGGCGGCATCCTCCGCAACAAGGACGGCGAGCGCTTCATGGAGAAGTACGCGCCGGTCATGAAGGACCTCGCGTCCCGTGACGTCGTGTCCCGCTCCATCTACACGGAGATCCGTGAGGGCCGCGGCTGCGGTCCCGAGGGCGACCACGTCTACCTCGACCTCACGCACCTCCCGCCGGAGCAGCTGGACGCGAAGCTCCCGGACATCACGGAGTTCGCCCGCACCTACCTCGGCATCGAGCCCTACACGGACCCGATCCCGATCCAGCCGACCGCGCACTACGCCATGGGCGGCATCCCGACGAACGTCGAGGGCGAGGTCCTGGCGGACAACACGACGGTCGTCCCGGGTCTGTACGCCGCGGGTGAGGTCGCCTGCGTCTCCGTGCACGGCGCCAACCGCCTCGGCACCAACTCGCTCCTGGACATCAACGTCTTCGGCAAGCGCGCGGGCATCGCCGCCGCCGAGTACGCGGCGAAGAACGACTTCGTCGAGCTCCCGGAGAACCCGGAGGAGCTGGTCGTCTCCCAGGTCGAGCGGCTGCGCGACGCCACGGGCACCGAGCGGGTCGCCGAGCTCCGCAAGGAGCTGCAGGAGACCATGGACGCCAACGTCATGGTGTTCCGCACCGAGCAGACGATCAAGACGGCGGTGGAGAAGATCGCGGAGCTCCGCGAGCGCTACCTCAACGTCTCGATCCAGGACAAGGGCAAGCGGTTCAACACCGACCTCCTTGAGGCCATCGAGCTGGGCAACCTGCTCGACCTCGCCGAGGTCATGGCGCAGTCCGCGCTGGCCCGCAAGGAGTCCCGCGGCGGTCACTACCGCGAGGACTTCCCGAACCGCGACGACGTCAACTTCATGCGCCACACCATGGCGTACCGCGAGGTCGGCGACGACGGCACGGAGACGATCCGTCTCGACTACAAGCCGGTCGTCCAGACCCGCTACCAGCCGATGGAGCGTAAGTACTGATGGCTACCCCGACCCTCGACAAGGAAGACGCCAAGCCCGAGGCGGGCTTCGCCGACTCCCCGTACATCACGATCACCCTCCGCGTCCGCCGCTTCAACCCCGAGGTCTCCGCGGACGCCACGTGGGAAGACTTCCAGCTGGAGATCGACCCCAAGGAGCGTGTCCTCGACGCCCTCCACAAGGTCAAGTGGGACCTGGACGGCACGCTCACGTTCCGCCGCTCCTGCGCGCACGGCATCTGCGGCTCGGACGCCATGCGGATCAACGGCAAGAACCGTCTCGCCTGCAAGACCCTGATCAAGGACATCAACCCGGGCAAGCCGATCACGGTCGAGCCCATCAAGGGTCTGACGGTCCTGAAGGACCTGGTCGTCGACATGGACCCGTTCTTCCAGGCGTACCGCGACGTCATGCCGTTCCTGGTCACCACGGGCAACGAGCCGACGCGCGAGCGTCTGCAGTCCGCCGAGGACCGCGAGCGCTTCGACGACACGACGAAGTGCATCCTCTGCGCGGCCTGCACGTCGTCGTGCCCGGTCTTCTGGAACGACGGCCAGTACTTCGGCCCCGCGGCGATCGTCAACGCCCACCGCTTCATCTTCGACTCGCGTGACGAGGCGGGCGAGCAGCGCCTGGAGATCCTGAACGACAAGGACGGCGTGTGGCGCTGCCGCACGACGTTCAACTGCACGGACGCGTGCCCGCGTGGCATCGAGGTCACGAAGGCGATCCAGGAGGTCAAGCGCGCGCTGATCACGCGTCGCTTCTGATCTCGCGCGGCTCTTCGTGGTCCAGCCGGGCCCCGCTCCTTTCCGGGAGCGGGGCCCGGCTGCGTCCGCACGGCGTGCCGGCTCGACGCTCCGACTCGCCCCCCTCCCCCGCGGTGCCGTCGGCAGGATCACCGTGGGGGACTTCTCGGAGCACTTCCCCTTCTGCTGGCCGGTCTACCGGAGCGGGCCGGACATCCATATCCAGAATTCCGTCGTCTTCCTCGACGAGCTGACCGAGCGATTCCTGCCGGACGAGCCGTGGCGGTCCGTGGGCCCGCGCCGCACGGTCGACGAGGACGGCAACCAGATTTCCGAATGGCATACGGACATCAATGCCGTCAAGAGATTCCTCACCGCGTCCACCTGACGGCGCTGTGACACTGCGACACCAGCAACCGCTGGTACCGACGGCCGCAGGGCGGGGTCCGTGCGTCGTACCGCCGTACGGCCGAAGGATCGCGCACCCTGAGGCGCGGCTCATGCGCGCCTGCGCCGATGCGGCGGGCCCCGGCCTAGCCTGACGGAATGTCAGACAACCAGTCGGTCGGCCTGTCCGCTGACCAGCCCGCAGTGCAGTCCGCAGACCAGTCCGCAGAGCTTCTCGGTTTCGACAATGTCCTGTTTCCCGTCGGCGACCTGGGCGAGGCCGTCAGCTTCTACGAGCGGGCCGGGTTCCCCGTCGCCTTCCGGCTCGACGAGATCGGGCTCGCCATCCTGAAGGTGGGCAAGGAGACGCCGGGCGTGCTGCTGCGCGTGGAGGACGGCATCGTCCCGCGTACGCCGTCGTGGCCCTCGCCCCGCCTCTGGCTGGAGGTCGGGGACGCCCGCGCGAAGGGACGGGCGCTGGCGGCCGCGGGGGTGCCCCTGCTCGCCGAGCCGTTCTCCGTGGCCACCGGGTGGACCGTGGAGATCGCCGACCCGTGGGGCAACGTCGTCGGGTTCGCCGACTACCTCAAACGGCCGGAGCTGGCGCGTAACTCCTGAGGCGGACACGGGGGGGGCGGGGGCGAGGCTGAGGCAGGGAGGTGGGCCGGGCGGGGCCAGAGGGCCGAGTGAGGGCTATCGCCAGCCCGCTCCGCCGTCCGCCTCCGCCACCACCATGATCCGGCGCAGCATGTCGGAGAGCAGCGCCCGCTCCGCCGCCGGGAGCACGCCGAGGAGCCGCTCCTCCTCGCGGCCGAGGACGGCCATCGCGCCCCGCCACGCCGATCTGCCCGGCTCCGTCAGCTCCACGTCGACCCGGCGGCGGTCCTTCCTGGACGGCGTACGGCGGATCAGGCCCCGGCGCTCCAGGCCGTCCAGGCGTCCGGTGACGGAGGCCGGTGCGAGGTCCAGGTCCGCGGCGAGCTCGGAGGGGCTCGCCGCGCCGCCCCGGCCCGCCAGCTTGTGCAGGGTGTCGAACTCGTGGCGCTCCAGGTCGAAGTCGGCGAGGGACTGCTCGCGGACGCGGCGCAGATGAACGGTGAGCTTGCTCATGCGGGTGACCGCGCCCTCGATGTCCGGGTCGAGGGTGGGCAGGACGGGCAGCCAGCGCTCGACGTGCCCATCCGTCCAGTCCCGCACCGGCAGGCCCTCCCGCTCAGTCGCGAAACCGCCCGCGGTATCCGCCATGTCGTCCAGCGCCCCGTGATCGGCCGGGTCGTTCGTCGTCTCGTCCACCATCCCAGGACTGTACTTCGGCTCCGGATACTTCGTTGACGAATAGTTCGGCACCGAAATATGGTCCTCCTCATGCCGCTGCCACGACCGTCGTCGTACCCCTTGCTGCGCAACCGCCCCTTCCGGCTCCTCCTCCTCGGCCGCACCCTGTCCCTCGTCGGTGACGCCGTCATCCCCGCGGCCCTCGCCCTCGCCGTCCTGCGCGCCACCGGATCGAGTTCGGCCCTGGCCGTCGTCCTCGGCTGCGCGATGGGGCCACGGCTGCTCCTGCTGCCGCTCGGCGGGGTCGTCGCGGACCGCTTCAACCCCCGCACCATCGCCCTCACCACCGATCTGGTGCGCTGCGGTGCCCAGCTCTTCGTGGGCGTCGAACTGCTCGGCGGGGAGCCGAGGTTGTGGCACATCGCCGCCGCGGAGGCCGTCGGCGGCGCCGCGTCCGCCTTCGCCATGCCGACGCTGCCACGACTGATCACCGGCACGGTGACGGCGAAGGACCGGCACGGCGCGAACTCCCTGTTCGGCGTCGTCAGGAGCAGCACCGTGCTGGGCGGCCCCGCGCTCGCCGGGCTCCTGATCGCCTACGCGGGACCCGGCTGGGCCTTCATCCTCGACGCCGCCTCCTTCGCGGTCAGCGCCTGCCTCCTCTCCGCGCTGCGCCTCCCCCACGCGCCCGCTCCGGCTCCCGCCGAGCAGCGCCCCTCCTTGCGCAAGGACCTCGTCGAGGGCTGGCACGAGGTGCGCAGCCGCGACTGGTACTGGACGAGTCTGGTCGCCCACGCCGCCTGGAACGGCGCCGCCGCCGTGCTCATGACCCTCGGCCCCGCCCTCGCCGTCGCGGAGCTGGGCGGTGAGGGCACGTGGATCTGGATCCTCCAGGTGGGCGCGATCGGGCTGCTGCTCGGCTCGCTGCTCGCCGGCCGCGCCAGGCCGCGCCGCCCCGTCCTGACGGCCAACCTGGGCCTCGCGACGTACGCCCTCCCGCTCGGCCTGCTCGCCGCCGGTGCCCCCGCGCCCGCCGTCATCGTCGCCTACGGCCTCGCGCAGGCGGGACTCGGCTTCCTCAGCCCCGTCTGGGAGACCTCGGTACAGGCGGCGATACCGTCCGCGGTGCTGGCCCGCGTCACCTCGTACGACTGGCTCCTCTCGATGGCCGCGATGCCGCTCGGCTACGTCCTCGCCCCCCTCGCGGCGAGCGCCTGGGGTACGGCGACACCCCTGTGGATCGCGGCTGTCGGCGTCGGCGTGGCGTGCGCGGGGACGGCGGCGGTGCCGGGCGTCCGCCGCTTCACCCTGCCGCCGGACCTCCCCGCACAGGGTGCCGTCGGGCCGGACGCCGCTCCCGCGCGCGAGGACGACGCCGTCAGAGGCGGGGACGACGCCGTCAGAGCCGGCTGAGGATCGTCGGGTCCGTGATCTCGTCGTCCCTGGCCAGCATCATCGCCTTGCTGAGGATGACCGCCAGCGTCCGGCCGCCCTCGAAGGGCAGACACCCGGCGCCGCTCACGGCCGCCCGCGCCGGTGCGCTCAGCCCCTCACCAGCGCCCACACCGTCTTGCCGTACCTGCCGCGCCGCCAGACGCCCCACGCCTCAGCGACCGCGTCGAGGAGCCGCATGCCGCGGCCGCTCTCGTCCTCCCAGGCGTCCGCCGTGCGCAGCTCGGGCTCCGACGGGCTCTCGTCGGACACCTCGACGAAGCACGAGCCGTCGGCGAGCACCGTCACCGCCACCTCGAACTCCCGCTCGACCACGAGCCCGTGGAGAATCGCGTTGGTCGCCAGCTCCGACACGAGGAGCACGGTGTCGTCGAGCGCCCCGTGGTCCGCCGTCTGCCCCCAGGCCGAGAGATGGTCGCGCACGCGTGTACGGGCGAGCGGCACCGACGCGGGGTGCGGCGGCAGTCTGAAGGCATCACGTCTCAACAAGTCCCCATTCCCCCTCCGACGCCTCAATGCTGCGCAGAGGTGCCGCGCGGTGTCACTGCGGCACCTCTGGACTCACCCATATCTGGCCAGTTCTGAACCAAATACCCCAGGAACAAGCCGTGTCGGTGACACCGCGTGCGGGTCAGGCCTGTCTCGACGCCAGTTCCACGACCGTGATGTCCGACGGCGCCCCGACCCGTACGGGCGGCCCCCAGGCGCCCGCGCCGCGCGTCACGTAGAGCTGCGTGTCGCCGTACCGCTCCAGGCCCGCGAGTGTCGGATTGGCCAGGTCCGCGACGAGGTTGCCCGGCCACAGCTGGCCGCCGTGGGTATGGCCGGAGAGCTGCAGGTCCACTCCGTGCTCGACGGCGTCGTGGATGACGACCGGCTGGTGGGCGAGGAGCACCGAGGCCCGCGAGCGGTCCCGGTCGCCGAGCGCCTTGGCGAAGTCGGGGCCCTTGCCCTCGTCCTCGCCCGCCACGTCGTCGACGCCCGCGAGGTCGAACCCGGGGAGTTCGGTACGGGCGTTCCGCAGCGGGCGCAGGCCCAGTTCGCGCACGTGGTCGACCCACTGCTCGGCCCCGGAGAAGTACTCGTGGTTGCCCGTGACGAAGTACGCGCCGTGCTTCGCCCGCAGTCCGGCGAGCGGCGCGGCGGCGGGGCCCAGGTCCTCGACGCTGCCGTCCACCAGGTCGCCGACCACGGCGATCAGGTCGGGCTGCGTGGCGTTGACGGTGTCCACGACGCGCTGCGAGAAGCCGCGGCCGAGTATCGGGCCGAGGTGGATGTCGCTGACCACGGCGATCCGGAACCCGTGTGCCCCTCGCGGGAGTTTCGCCAGCGGCACGGTGACCCGCTTCACCTTGGGGCCGCGGAGCACGCCGTACGTTCCGTAGCCGACGGTCCCGGCCGCCACGGCCGCGGCGGTACCGCCGACGACGCGGGAGACGAAGAGGCGGCGGGAGGGGGCGGGAGCGGCGCGCACGGGCTCCGGCGCGGGTTCGGGCTCCGGCGCGGGTTCGGGCTCCGGTTCGGGTACGGACGGCGCGTCAGGTGTGACGTCCGCCGCGGGCACGGGCACAGGTTCCGGGACGCTCTCACGTCGCGTGTCGCCTTGGGCCCACCGCCGCAGCAAGGGACGTACCAGCTCCCCCACGAGCAGCGCGAGCAGCAGGTAGAGCGAGACGGCCAGCCACATGAACCCGGGCCAGGCGAGCACCCGCTGGAGCAGGAACGGCGCTCCGGAGCGCTCGGCCACGAGCGCGCCGAACATCAGCAGGGGGCCCGCGACGAAGACGACCGTGCCGGCGCGCCGGGCGGGTCCGGGGCCGGCCGTGGTGTCCCGCACCAGGCGGCGCCACGCGTACCAGTGGAGGGCGGCGAAGGCCGCGAGGACGGCGAGGCCCACGAGGACCGTGAGGACGACCACGGCTATGACGTTCTGCGCAGAGCACGGACTCCACGGAACCCGATGACCCCTACCACCGTCCCCAAGGCAAAGGAGACAACGGCAAGCGTCAGGTGCACCCAGAAGTACCCGGTCGGGTTGTCCGCGTCGTCGAAGGCGAGCCCGCTGCCGTCCTTCCACAGGTTCTTGACGAAAGTGATCCAGATGAACCAGCTCCACACCCCGAAGGCGAGCAGGAACCAGGAGACAGGGCGGCTGAGCTTCATGCGTTCAGTATCGCGAGGTCCCCTTCCGCACCGCCGCCGGGGTGGGGACGACGGGACACAGCGCACCTCGGGAGCGACCCGCACAGCCCCGCCCTGTACGTTCTCGTCCGTGCCTGCCGTAAAAAAGACCGCCCTGTTGGTCGCTTCCGCCGCATTGCTGACCATGTCGACCGCGGCGCCCGCGCTGGCGGACGGGAAGCCGGGAGACGACAAGGACCAGCCGAAGCCGCCCTCCAAGATGTCCACCGTGGGTGGTGCGCGGCTCGGTGAGCCGGGCACCCAGGTGAAGCTCAAGGCGGGCGCCCCGGTGCTGCCCAAGGACCTGACGGGGCGTTCCTGGATCGTCTCGGACGCCGAGTCCGGTGAGGTCCTGGCCTCGCACAACGCACACTGGCGGCTGCCTCCGGCGAGCACCCTGAAGATGCTGTTCGCGGACACGGTCCTGCCGAAGTTCCCCAAGTCGCAGAAGCACAAGGTCGCGCTCTCCGATCTGGAGGGCATCGGCGCGGGCAGCAGCATGGTCGGCATCAAGGAGAACGAGACGTACTCCGTCCACGACCTGTGGCTGGGTGTCTTCCTGAAGTCGGGCAACGACGCGGTGCACGTCCTGTCCGCGATGAACGACGGCATCCCGCAGACCGTCAAGGACATGCAGAAGCACGCCGAGGAGCTGCAGGCCCTCGACACGCACGTGGTCTCCCCGGACGGCTACGACGCCAAGGGGCAGGTCTCCTCCGCGTACGACCTGTCGCTGTTCGCCCGCTCCGGACTGCAGAAGAAGGACTTCCGCGAGTACTGCGCGACGGCCACGGCCCAGTTCCCCGGCGAGACGAAGAAGATCAAGAAGGGCAAGGACAAGGGCAGGACGAAGCGTGAGTCCTTCGAGATCCAGAACACCAACAAGCTGCTCACCGGCGCCGACGGAGTCGAGCCCTACAAGGGCATCGCGGGCGTCAAGAACGGCTACACGTCGAACGCGGGCAACACCTTCACCGGAGTCGCCGAGCGCGACGGCAAGGTGCTCCTCGTCACCGTCATGAACCCCTCCTCCGGAGAGGCCCACGCGGTCTACAACGAGACGGCGCGGCTCTTCGACTGGGGCTTCCAGGCCGTGGGCAAGGTCGACCCGGTGGGTGAGCTGGTCGCTCCGAAGGGCGCCGCCACGGGTGGCGCGGGCAAGGGCGCCCCGGGCAGCGGCGGCGAGGGTGCCGTCGAGAAGGCGGCGCACTCCTCCGACGGCGGGTCGAGCGGGATGGGCATCGCGCTCGGGATCGCCGGTGGCGTGCTCGCGGTGCTCGCCGCGGGGGCCTTCGTGCTCAGGCGCCGGATGCCGCTGCCGGGACAGGCGGGCCGGCGGTCGCGTCAGGACTGACGGCGGGGCGCGGTCGTGGAGGCAGCTTCTTCGGAGGCTGCCTCTTCGCCTTTTTCTCCCTCCGTACGTGACGCTTTCCGCGTCGCCGTCCATGCGGCGCAGAACAGCAGCAGCTTGGCGGTGAAGTTGATCCACAGGAGCAGGGCGACGGGTACTCCGAAGGCGCCGTACATGTTCTTCGCGGCGACGCCCTTCATGTAGCCGCCGAGCAGCAGCTTGAGCAGTTCGAATCCGGCCGCGCCGATCAGGCCGGCGGTGACGAGCTCGCGCCGGTGCGGCTGCACGCCGGGCAGCAGCGTCAGGACGTAGAGCAGCAGCAGGAAGTCCGCGAGGACGGCGATGGCGAACGCGACGACCTGGAGCAGCACGGTGCCCCAGCCCTTCTCGTCGATGCCGACGAGGTCGGCGGCCCAGCCGACGGCGGTCGATGCGAGCCCGGACGCGGCGAACGACGCGAGCCCCACGCCGCCGAGCCCGATGAGCACCCCGGCGTCCTTGGCCTTGCGCAGGACGGGGTTCTCCTCCTCGTCCGGCAGCTCCCAGACGGCCCGCAGGCACTCCCTGATGGAGCCGACCCAGCCGATGCCGGTGAAGAGCAGCAGGGCGCCCGCGACGAGCCCGACGGTGCCGGCGTTGGCGACGAGCGCGTCCAGGTTGAGCTGGTCGGAGATGCCGGGGACCTGTTCGGAGATCTTGTCTTCCAGGGTGCTCTGCTGCTTCTTCGACAGTGTGGCCGCGGCGATCGCGGCGGCGACGGTGAGCAGGGGGAAGAGCGCCAGGAAGCTGATGAACGTCATGGCGGCGGCGAGGCGCGTCCAGTGCACGTGGTCGAGCCGGTCGTACGCCTGCCACGCGTGCGTGCGCATGCCCTTCTCGACGAGGGGCCCGATGCCGGGGAGTTTCTTCAGCCAGTCCATGACGCCTCCGTGCCTGTGGTTCTGCCTGTTGTCCTGCCCGGTGAGCGGAAGACCAAGGTCCGGGTACCCCAGAAACGCAGGACAGTGGCGAGTGCCATACCGATGCCGGCGCCCGAGACGGTGTCCGCCCGCTGTGAGGTGAGGCCGAGACCGTAGTGGGACACGGCGATGCACAGCAGTTGGACGAGGGCGCCCGCGATGTTGACGGCGAAGAACACCACGTACTGGCGCAGCCGCGAGACCTCCGCGGCCCTGCTCCGGTAGGTGCCGAGCGCGTTGCCCGCGTACGCGACCGAGCAGCCCGCCACGAAGGAGAGCGCCTTGGCGGTCAGCGGGTCCAGGCCCACGGGTCCGCGCAGCCAGATGAAGAGGCCGAGGTCGGCGGCGTACGCGCAGATCCCGACGGCGGCGAAGCCGAGCAGTTCGGGTCCGAGCGTCCGCAGCCGTCCGCGCAGGGAGTGCGCTTTCGCGCGCAGGGAATGCAAACTCACCAGTCCGCGACCGCGAGTCCGTACATCGCGAGCCACACCAGGCCGATCACGGCGAGCGCCCTGTCCCGCAGGACGACGTCCTCGGGTTCGCCCGCCGTGCCCCGGTCGGCGAAGACGGCGTAGCGCAGGATCGCGAGGATGAAGGCCGCCATGGACAGCTGGCGCCAGGGCAGCAGGCTGCCGTTGGCGGTGCCGCCCTCCTCCATGGCCCACAGGCAGTAGGCGAGAACGGCGACACCTGCGGCCAGTTGCCACACGAAGCGCAGGTAGCCGGTGGTGTATTCGGTGAGCAACGCGCGCGTGGCGCCCAGTTCCGCCGAGCTCGCGGACATCTGGACGGCTTCGGAGTAGCGCTTGGCGGAGACCATGAAGAGCGCGCCGAAGCCGGTGGTGATCAGGAACCAGCGCGAGAGCGGGATCTCCAGTGCGAGGCCGCCGATCATGGCGCGCATCAGGAAGCCGGTCGTGACGATCGTGAGGTCGACGACGAGGACGTGCTTGAGGCTGACGCAGTAGGCGAGTTGCATGCCGACGTACGCGGCCAGGAGCGCCGCTGTGAGCGGTGTGCACAGGACGGCGGCCGCCGCGGGCGCGAGGACGGCCAGGAGCCCTCCCACGGCGTATGCGACGGGCACCGGGACCTGCCCGGCGGCGACCGGCCTGCGGCACTTGGTGGGGTGCGCGCGGTCGGCGTCCGCGTCGCGGGCGTCGTTGATCAGGTAGACGGCGGAGGCGGCCGCCGTGAACAGCGCGAAGACGATGGCGACCTGGGTGAGGGCGTGCCGCGAGAAGAGTTCACCGGCGGCCGCGGGGGCCGCGACGACCAGGACGTTCTTCACCCACTGGCGGGGGCGCGCGGTCTTCAGGAGGCCGAGCGGCAGGCCGACGGTGCTCGGGCGCTGGGCCGGGCGGGGCCGCTCCAGGACGGTGGAGATACGTTCAGGCATCGCTGCCTCCGTTCATCCAGGCGGCGCCCACGCGCGCGGTGAGCGCGCCGAGCGCCGCTCCCGCGGCGACGTCCGAGGGGTAGTGGACGCCGACGACCATCCGGGAGACGCACACCGCGGCGGCCAGCGGCGGTACGAGGCGGGCGCCGACGGGGCGCAGGGCGCTGTACGCGACGGTGGCCGCGGCGGCCGACGTGGCGTGGGAGCTGGGGAAGGAGTGCCTGCCCGCGGTGCGTACGAGGGGCGCGACGCCGTTGTGGTCGCCCGGGCGCGGGCGGCGGACGATCCGCTTGACGCCCATGCTGGCCAGGTGTGCGGTGGCGGTGAGCGCCGTGCCGCGCAACCATGCGCCGCGGCGCTCCCGGTCGACGGCGGCGCCCGCGAGGCCGGCCGCGATCCAGAGCGCGCCGTGCTCGCCGGCGCGCGACAGGGCGCGTGCGGCGGCCGCCACGCGCGGGTCGGTGCCGCAGTCGCGGAGGGCCGACAGCAACCGGTGGTCCATGTCGTGCATGTCGCCTCTATTTCGAAGACGTTCGAGAGCCGGGCATCTCAACTCTTCTCAACAACATGCTCATAATTCCGTCAATGTAGGATGACACTCCATCAATCACCCATTTCGGTGAGGGACGGGACTGTTGGAACGAACCGCCCACATGCGGGCGATACGGTCACCTTCATGCCTGCCGACTCACCCGCCGATTCCCCTGCCCGCGCCTCGGCCCCCACGGCGTCCGCCGTCTCCGTCTCCGGCTGGGGCCGCACCGCTCCGACCACCGCCCGGCTGGTGAGACCCCGCACACAGGAGGAGGCGGCGGCCGCGGTGCGTGACTGCGGGGAGCGCGGCGGCATCGCCCGCGGCCTGGGCCGGGCCTACGGAGACGCCGCACAGAACGCGGGCGGCGCCGTCTTCGACATGACGGGCCTCGACCGGGTGCGCGTCATCGACACCACAGGGACGACGAGCACGGGCGCTCCGGCAGCCACGGTCGTCTGCGACGCGGGCGTCTCACTGCACCACCTGATGGAAGTCCTGCTCCCCCTCGGCTGGTTCGTGCCGGTGACCCCGGGGACCCGCTACGTGACGGTGGGCGGGGCGATCGGCGCCGACATCCACGGCAAGAACCACCACGTCTCCGGTTCCTTCTCCCGGCACGTCCTGTCGATGGACCTGCTGACCGCCGACGGCACGGTCCGCACGGTCGAACCCGGCAGCGCGCTGTTCGACGCGACGGCCGGCGGCATGGGCCTCACCGGCGTGATCCTCTCGGCGACCGTCCAACTCCTGCCGGTCGAGACGTCCTTGATGACGGTCGACACGGAACGCGCCACGGACCTCGACGACTTGATGGCCCGCCTGACCGCCACCGACCACCGCTACCGCTACTCGGTCGCCTGGATCGACCTCCTCGCGCGCGGCGCCTCCATGGGCCGCTCGGTCCTGACCCGCGGCGACCACGCCCCCCTGGACGCCCTCCCGGAGCGGGCACGCGCGCGTAGAGCCCCTCTCGCCTTCCGCCCCGCCCGGCTGCCCGCCGCCCCCTCCTTCCTGCCGGAGGGGCTGCTCGGCAGGACCTCTGTGGGGCTCTTCAACGAACTCTGGTACCGCAAGGCGCCCCGCTCCCGCACCGGCGAGCTCCAGAAGATCTCCACCTTCTTCCACCCCCTGGACGGCGTCCCGCACTGGAACCGCGTCTACGGCCGCGGCGGCTTCGTGCAGTACCAGTTCGTCGTCGGATACGGCAAGGAGGAGGCCCTGCGCCGCATCGTGCAGCGCATCTCCGAGCGTGGCTGCCCGTCCTTCCTCGCCGTACTGAAGCGCTTCGGAGAGGGCGATCCGGGCTGGCTCTCCTTCCCGATGCCCGGCTGGACCCTCGCCCTGGACATCCCGGCGAACCTCCCCGGGCTCGGCGCCTTCCTCGACGAGCTCGACGAGGAGGTGGCCGCCGCCGACGGGCGCATCTACCTCGCCAAGGACTCACGCCTGCGGCCCGAGATGCTCGCCGCGATGTACCCCAGGCTCGACGACTTCCGTGCCCTGCGGGCCGATCTCGACCCGCGTGGAGTGTTCCGCTCGGACCTCTCCCGCCGCCTCGCCCTCTAGGAGACCGGTACTCATGAAAGACGCCTTCGGCACCCCCCAGTCCCTGCTCGTCCTCGGCGGCACCTCCGAGATCGGCCTCGCCACCGCGCGGCGCCTCGTCGCCCGCCGCACCCGCACGGTGTGGCTGGCCGGGCGCCCGTCCCCCGACCTGGAGAAGGCCGCGGCCGGCCTGCGCGACATGGGCGCGGACGTGCGGACCGTCGCCTTCGACGCGCTCGACCCCGAGTCCCACGAGGCGACCCTCGGCAAGGTCTTCACCGAGGGCGACATCGACATGGTGCTGCTCGCCTTCGGCATCCTCGGCGACCAGGCACGCGACGAGGACGAGCCCGTCGCGGCGGTCCGCGTCGCCCAGACGAACTACACGGGCGCGGTCTCCGCGGGGCTGGTCTGCGCGCGGGCGCTGCAGGCGCAGGGCCACGGCTCCTTGGTGGTGCTCTCCTCGGTGGCGGGCGAGCGCGCCCGCCGGTCGAACTTCATCTACGGCTCCAGCAAGGCCGGACTCGACGCGTTCGCCCAGGGCCTGGGCGACGCGCTGCACGGCACCGGGGTGCACGTGATGGTCGTCCGCCCCGGCTTCGTCCGCTCGAAGATGACCGCGGGCCTGGAGGAGGCGCCCATGGCGACCACCCCGGAGGCGGTGGCGGAAGCCATCGAGAACGGCCTGCGGCGGCGCTCCGAGACGGTGTGGGTGCCGGGAGCGCTGCGGTTGGTCATGTCGGCCCTGCGGCACGTGCCGCGGCCGGTGTTCCGGCGACTGCCCCTCTAGGAGCTCTTCGGCGGTTCGTACGTGGCGACGGTGGGCAAGGTCTGCGGGTTGCCCCACTGCGTCACGTAGACCTTGCCCACGCCGACGAACTTCCTCGTGCCCGGCACCGGCACGATCGGGTCGAGCCAGAGCTGCTGCCCGGCACCGGACTTGATCTCGCCCTTGGCGGGCAGGTGCGGCCAGGACAGCTTGGTGCAGCGCCCCTCCGGAGTGCGGTACCGGCGTACTCCGAAGAGGAGCCCTCCGTCCTCCCCGTGCGCGACGACACTCCTGGAGAGGCACGGGTCCTGGTCGGCACCCTTCTGCTCGTGCCAGCGGGAGCCGTCCCAGCGCAGCATGACGTGTTCGATGGAAGGTTCCCTCTCGACCTCGCCGTGGTTGAAGTCGTGCGAGCCGTAGGCCCACGCTTCTTTTGGAGAGACCGCCTCCACGCCGTCGAGGGAGGCGCCCGGCTCGGGCGGAACGGGCTCGGGGAAGCGGTACTCCGGCGTCCGCGTGCTCGTCCAGGATGCGCCGTTCCAGTGCATCGCCGCGGGCTGGCTGAGTTCGCCGCCCTCGCCGCCCACTCCGGGACCGCTCGTGCGGAAGCCGACCGCCCACAGGTCGTCGCCCGACGTGCCGTCGAGCGCGTTCGCGACGGCGGGCAGCACGTGACTGGTCCAGCGGCTGCCGTCCCAGTGCTGCGCCTGTTTCTCGCCGAGCAGCACCCACACGTCGTCGGGGCCGAACACCTTGGTCTCGCCGAGCATTCCGCTCCCCGTCGGCCGTGGCATGCGCCGCCAGCGGGTGCCGTCCCAACGGGCCACGCCCACCGCGGAGTCGTCACCCGAGCCGAAGAGCCACACGTTGTCCGGGCCCGAGGAGTCGAGCCGCGGGTGGAAGATGTTCCCGTCGAGCTCGGCCGGTGGCTTCTGCCGCCGCCATTCGCTGCCTTCGTAGTGCAGCAGGTACTGGCCCTCGGGGTCGCTCATGTCGCCGTTGAGCGACTCCCAGCCCGCGGCCCAGATGTCGTCCTCGGAGGCCGCTGCGACAGTGGTCAGTTCACCCCTGGTCGCCTTGTCGACGTAGGCGAGCTTCCAGGCGTCGCTCCTGGAGCCGCCGGTTCGGACGGGTTCCCTGTCGTCGCTGCCGCAGCCCGCTGCGGCAAGGGCCAGCACGGCCAGGATCGCGGCGGTCCTCTTCATCGCTTCTCCTGCCGCTTCAGGGTGACGACGACGGCTTTGGACGGGGCGAAGCCGCTCTGCAGGACCTCGACCGTGCCGAAGCCCAGCACCTCGCCCGAGCCCGGCACCGTGACGATCCTCTTCAGCCAGAGCTGCTGCTGCGCCTCGGGGCGTACCCCGCCGCCCTCGGGCAGCCCCGGCTTCTTGATCTTCGTGCATTTGCCGTCGGTGGTCAGGTGCCGGTTGCCGTTCATGAAGAAGCCGCGGTCGCCGTCCCGGGCCACGGGTTTCCGGTACGCGCACGCTCCGGGAAAGGGCTTCGCGTCCTTCCAGCGGGAGCCGTCCCAGCTCAACTCGACGCTCTCCGACTCCGGATCGCGGACCTCTTCGCCGTCGTACCCCCGGTAGGAGTGTCCTCCGTAGGCGCGGACGTACGTCCTGGAGGCGACGTCGATCCCGGTGAACTCGGCGAACGGCTCGGGCGGCACCGGATCGGGGAAGCGGTACGTCGGCGTCCTGGTGAGCGTCCACTTCTCGCCGTCGAAGTGCATCGCGGCGAGCTGCCTGACCTCGCCGCCCGGCCCGCCGACACCCCGCCCCGTCGTACGCGAACCGACCGCCCACACGTCGTCCCGCGCCGAACCGGCGAGGGCGGCGACCCTCTCCGCTGGCATCGGCGTCACCGTCCACCTGCTGCCGTCCCAGTGCGTGACCTCGCCGTCGCCCCGGAGCACCCACACGTCGTCCGGAGCGATGACCTCGATGTCCGTGAGCGGCCCGGCGGGCGCGTCCTTCACGGGGCCCCAGCGAGTGCCGTCCCAGAGGGCATAACGCGGCCTCTTCGTGTTCGACGCGGTGCCTTCCACGGTGTGCAGCCGGATGCCCGCCGACCCGAGGTACTCCAGCCGGGAGAGGTGGGGATCGCCGTCGACCGGCAGCGGCTCCCGCGTCCACTTCTCGCCGTCGAAGTGCAGCAGATGGCCCTTCGCGGACCGCCCGCCGGTGCGGGCGCCGTCGCTCCCGAGAGCCCATATGTCGTCCGGAGCCAGGGCGGCCCCGTCGATCAGCTCGCCGGGCTCGTCGTCGATGCGCTCGTACGTCCAGGAGAGCCCGACCGCACGGGGCTCGGACGGCCGCGCGGCAGCCGCGCCGTCGGACTTCTGTGCCCCGCAGCCGACCGCCACGAAGGCGAGGGCGGCGACAGCTGCCGCTGCGTTGCGCATGATCCCCCAGCACGGTCGGCCGGGGCACCCCGGTCAGCGAGCGGGCAGCGTACCCCGCGCCGACGGGGCCGAGGCCTGAGGGGGCACTACAGGGCCACCGAAGGCGAAGTCGCGCAGCCTGCGCCAGACACCGTCGGAACCCTGCTCGTACAGGGCGAAGCCGGTGCACGACCACTCGGCCTCGTACTCCGAGAGCTCCTCGTACGCGCGGTCCATGGCCTCTTCGGAGATGCCGTGCGCCACCGTGACATGCGGGTGGTACGGGAACTGCAGTTCGCGTGCCATCGGCCCCGACGCGTCCCGGACCCGCTCCTGCAGCCAGGAGCAGGCCGAGGCGCCCGACACCACCTGCACGAAGACGACGGGCGACAGCGGACGGAAGGTGCCCGTCCCCGAAAGGCGCATCGGGAACGGGCGGCCCGCCGCCGCGACCGACAGCAGATGCGCCTCGACCGCGGGCAGCGCCGACGCGTCCACCTCGGTGGGCGGCAGCAGGGTCACATGGGTGGGGATGCCGTGCGCCGCGGGGTCCCCGAAGCCCGCACGCCGCTCCTGGAGCAGGCTGCCGTGTGGCTCCGGGACCGCGATCGAGACGCCGATCGTTACGGTCCCCACGTCGTACTCCTGTCGTCGTGTCCATGGGCGGGGGACGCCGCCCGGTGGGCAGCGCGGTGCAAGCTGTGGTGCTCGGTCGTCCGGTGACTCAGTGCTTGGCGGGCAGGAAGCCCACCCTGTCGTACGCCTGCGCGAGGGTCTCGGCGGCGACGGCACGAGCCTTCTCCGCGCCCTTGGCCAGGATCGAGTCGAGCGTCTCCGGGTCGTCCAGATACTGCTGGGTGCGGTCCCGGAAGGGGGTCACGAACTCGACCATGACCTCGGCGAGGTCGGT
The DNA here is from genome assembly GCF_040654255.1 of Streptomyces sp. NPDC050732. Lineage (NCBI taxonomy): Bacteria > Bacillati > Actinomycetota > Actinomycetes > Kitasatosporales > Streptomycetaceae > Streptomyces > Streptomyces sp. NPDC050732. The sequence continues at coordinate 89,835 of NZ_JBFAHP010000016.1, forward strand.
CTTCAGCGCACCGTAGCCCTTGCCGGCGTACTTCTGCTCCAGTTCGGCGATACCGGTGCCGGTGAGCGTGGAGTAGATGCTCAGGAGGTTGCTGACGCCCGGCTTCTCCGCCACGTCGTAGCGGATCACCGTGTCGGTGTCGGTGACGGCGCTCTTGACCTTCTTGGCGGTGGCCTTGGGCTCGTCCAGGAGGTTGATCAGGCCCTTCGGCGTGGACGCCGACTTGCTCATCTTGATCGACGGGTCCTGGAGGTCGTAGATCTTCGCCGTCTCCTTGAGGATGTACGCCGACGGCACGGTGAACGTCTCCCCGAAGCGGCCGTTGAAACGCTCGGCCAGGTCACGGGTGAGCTCGATGTGCTGACGCTGGTCCTCGCCGACCGGCACCTCGTTGGCCTGGTACAGCAGGATGTCCGCGACCTGGAGGACCGGGTACGTGAAGAGGCCGACGGACGCGCGCTCGGCACCCTGCTTGGCGGACTTGTCCTTGAACTGCGTCATGCGGGAGGCCTCGCCGAAGCCGGTGAGGCAGTTCATCACCCAGGCGAGCTGGGCGTGCTCGGGGACGTGGCTCTGGACGAAGAGCGTGCAGCGCTCCGGGTCGAGGCCCGCGGCGAGCAGCTGGGCGGCGGCGAGCCGGGTGTTGGCGCGCAGCTCGGCGGGGTCCTGCGGGACCGTGATCGCATGCAGGTCCACCACCATGTAGAAGGCGTCGTGGGACTCCTGCAGCGCCACCCACTGGCGGACCGCGCCGAGGTAATTGCCGAGGTGGAACGAGCCGGCGGTGGGCTGGATTCCGGAGAGCACACGAGGTCGTTCAGAGGCCATGGTGCCCATTCTCTCAGGTGACTCTCATAGCTCGGAAACAGGTGTGTGACGGGTGGGAACCGACCGGCCACGGCCGGTGCGGCACGGTTACCGGCCGGTGCGGCGTCCGAGCTGTGGCTGCCCGCGGTCGCGGCCGATGAGACGAGGAACACAGTGCGTCCGGCCCCACCCGTGCGGGGGCCGCTCAGGCAGCGGGCAGGCCCGGTGCCGGGTGGGCGGACATCAGGTCGGCGACCTCGGACCTGATCTTCGTCAGGGCGTCCTCGTCACCGGTGCGCGCCGCGGCGACACCACGGTCGATCCATTCGGCGACGGCTGTCATGTGCTCCGTGCCGAGTCCGCGGGAGGTGAGGGAGGGGGTGCCGATGCGGATGCCCGACGGGTCGAACGGCTTCCTGGGGTCGTAGGGCACGGTGTTGTGGTTCACGACGATCCCGGCCCGGTCGAGGGCCTTCGCGGCGATCTTGCCCGGGACGTCCTTGGGGGTGAGGTCCATCAGGATCAGGTGGTTGTCCGTGCCGCCGGAGACCAGGTCGAAGCCGCGGGCGAGGAGGGCGTCGGCGAGGGCCTTGGCGTTGTCGACGATCGCGTGGGCGTAGTCGCGGAAGGAGGGCCGGGACGCCTCGTGGAGGGCGACCGCGATGGCCGCGGTGGTCTGGTTGTGCGGGCCGCCCTGCAGACCGGGGAAGACCGCCTTGTCGATGGCCTTGGCGTGCTCCTCGCGGGACATCAGCATCGCGCCGCGCGGGCCGCGCAGGGTCTTGTGGGTGGTCGTGGAGATCACGTCGGCGTGCGGCACCGGTGAGGGGTGGGCGCCGCCCGCGATCAGGCCGGCGATGTGCGCGATGTCGGCCACCAGGACGGCGCCGGACTCGCGGGCGATCTCGGCGAAGGCGGCGAAGTCGATGGTGCGGGGGAGGGCGGTGCCACCGCAGAAGATCAGCTTGGGGCGCTCCTTGAGCGCGAGGTCGCGGACCTCGTCGAGGTCGACGCGGCCGTTCGTCCCGGGGTCGGTGGTCCGGCGCACGCCGTACTGCACGCCGCGGAACCACTTGCCGGTGGCGGAGACGCCCCAGCCGTGGGTGAGGTGGCCGCCCATCGGCAGGGCCATGCCCATCACGGTGTCGCCGGGCTCGGCGAAGGCGAGGTAGACGGCGAGGTTGGCCGGGGAGCCGGAGTAGGGCTGGACGTTGGCGTGCTCGACGCCGAAGACGGCCTTGGCGCGGGCGATGGCCAGGCGCTCGACGGGGTCGATGTTCTGCTGGCCCTCGTAGTAGCGGCGGCCGGGGTAGCCCTCGCTGTACTTGTTCTGCAGGACGGTGCCGGAGGCTTCGAGGACCGCGGTGGACACGTAGTTCTCGCTGGGGATGAGCCGCAGGGTGTCGGCCTGGAGCTGCTCCTCGGCACCGATGAGGGCGGCGAGTTCGGGGTCCTCGGCAGCGAGGGCGGGGTGGTGCTGAGCGGCAGAGGTAGAGCGAGAAGGGGAGGGAGAGGGAGAGGGAGAGGCAGGGGCAGGGGATGAGGAAGGGGAAATGGAAGTCATGGCGTCCTCCGGGGCGAGCGGTCAGTGTCCGGTCGTGGTCCCGGGGTGCCCAGGCGGGCGGCACCTCGAAGGTTCTGCCTGGCACGGCTCCATCGGGGTCGGTTCCCCGTGCGCCAGTCACCGTGCTGTCGGGGCCAGCCTAGCGGGCACGCCGATCCGGCAGGTTTCTTCGTCCGCGATGCGAGCGACGATAGGAATTGGGCGCCACATCCGCCCCACGCCGCAAGACGAACGGAGACCCCGTGTCGAGTACGCCATCTCCCCGCACGTCATCGTCGTCATCGCCCTCGTCGCCGTCATCGCCGTCATCGCCGTCGCCGTCTTCCAGTGAGCGGCTCATCGCCTCGGCCGAGGCGCACAGCGCGCACAACTACCATCCGCTGCCCATCGTGGTCGCCTCCGCCGAGGGCGCGTGGATGACCGATGTCGAGGGGCGCCGCTATCTCGACATGCTCGCCGGGTACTCCGCGCTCAACTTCGGGCACGGCAACCGCCGGCTGATCGACGCCGCGAAGGCGCAGCTCGACCGGGTGACGCTGACGTCGCGGGCGTTTCACCACGACCGGTTCGCCGAGTTCTGTACGCGCCTGGCCGAGCTCTGCGGCAAGGAGATGGTGCTGCCCATGAACACGGGCGCGGAGGCCGTGGAGACGGCCGTGAAGACCGCGCGGAAGTGGGGGTACCAGGTCAAGGGGGTGCCGGACGGGCGGGCGAAGATCGTCGTCGCGGCCGGCAACTTCCACGGCCGGACCACGACCGTCATCAGCTTCTCCACGGACGAGGAGGCGCGGGCGGACTTCGGGCCGTACACACCGGGCTTCGAGATCGTGCCGTACGGCGACCTGGAGGCGCTGCGGGCCGCGGTCACCGACGACACGGTGGCCGTGCTGATCGAGCCGATCCAGGGCGAGGCCGGGGTGCTTGTGCCGCCGGCCGGCTATCTGCCGGGGGTGCGGGAGTTGACCCGGGAGCGCGGGGTCCTCCTCATCGCGGACGAGATCCAGTCGGGGCTCGGCAGGACGGGACGTACGTTCGCGTGCGAGCACGAGGGTGTGGTGCCGGACGTGTATCTGCTGGGCAAGGCGCTCGGGGGCGGCGTGGTGCCCGTGTCGGCCGTGGTGGCGGACGCCGATGTGCTCGGGGTGTTCAAGCCGGGTGAGCACGGTTCGACGTTCGGCGGCAACCCGCTGGCCTGCGCGGTGGGGCTTGAGGTGGTCGACATGCTGTCGACGGGTGAGTACCAGCAGCGCGCCACGGAGCTGGGTGATCACCTGCACGCCGAGCTGGGGCTGCTGACCGGTGCGGGCAAGGTGACGGAGGTGCGGGGACGCGGCTTGTGGGCGGGCGTCGACATCGCCCCGTCGTACGGCACGGGACGGGCGATCTCCGAGAAGCTGATGGAGAGGGGGGTGCTGGTCAAGGACACGCACGGGTCGACGATCCGCATCGCTCCCCCGCTCGTGATCAGCAAGGAGGATCTGGACTGGGGGCTCGATCAGCTGCGGGCCGTGTTGAGCTAGCGGCCGGCCGGGGCGGGGGTTACCCCTACCTGGAGTGGGCGGTTGGCAGGATCGTCGCGGGTGTCCTCATCCGGAAGTGTGGAGTCCGGCGGGTGCCGCCGGATTCCCGACGCTTCCACAGGAGTTGGCTCGTGCGTGAGCAGGCATGGCAGAAGTTCCGTTTTCCCGGTCGTCAGCAGGACGGTCGGTGGCAGGGCGGTCGGCGCAGAGCCGTGTCGACCGCGACCGCGGTGGCCATCAGCGTGGGTGTGGGCGCCCTGACGGTGGGGGCTCCGGTGCCGTCTGCGGCGTCCGCGGCACCCGCCGCGTCCGCGTCCGTCACGTCCGGGCCGGACGCGGTCCAGCAGGGCCTGGACGCGCTGGTGCGCGACGACGGCCTGCCCGGAGCGCTGGCGAGTGTCAAGGGGCGCGACGGCCGCAGCCGTGCCTACACGGCAGGGGTCGGTGATCTGGCCACCGGGGCGAAGGTGCCCCGGGACGGTCAGGTGCGGATCGGCAGCAACACCAAGGCGTTCACCGCGGTGGTCATGCTGCAGCTGGTCGGCGAGGGGAAGGTCGGCCTCGACGACTCGGTCGACACCTATCTGCCGGGCGTCGTGCGCGGGGAGGGGATCGACGGCAACCGGATCACCATCCGTCACCTCCTGCAGCAGACGAGCGGGCTGCCCAATTACACGAAGCACGACCTCCAGCCGCGTTACTACGAGCCTCGTGAACTGCTCGACATCGCGCTTCAGTACAAGGGCGAGTTCGAGCCGGGGAAGGGATGGGCGTACAGCAACACGAACTACGTACTGGCCGGGCTGATCGTCGAAGAGGTCACCAAGCGCACCGTGGCGGAGGAGATCGACCAGCGCGTCATCAAGAGGATCGGGTTGCGCTACACCTATTTCCCCGCGCCCCACGACGCGACCATCCGCGAACCCCACCCCAAGGGCTATCTGCAGGAAGCCGTGGGCGCGCCCCTGCGCGACATCACGGAGCTCGACCCGTCCTGGACCTGGGCGGCGGGTCAGCTGATCTCCACCAACTCCGACCTCAACCGGTTCTACGGCGAGCTCCTGCGCGGCCGTCTCCTCCACAAGGAGCAGCTCGACCAGATGCGCACCACCGTCCGCGCCGACTACTTCGGCCGTGGCGCCCGCTACGGCCTCGGTCTGGTGAGCAAGCCGCTGTCGTGCGGCGGTGTCTACTGGGGTCACGGCGGCAGCTATCCGGGATACGAGACCCGGGGCGGGGTCACCGACAAGGGCCGCGCCGCGAACGTCGCGGTGACCATGCAGCCGAACGACAAGACGGTCATGACCCGGGTGGACGGTGTCGTGGACAAGGCTCTGTGCCGCTGAGGCGTGCCGGTGCGGGCCCTCCCCCGGCCCCCTGCCCTCTCGTCGGGGGCCCCGGGGCTCACAGGATGACGTGCGGGACGAACCTCGCGTACTCGTCCGTGATCAGTCCCGAGGACTCTCTGATGCCGAGTCCCGCCGCCTCGTCGGCCACGACCCACGCGCCGAGCACCACCCGGTTGCCGTCGAAGTCCGGCAGCGGTGACAGCTGCTGGTAGCAGCACGCCTCTTCGCGCGGGGCGGGCGGGACGGGTGCGGGGGCCGGTTCATGCACCGTCACTCCCGCGCCCTCCCGGCCGAGCAGCGGCTTGGCGACGTATCCGCCGGACACGGCCAGTTCGCGCGGGCCGTCCAGATAGGCGGGCAGCAGGTTCGGGTGGCCCGGGTACAGCTCCCACAACACCGCCAGGAGCGCCTTGTTGGAGAGGAGCATCTTCCAGGCGGGTTCGATCCACAGGGTCGAGCCCGTGCCGCCGCCGTTGTCGAGGGTCTCCAGGACGTGCGGCGCGAAGCGGTCCGTGGTCAGCCACTCCCACGGGTAGAGCTTGAAGCAGCTGCGCATGAAACGGAGCTTCTTGTCGACGAAGCGGCGCGAGAGACGGTCCCAGCCGATGTCCTCCATGGAGATGGACTCGGCGGCGAGACCGGCCTGTTCGGCGGTCTCGCGCAGGTACGCGACCGTCATCAGGTCCTCGCCGAGCTCGTCGCCGGCGGAGTGGGCGAAGTACAGCGGGCCGCCGGGCGGGAGGAGCGGGGCCTGCTTCCGCCAGGCGTCCACGAGCCGTTCGTGGAGGGAGTTCCACTGGTCGGCGCCCGGGAAGCGCTCCTCCATCCAGAACCACTGGGGGCTCGCGGCCTCGACGAGGGAGGTGGGGGTGTCGGCGTTGTACTCCAGCATCTTGGCCGGGCCTGTGCCGTCGTAGCGCAGGTCGAACCGGCCGTAGAGGGAGGGGAGTTCGGCGCGGCGGTGCCAGGCCTCGGTGACGGCGGCCGCCACCCGCGGGTCCGTGATGCCGAGGTCGGCGAGCCGGTCGTGCTCGACGATGTGCGCGGCGGCGGCCAGGCACATCGCGTGGAGCTCCTCGACGACCTCCTCCAGCGCCTCGACCTCGGGGAGCGAGAAGACGTAGTACGCACTCTCGTCCCAGTAGGGGCGCAGGGTGTCGTCGGGGTAGCGCGTCAGGGGGTAGATGAGGCCCTGGTCCTCGACGGTCCGCTGCCAGTCGGGGCGGGGTTCTGTGGTGCGGCGTTCCATGGCGTACGTACCGCTCGCTCAGCCGCCGCTGCTGCCGCTGCCGCCACTGCCGTCGCCCGAGCAGCCGAAGCCGTCCCGGTCGACGGCCTCGCTGCGGCTGAAGGTGCCGTTGTCGGCGTAGCGTCCGTCGACGTCGGCGTCGTAGTACCAGGCGGGGTCGGTGCGGCCCGAGGACTTGCCGGTGCCGGTGCCGGTGCCGGTACCCGTGCCGTAGGAACCCTTGCGGGACTTGCCGGTGGAGCCGGCGGAACCGGCCGCGCCGGTCTTGCAGTTGCTGTCGCTCACGACGCGGTAGCCGTTGAGGTAGTCGTAGCTGTCGCGGTCCACGCAGCGGCGGTCCGGGTCGGAGCCGCAGGAGGTGAGGGCGGCGGCGAGGACGCCCATGCCGCCGAGCGCGACCGTGCTGGAGCGCAGCCTTCGCGGTTGCTTCTGTGCCATGCGGTGTTGTCCCCCGTGCCCCTGCTTCTCACCCTGCTTCGTACGTATCAGCGATCAGCGTAGGGAGGCCCCGGCACTCCGTGCCAACCGGCTCCACCCAATGTCCCTTGGGTCTCCTTTGACTCACCTTCCTCTACAGTCACTTCGTGTCTCTTGGGATGTTTTGCGCACTCGGCTCAGCGGTCTGCTTCGGCACGGCCTCGGTTCTCCAGGCGGCCGCCACCCGCGCCACCGCGCCCGGTACCGGCTCCGGCGTCGACCCGGCGCTCCTGCTGCGCGCCCTGCGCCAGTGGCGCTACGTCGCCGGGCTCGCCCTCGACGGGCTCGGCTTCCTGCTGCAGGTCGTGGCGTTGCGCTCCGTCCCGATCTACGCCGTGGGAGCGGCGCTCGCCGCCAGTCTCGCCGTCACGGCGGTGGTCGCGTCCCGGCTGCTGCGGGTGCGGCTCAGCGGCGTCGAATGGGGTGCGGTGGGCGTCGTCTGCGCGGGCCTCGCGATGCTGGGCCTCGCGTCGGGCGACGAGGGCGACCGCACCGGCTCGACGGCCCTGCGGTACGTGATGCTCGCCGTCGCCGTCGCCGTGCTGGTCCTCGGCGCGGTCGCCGGCCGGCTGCCCGGCCGGGCGCGGGCGCTGGCGCTCGGTCTGGGGGCGGGCTGTGGTTTCGGGGTGGTCGAGGTGACCGTACGTCTCATCGACGACGTGTCGCCCGGGGCGCTCCTGGCCAACCCGGCGACGTACGCCCTGCTGGTGGGCGGAGGGGCGGCCTTCCTGCTGCTCACCTCGGCGCTCCAGCGCGGCTCGGTGACGACGGCCACGGCGGGCATGGTGATCGGCGAGACGATCGGTCCCGCCCTGGTGGGCGTGGTCTGGCTGGGCGACCGCACCCGGGACGGCCTCGGCTGGCTCGCCGTCCTGGGCTTCGCGGTGGCGGTCGCGGGCGCGCTGGCGCTCGCGCGGTTCGGCGAGGCCCCCGCCGAGGCCGTGGCACCGGCCGGAACCCCGCTCCTCGAAGACCACCACGACTGATCGCACGGGTCACGGGCCGCCGGAACGGAACGCCCGGCCCGGCGGGACCAGCGGGCCCGTACTCACGGCAGCACCCTGCACAACGCCTCCAGCGCCCCCGCCCACGCGTGCTCCGCAGGAGTTCCGTACCCCACCACCAGGGCGTCCCGGCGGCCCGTGCCCGCCAGCGGGTGGCGGAAGCCGGCGAGGCCGTGGACCGCGAGGCGTTCCCAGTTGGCGGCCTGGACGACGGACCGCTCGGTGCCCGGCGGGAGTTCGAGTACCGCGTGGAGGCCCGCCGCGATGCCCGTGGCGCGGACGTCGGGCGCGTGGGCGGCGAGCGCCGCGACGAGCTGGTCGCGGCGGCGCCGGTAGCGCAGCCGGGCGGCGCGCACATGCCGGTCGTACGCTCCCGACGTGATGAACTCCGCGAGCGTCAGCTGTTCCAGGGCACCGCAGGACGCGCCCACCGCCTCCTTCTCGCCGAGGACCTCCCCGTACAGGCCGGACGGCAGCACCATCCAGCCGAGGCGCAGGCCGGGTGCGAGGGACTTGCTGGCCGTGCCGAGGTACACGACGCGTTCGGGGTCGAGGCCCTGGAGCGCGCCGACGGGCTGGCGGTCGTAGCGGAACTCCCCGTCGTAGTCGTCCTCCAGGATCACGCCGCCCGCGCGCCGCGCCCAGTCGACGGCCGCGGCCCGCCGGTCGGGATGCAGCGGCACGCCCATCGGGAACTGGTGCGCGGGGGTGAGCAGCACCGCCTTCGGCGAGCCGGGGCCCAGCGCCGAGACGTCCGTGCCGAGTTCGTCGAAGGCGAGCGGCGCCGTGCGCAGGCCCGCGCGGTGCAGCAGGTTCCAGTGGATGTCGAGGCCGTACGACTCCACGGTCACCTCCCGCAGCCCGCGCGCCCGCAGCACCCGGCCGAGGACCGCGAGGGCGTGCACGAACCCGGCGGTGACGACGATGCGGTCGGGGTCCGCGTGGACGCCGCGGGCCCGCGCGAGGTAGCCGGCGAGCGCGGTGCGCAGTTCGACGCGGCCGCGCGGGTCCGCGTACCCGAGGGCGTCGTTGGGCGCCGCGGCCATCGCGCGCCGGGCCGCCTTGAGCCACTCCGCGCGCGGGAAGGACGCGAGGTCCGGCGAGCCGGGGGTCAGGTTGTACGTGGGCGCCCCGCCCTTCCTGCGGGGCGGCGCGGCCCGCACCGGCGGCGCGACGACCCGCTCGGCGACGCGTGTGCCCGAGCCCTGGCGGGCCGTGAGCCAGCCCTCGGCGACCAGGTCGGCGTACGCGTCGGCCACCGTGTTCCGTGCGATGCCCAGGTCGACGGCGAGCGAGCGGGACGACGGCAGGCGGGTGCCGGGGGCCAGGCGGCCGCTCCGCACGGCCTCCCGCAGCGCGTCCGTGAGGCCCTTGCGGACGCCGTGGCGGGACGCGTCGCCGCCGGTCTCCAGATGGAGGTCGACCCCCAGAGTGGCCCACGTTTCTCCCATGGAAATGGACCATACTCGTGGGCTACTCCGACCGTACCTTCGACACCATGAGTACCTCCTCCGAACCCCACGTCCACGAGCACACCCCCCGCCTCGCCTGGGCCCAGCACGCCCCCGAGGTCTTCAAGGCCATGATCAAACTCGACGCGGCCGCCCGTAAGGGCCTCGACCCGGTGATCTACGAGCTCGTCAAGATCCGCGCCTCGCAGCTCAACCGCTGCGCGCTCTGCCTCGACATGCACACCAAGGACGCCCTCGCGGCGGGCGAGAGCGTCGAGCGGATCATCCAGCTCAGCGCGTGGGAGGAGTCGCGGCACTTCTACACGGCGAAGGAGGTCGCCGCGATCGAGCTGACCGAGGCCGTCACCGTGCTGACCGACGGTTTTGTGCCGGACGAGGTGTACGCGAAAGCGGCCGCGCACTTCGAGGAGGCGGAGCTGACCCAGCTCATCGCCGCGATCACCGTCATCAACGCGTGGAACCGCTTCGGCGTCAGCACGCGTCAGGTGCCCGGGCACTACAAGGCCGGGGAAGCCAAGTGAGCGCTCGTACCACGCACTTGGACCGCGGCGTCGCGAGCGCGATGAGCGCGCTGAGCGCCGCAGCGAAGAAGGGCCTCGGCGACCCGGTCCTCGCCGAGCTCGTGATGGTGCGGGCCTCGCAGATCAACGCCTGCGCCTTCTGCCTCGACATGCACGTGGACATCGCCCTGGAGCAGGGCGAGACGCCGAAGCGCGTCGCGCTCCTGAACGCCTGGGAGGAAGCGGGCGACCTCTTCAGCGAGCGCGAACGCGCGGCCCTCGCGCTCACCGAGGCCGTCACCGTCCTCACGGAGGGCTTCGTGCCCGACGAGGTGTACGCGAAGGCCGCCGAGCACTTCACCGAAGGGGAACTCGCCCATCTCCTCGGCGTGATCACCGTCATCAACAGCTGGAACCGGCTGATGGTCAGCCGCCGCATCGCACCCGGAGGCCCGGCATGGTGACCCCCGCTGCCGCCGCCACGCTGCGCGCCCTCCACCACGGCCGGGCGCCCGACGACCCGCTGGTCCTGCCCGGGCCGTGGGACGCCGCGAGCGCCCGGGTGTTCGAGGAGGCGGGTTACGAGGCGCTCGCCACGCCGAGCGCCGGGATCGCGCTGTCCCTCGGGTACGAGGACGGGCAGGTGCCGCCGCAGGAGATGTTCGCGGCGATCGCGCGGATCGTGCGGTCCGTCTCCGTGCCCGTGACCGCCGACGTCGAGAGCGGCTACGGCCTCGCCCCGAAGGAGCTGGTGGACCGGCTCCTGGAGACGGGCGCCGTCGGCTGCAACCTGGAGGACTCCTCCGGCGGCGAGGGCGGGACGGGCACGCTGCGGGACCCCGACGAGCAGGCCGCCTTCCTCGCGGCGGTGCGCGAGGCGGCGGGCGACCGGCTCTTCGTCAACGCCCGCGTGGATACGTTCGTCCGGGGCGTCCGGGACCCGGCGGCCGCGATCGAGCGGGCTCGCCTGTATGTGGCCGCCGGCGCCGACTGCGTGTATCCGATCCTGGCGCCGGCCGAGGCGATCCCCGCGCTGCGGGCCGGAATCGAGGGGCCGGTCAACGTACTGGCGACACCCGACGGCCCCTCCCCGCGGGAGCTCGGCGCGCTGGGCGCCACCCGGGTCACGTTCGGGCCCGGTCTGCTGCGCAAGGCCATGGCGGCCCTGCGGGGGATCGCCGAACAGCTCGGGTAGACACGGAAGTGCCGGGTGCCTCCTTCGACGGACACCCGGCACCACCCCGCGAAGAGGGCTACTTCACGAAGAGGGCTACTTCGGCAGCCAGCCCTTCCACTTCGACTCGTTCTTGTCGATCCACGCCTTCGCCGCGTCGTCCGGCGACATCTTCTTGTCGGCGATCATCAGGGAGACCTCGTTCTGGTCCTCCTCCGACCACTTGAAGTTCTTCAGGAACTCCGCGGCGTCGCCGCCGTTCTTGGCGAAGTCCGCGTTGAAGTACTTCTGCAGGGGCGTGTGCGGGTAGGCGCACTTGATCTTCGCCGGGTCGGCGTCGCAGCCCTCCTTGTACTCGGGCAGCTTCACCTCCGTCATCGGCACCTTCTCGAACAGCCACTGCGGCTTGTACCAGTAGGTGAGGAACGGCTTCTTCTGCTTGGCGAACTGCTCGATCTGGGTGATCTGCGCCGCCTCGGAGCCCGCGAAGACGACCTGGTAGTCCAGGTCCAGGTTCTCCACAAGCGCCTTGTCGTTCGTCACGTACGACGGGGAGCCGTCCATGAGCTGGCCCTTGCTGCCGCTCTCGGACGTGCGGAACTGGTCGGCGTACTTGTTGAGGTTCTTCCAGTCGGTGACGTCCGGGTGCTTCTTCGCGAAGTACGTCGGGACGTACCAGCCGATGTGCCCGGTCACGCCGACGTCGCCGCCGGGGACGATCGTCTTCTTGTCCTTGACGTACCGCTGCTCCTGGTCCGGGTGGCCCCAGTCCTCCATGATCGCGTCGACGCGGCCCTGGCTGAGGGCGTCCCAGGCGGGCACCTCGTCGATCTGGACCTTGTCGACGCGGTAGCCGAGCTCGTTCTTGAGCAGGTACTCGGCGACGGCGACGTCCGCCTGCGCGCCGACCCAGGACTGGACCGAGAGGGTCACCGTCTTGGCTCCGGCGGCGTTCGCGTACGGCGACGCCTGCTTGCTCATGTCGGCGGCGCCGCAGCCGGAGAGCGCGAGGAGCGCCCCGGCGGCCGTGACGGCGCTCATGACACGCGTACGTACGCGCATGTCAGGCTCCCTTCTTCGCGCGGCGGGGCCGGCGTTCCGTGGGCTGCGTGACGCGGTCGAGCATCAGGCCGAGGCAGACGATCGCCGCACCGGCCACCAGACCCGTCGCCAGGTCGCCCTGCGCGATGCCGAACACCACGTCGTAGCCGAGCGCGCCACCGCCGACCAGACCGCCGATGACGACGACGGCGAGGACGAGGACGACGCCCTGGTTGAGGGCGAGCATGAGGGCCGGGCGGGCCAGCGGCAGCTGGACCTTGCGCAGCAGCTGCCAGCTGGTGGCGCCGAGCGAGCGCGAGGACTCCATCGCGGCGGCGTCGACCTGGCTGAGGCCCTGCGTGGTGATGCGGACGACGGCGGGCAGCGCGTAGACGACGGCGGCGGCGACCGCGGGGGCGCGGCCGATGCCGAAGAGGGCGACGACCGGGATGAGGTAGACGAACTGAGGCATCGTCTGGAACACGTCGAGCACCGGGCGGAGCAGGCGTTCGAACCGCTTGCTGCGGGACGCCGCGATGCCGATCGCGAAGCCGAGTACCAGCGTCACGGCGACACCGGCGAGGACCTGCGCGAGCGTGTCGAGGGACTTGTCCCACACGCCGAGCACGCCGATCGCGGCCATCGCGGCGACGGCGGTGAGCGCCGTCTGCCAGGTGCCGATCAGCCAGGCGAGCGCGGCGACGACGAGCAGCACCGACCACCAGGGCAGGCCCTGGAGGCCGTCCCTGACGGGGTTGAGGATCCAGGTGGTGAAGTGCGACGCCCAGTCGGCGGTGCCGCCGACGACGGGCACCCCGGTGTAGATGTGGTCGACCATCCACTCCTTGGCGGTGTTGACCGAGGGCGCGATGTTGACGACCCAGTCGGTCGGCCAGTCCACGCGGTCCGCGAAGCGGGCGGCGAGCGCGGCGACGACCGTCAGGGCGCCCGCGACGGACCAGCCGCGCCAGCCACGCAGCGGCGACGTGGACTCGGCGTGCGCGCCGGTGCGCTCCCCCGCCGCGCCCGTCACGCGGTCGAGGACCACGGCGAGCAGCACGATCGGGATGCCGGCGGCGAGCGCCTGGCCGACGTCGACGGTGGAGAGCGCCTGGTAGACGCGGTCGCCGAGGCCGCCCGCGCCGATCACCGAGGCGATGACGGCCATGGAGAGCGCCATCATGATCGTCTGGTTGAGGCCGAGCAGGAGTTCCTTGAGGGCGAGCGGCAGGCGCGCGGAGAACAGCCGCTGCCGGCCGGTCGCGCCGAGCGAGGTCACCGCCTCCATGACGCCGCCGTCGGCGCCGCGCAGGCCGAGCGCGGTGAGGCGGGCCATGGGCGGGGCGGCGTACACGACGGTCGCGATGATGGCCGCGGGGACGCCCATGCCGAAGACGAGGGCGAAGGGCAGCAGGTAGGCGTAGGCGGGCAGCACCTGCATGGTGTCGAGGACCGGCCGCAGAATGCGGAAGATGCGGTCGTTGAGGCCGCCCGCGAGGCCGAGCAGCAGGCCGATGACGACCGAGGCGAGGACCGCGACGATCATCAGGGCGAGGGTCTGCATGGTCGGCACCCACATGCCGAGCAGCCCGCACACGGCGAACGCGGCCGACGCCAGGACGGCGAGCTTCACGCCCGCCACGCGCCAGGCGACGAGCCCGGCGCCGATGGTCACGCCGGCCCATCCCGCGGCGAGCAACACGAGGTAGACGCCGCGCACGGAGAGCACGATGGCGTTGGAGACGTGCCCGAGGAAGTAGGTGAACAGCGGGTGGCTGTCGCGGTTGTCGATAATCCAGTCGGTCGTCTTCCCGAGCGGCTCGGTCAGGTCGACGGTGAGCGCGTCCGGCCAGGCGCCGGAGGCCCACTTGGCGTTGACGATCGGCACGAGGACGGCCGCGGCGACGGCGAGCAGCAGGAGCTTGCCGACGGCACGGTGCCGCAGGAGCGCGCCGATCCCGGTGTCGCGGACGGGGCCCGAGGCGGTGGCGGTGGCCATCAGGCGATCGCCTCGCCCCGGCCGGGGACGGGGGACGGTGTCGCGGTGCCCGCGACCACGGCGAGCAGCCCGGCGTGGTCCACCACGCCGAGGCAGCGCTTGCCGTCCATCACGCGCACCGGGGAGCCGGTGCGGGCGACGGCCTCGATGGCCTCGGTGACCTTGGCGTCGGGGGCGAGGGCCGCGCCGCCGGTCTCCTCGTCGCCCTCGGCGGGGCGCATGGCGCTGCGCACGCTCATCACGTCGGCGCGGACCACGTCGCGCACGAAGTCGCGTACGTAGTCGTCGGCCGGGGAGCCGACGATCTCCTCGGGCGTGCCGAGCTGCACGACGCGGCCGTCGCGCATGAGGGCGATGCGGTCGCCGAGCTTGAGGGCCTCGCTGAGGTCGTGGGTGATGAAGACCATCGTGCGGCCCTCTTCGCGGTGCAGGCGGACTACTTCTTCCTGCATGTCGCGGCGGATCAGCGGGTCGAGGGCGCTGAACGGCTCGTCGAAGAGGAGGACTTCGGGGTCCACGGCGAGGGCGCGGGCCAGGCCCACGCGCTGCTGCTGGCCGCCGGAGAGCTGTCCTGGCTTGCGCTGTTCGAGCCCTTCGAGGCCGACCTTCTTGACGACTTCGAGGGCCTTGGCGCGGCGCTCGGCCTTGCCGACGCCCTGGATCTCCAGGCCGTACGCGACGTTGTCGAGGACCGAGCGGTGCGGCAGGAGGCCGAAGTGCTGGAAGACCATGGCGGCGCGGTGGCGGCGCAGTTCGCGCAGGCGGGCCTTGTCCATGGCGAGGACGTCCTCGCCGTCGATGGCGAGGGCGCCGGAGGTGGGCTCGATGAGCCGGGTCAGGCAGCGTACGAGGGTGGACTTGCCGGAGCCCGACAGGCCCATGACGACGAAGACCTCGCCCTTGTTGACCTCGAAGGACACGTCGCGCACGGCGGCCGTGCAGCCGGTCCGCTCACGCAGTTCGGCGGGGCTCAGGCCGTGCAGCTCCGTGTCGCCGGGTATGCGCTCGGCGCGGGGGCCGAAGACTTTCCAGAGGTTCTTGACGGCGAAGACGGGCCCGTCCGCGGGCGTCTCGTTCTGGTCCGTGGTCGTCACGGTGGCCTCGCTCATCGGCCGTCACCACCAAGCATCTCGGCACATTTCTCCCCGACCATGAGCACTCCGATCATCGGGTTCACGGCGGGCATCGTCGGGAAGACGGATGCGTCCGCGATACGGATTCCTGCCAGGCCCCGGATCTTCAGCTCCGGGTCGACCACGGCGAGTTCATCAGTGGAAGCACCCATTCGGCAGGTGCCCGCCGGGTGGTAGACGGTGTGTGCGGCCTTGCGGACGAGTTCGCTGATCTCGGCGTCGTCGGTGACGTCGGGGCCGGGGAAGACCTCGCGCTTGAGCCACTTCTTGAACGGCTCGGCCTGCGCGACCTTGCGGGCCAGCTTGATGCCGTCGACGAGGGTCTGCCCGTCGTAGTCACCCTCGTCCTCGAAGTACTTGAAGTCGAGGGCGGGCTTGACCTCCGGGTCCGCCGACGTCAGGTAGAGACGGCCGCGGGCGCGGGACTTGGGGATGTTCGGGGTCATCGACACGCCGTGTTCGGGGCGTTCGTAGCCGAGACGCTCCGGGTTGTCGGTGAACGGGATCTGGTAGAAGTGGAACATCAGGTCCGGGCCCTTGTGGTCCGGGTCCCGCTTCACGAAGAGACCGGCGTCCGAGTCCATCGCGGAGTTGCCGGGGATCGGCCCGTCGGTCTCCCAGACGATGACCGACTCGGGGTGGTCGATGAGGTTCTCGCCGACGCCCGGCAGGTCGTGGACGACCGGGATGCCGAGGGCTTCGAGGTCCTTCTTCGGGCCGATGCCGGAGTGCATGAGCAGCCGCGGCGTGTCGATGGCGCCGGCGCAGACGAGCACCTCGCGGCGGGCGGTGAAGAGCTTCTCCGCACCGTCCTTCATCCGCACGTGGACGCCGCGGGCGGTCTTGCCCGCCAGCTCCAGCCTGGTGGCCCAGGTCTCCAGGAAGAGGTGGAGGTTCGGGCGGTCACCGGCCTCCATGTGGGGGTGGAGGTAGGCGACCGACGCGGAGGAGCGCTTGTTGTTCTCCGGGTGGTACGAGAGGTCGAAGAAGCCGACGCCCTCGTCGAACGGCTTGTCGTTGAAGCCGACGATCTCCGGGACGCCGAGCGCGGTCTTCGTCGCCTCGACCCAGTCGGTGGCGATCTGGTTCTGGTCCTTCTTGGCGACGCGCACGATGTTGTTGCGCAGCTTGCCGAAGTAGGGGTCCATGGCCTTGGCGTTCCAGCCGGCCGCGCCCGCCTCCTCCCACTCGTCCCAGTCGGACGGCAGCGGCTTGAAGGAGATGAGGGTGTTGTGCGAGGAGCAGCCGCCGAGCACCTTGGCGCGGCTGTGCAGGATGTGCGAGTTGCCGCGCGGCTGCTCGGTGGTCGTGTACTCGTAGTCCAGCTCGCCGCCGAGCAGGCCGAGCCACTTGCGCAGCGTGAGGACGTCCTCGCGGTCGATGTCGCTGGGGCCGCCCTCGATGACGGCGACGGTGACGTCCGGGTTCTCGGTGAGGCGGGAGGCGATCACCGATCCCGCGGTGCCACCACCGACGATGACGTAGTCGAACTCGGTCTGGTCGGACATGCGTACGTGCTCCTCTTCCTGCGAGGTCGTGCCAAGGTGCTAGCGCGTCATGAGCGGGGGCGCTTGAACGTGTTGCGCGCGGGGCGGACCTCCCGCCCCGCGCGTACCTCTGCGTGCCGGGGAATCAGCCGGCGAACCAGCGGACCGGCTTCGGTGCCAGGTTCTGGTAGATGTGCTTGGACTCGCGGTACTCGGCGAGGCCCGCGGGCCCGAGCTCGCGCCCGACGCCGCTCTTGCCGAAGCCGCCCCACTCCGCCTGCGGAAGGTAGGGGTGGAAGTCGTTGATCCAGATGGTGCCGTGGCGCATCCGGCGGGCCATGCGGGCGGCGCGGCCCTGGTCGCTGGTCCACACGGCGCCCGCGAGGCCGTACTCGGTGTCGTTGGCGAGCGCGACGGCCTCGTCCTCGGTGCGGAACGTCTCGACGGTCAGGACGGGCCCGAAGACCTCTTCCCGCACGGCCTTCATCCCGCGGTGGCACTGGTCGAGCACGGTCGGCTCGTAGAAGTAGCCCTCGGCGGGCCGCACTTCGCTCGGCTCGGGCCGCTTGCCGCCGGAGCGCAGGACAGCGCCCTCCTCCAGGGCGGAGGCCACGTACATCTCGGTCTTCTCGCGCTGCTGCTGCGAGACGAGCGGACCGCACTCAACACCGTCCTCGGTGCCGCGGCCGAGCTTGATCTGCTGGGCGCGGCGGGCGAGTTCGGCGACGAAACGTTCCCGCACGGACTCCTCGATGATGAGGCGGCCACCGGCGGAGCAGACCTGCCCGCTGTGGATGAACGCGGCGTTCAGCGCCTGGTCGACGGCGGTGTCGAAGTCCTCGTCCGTGGCACAGGCGTCGGCGAAGACGACGTTCGGGTTCTTGCCGCCGAGCTCCAGGGCGACCTTCTTCACGCCGAGCGCGGCGGCCTGGGCGACCTTGGTGCCGGAGACGAGGCCGCCGGTGAAGGAGACCAGGTCGACGTCGGGGTGGTCGGCGAGGCGGGCGCCCACGGTGTGGCCGGGTCCGGTGACGATGTTGGCGACGCCCGCGGGCAGCCCGGCCTCGACGAGCAGCTCGATGAGCGCGACGGTCGTCAGCGGGGTGATCTCGCTGGGCTTGATGACGAAGGTGTTGCCGGCCGCGAGGGCGGGCGCGATCTTCCAGCTGGCCTGGAGCAGCGGGTAGTTCCAGGGCGTGATCATCGAGCAGACGCCGACGGGCTCGTGCACGACGACGCTGTGGATGTCGTCGGACCCGGCGTCCACGACCCGCCCGGC
Organism: Streptomyces sp. NPDC050732; assembly: GCF_040654255.1. NCBI lineage: Bacteria > Bacillati > Actinomycetota > Actinomycetes > Kitasatosporales > Streptomycetaceae > Streptomyces > Streptomyces sp. NPDC050732. The sequence goes on from NZ_JBFAHP010000016.1 coordinate 107,890, forward strand.
GCCCTCGCCGATCACCAGGTCGGCGAAGTAACGGAAGGCGTCGGCGACGCAGTCCACGTCGACGCGGCCCTCTTCGAGGGTCTTGCCCGCGTCGCGGCTCTCCAGGAGACCGATCTCCTCGCGGTCACGGACGAGGAGATCGGCGACGCGGCGCAGCAGTGCGGCACGCTCGGCGACCGGGGTGCTCGGCCACGGGCCCTCGTCGAAGGCCTTGCGGGCGGCGGCGATGGCGGCGTCCGCGTCGTCCGCTCCGCCCTCGGCGATCACGGCGAACGGCTTGGCGTCCGCCGGGTCGAGGATTTCGCGGGTGGCGCCGGAGGCGGCCGCAAGCCACTCTCCGCCCACATGGATGGTCTGTTGTGCGGACACGTCCCGTTTGCCTTCCGTTCCTGTCATGTGCACCGCCTGTCACTCGCGGCAGCCGGGTGCACCTTCCCTGACCGGAACAATGCATGCGCGTCTCTTACGTGCGCTGCGTCACTAGGGCGGCGACCGCATCATCGAGTTCGTCGTCATCCACCGGGTCGTCACCGACCGTGAGCCCCGCCAGCCACAGGGGCATGAGCCAGTGCACGACGAACACACTGAACAGCACGGGGAAGACCAGCCCCTCGATCTCCACCCCCGCGAGCCCGGCGGCACCCACCCCGACCGTCGCGCCGAGCAGAAGCCACGTCGTCACGTAGTGCGCGCGGGCCACCACGCGGTTCTTCTCGGCGCGCTGCCGCTCGTCGAGGGCGCGCAGCCGCAGCTCCAGGAGGCCGCGGGTGGCGCCGTTGATGACGCCGGTCGCCACGCACCACGGCAGCAGGATCCCGAGCATCCCGAACGTCGCCCAGCGCTCGTCGCCGAGCACGGAGTAGAGCCAGCAGGCGATGCCCGCGCCGGTCAGCACCATGTGCGTGACGACGGCGGTGCGGCGCCGGGCCGCGGTGGCGTAGAGGGGGGCGGCCTCGCGCCGGTTCATGATCGCGTACATCCGCCGGTCGTAGCCGGTCATGGGCCGCTCGTCGGTCTTCATCACTGCTTCCTCACCGCTTCCTCCCGTAGACCTCATCCGTGAGCGGGCGAAACGGTTCGAGCGAGAACAGCGCCTCGACCGGCAGCCCGAAGAACTTCGAGATCTTCAGCGCGAGGTCGAGGCTCGGGTTGTACTGCCCCCGCTCGATGTAGCCGATGGTCTGGTAGTGGGCTCCCACTGCCTCGGCCAGGCTCTGACGCGACACCTTCCGCTCGGCGCGCACCATCGCCAACCTGTTGTGCACTTGCTCGCTCATGTATAAGAAGTACTACATTCACGAGTACGTCAGCAAGAGTCACCGGCCGGGTCTGGGCTGGAAGAAGTCCAGGGCGGTCTTCGCCCTGCTGCGCTGGAGCGGCCACTCGTCGGCGGGGCCGTCGACGAGGAGGGCGTACTGCGGGCCGGCGTTCTCGGTCATGAACGCCCAGTCCGCGGCTCTCCTGCGCTCCCCGTCGTCCTGACGCTCGTACGTGAAGGTCAGCATGGACGTGATGTCGTTGAATTCGACCAGCTCGTCCTGCCGGTAGCCGAGAAGGGCGTCGCCGCCCTCCCTGAGCGCCTCGGACGTGCGGCGCAGCGCCTCGTACGGAGTGATCTCCAGGCCCGAGGGCGTGGAGACCTGCAGCCACGAGCGCCCGTCCGGCGAGTCGTAGTAGACCTGCACGCCTTCCGTGCGACGCACCCAGCCGCGCGGCACGGCGGTCGCGAAGCCCTTGGGGTCCTTCCGCATCTCGTAGCCCTCCGGCACCGGACTCGGCCGGTCGCCGGGCTCGGGGGTGGGGGTGGAGGCGCTCGTCCGGTCCTCGGGCTCGGGCGTCGCGACGGGGGCGCTCACCGCGGGGCGGCCGTCCGCCCGGCCGTTCCCGCCGTCGTCCCGGCCCCACACCAGCCAGCCGCCGCCCAGGCCACCGGCCACCAGGGCGCCCACCACGACGACGGCCAGCTGTCTGCGGCGCGGCCGGCCGCTCGGCGGGCCGTACCCGGGAAAGCGTTCCCCCTCGGGGTCCGGGGGCCGCGGCCCGTCGGGGCTCCGCACCGGCACCGGCTCCACGGAGGGGTCCACGCCCGGCTCCCAGCGCTGGGTCGCGGCGTTCCAGTGCACGGGATCACCGCGCCTGCTCATGGTCAGCCGCCCAGCAGCGCGCGCACCGACTCGGCGACCGCCGCACCCGACGCCAGGACCCCGATCCCGGCGCCCGCGTCCGCCAGCGCGGTCCGCAGCCGGGCGAGCCTGCCGGGACCCGCGCCGCCCGTCGACGCGATCTCGGCCTCGGCGGCGGCCAGTTCGGCGTCGAGCACGGCGGTCCGGCCGTCGACGGCCGCACGCCCCAGGTCCAGGTCCAGGTCCTCGCGCAACCTCCGTACGGCGGACAGCAGCTCCTCCTGGGCCCGGTCACGTCCCGGCCCGCCGGCCGCGTAGTACGTCACCTCGTTGCCGTCACCGATCGCGACGGGGCCCTCCACACTGCCGATATGGATGCCCGCGCCGCGTTTCTCAGGTGTTCCCACGGTCTCCCCCGCTCCGGTGCGCCGCCGTCGTGGCGGTCGCTCCACCGGTGTTGTTGGTGACGACGTTCCGATTGCCGATGGCCACGGCGCCCACCGTCCCGAAGCGCGTCTCATCGATGTACGTCGCGCCGTCGGCGACGTTGACGACCTTCTGCTCGAACTCCTCGGTCTGCCAGCCCGCTTCGTGCAGCGCCCGCCGCACCCCGCCCGTCACCCGGTCCTGGACGGACTTGAGGTAGCGGCTGACGTCCATCTCCTGGAAGAGCGAGGCCCGGTCGTCCGAGCCGAGCTCCCGCACGGACGCCCACGGACCGTCGGCGAGGGCCTTCGCGTGGCCGCCGGAGGCGATCCGCCACAGCACCCCCGTCGCCCGCCACATCGTCACCGCGGCGCGCCCGGCGGAGGCCGGCACATGGCCGAGCGCCCAGACGGCCTTGCCGAAGCGGTGGTTGTGCCGGTACCGGTAGGCGACCCGGTCGGCGTGCTGGTACAGCTGCCGCACCGGGCGCAGCACATGCGGGGCGATCTCCAGCATCAGCATCCCGCCCTGGGTGTGGGCCCGGACGAACACCGTCGTGACGATCTCCTCGTCCCAGCCGCCGACCCTGACCCGCAGGAAGTGCCGCCGGGTCTCGCCGCCCTCCTCGACCGAACGGAACCGGTGCTCCTCGAACGCCTCGGGTCCGTACGGCGCCTGGGACCTGCGCGGCAGCCCTTCCACCGGCAGGAACACCACCTCGTCGATCTCCAGCTCACGCAGCCGGTCGCGCACGGCGAGGGCACGATAGGGCGCACCGTGCGGGGACGGCACGCGCAACGCCTCCAGGAGCGGCACGATGTGGCCCAGGATCTCCGTGTTGTCCAGGGGCTCGGGCTCGACGCCCTCACGCGGCCGCAACTCCACCGACAGGGACCACGGCGCGTACGGCATGCCCGCCCCGCAGAAGGGGTCCGCCGCGCGGTACATGACCAGGCGCGCCCGCTGCTCGACGTGGATGCGGCGGCGCAGCCGGTGGAAGCGCTCACCCTCCGCCTGCTCGGCCGGATCGGCGGCGAGATCGGGGAACCGGGCCCTGGACAGCTCACCGGTCAGCGCCTTGGCGAACTGTCCGCCCTGCGCGGCCACGACCCAGGCCATCAGGAGGGGCAGGGCGAGGGCGAACCACGCCGGGGCCGGGTCCACTCCGCCGATGCCGACGCCGAGGAGGTCGCCGCCGTCCCCGGCAGCGAAACCGAGGAGCAGCAGGAGTACGAAGACGAGCGATCCCCGTCCGCTCCAGCGCAGCTGCCACGCCACGACGCGCCAGAGCAGGGACGAGCGCTTCACGATCCCCCGGATCCACCCCGCGAGGACGAGCATCGCGAAGGGCGGCAGATAGAAGAGGACAAGACCGCGGGTGAGGGGCAGGGCCACGATCCACAGCAGCAGGATCACGAACGCCCAGCCGCACTCGACGCGCCGGGCGCGCAGCGCGTGGGCGAGCACGCGGGTGGCGTCGATGCCGGACGAGGGGGCGGCGATGCGCTCCTCATGGACGTACAGCTCGTCGATCACCGCGTCCCGGAAGCCGATGTCGACGTAGGAGGCCGCGCACAGGAGCCGGGTCGCCTCGCTCGCGCTCGGGTCCCCACCGGGACCGGTGGGACAGCCGGTCCTCTGAGGTGCTTGGGTATGGGTCACGAGTACCCCCGATGCGCTGGCTGCCCGGGCTCGCAGGCGAGCCGGAGACGGCAGTGGTTTCAGCGTACGGGCAAGTGGTCCCCCGTGTCGTACGCCAATGAGACCGCCCCCCGGCGGCCTTGACGGCTGCCGGGGGGCGGTCTTTTCGGTCGCGCGTGTACGCGGGGGCTCAGATGAGGCCGAGACCGCGGACGGCCTCGCGCTCCTCGGTGAGCTCCTGCACGGACGCGTCGATGCGCGCACGCGAGAAGTCGTTGATCTCCAGGCCCTGGACGATCTCGTACTTGCCGTCCTTGGCGGTGACGGGGAAGGAGGAGATGAGACCCTCCGGCACACCGTACGAACCGTCGGACGGGATGCCCATGGAGGTCCAGTCACCGGCGGCCGTGCCGTTCACCCACGTGTGGACGTGGTCGATGGCGGCGTTGGCGGCGGAGGCGGCCGACGAGGCGCCACGGGCCTCGATGATCGCGGCACCGCGCTTGGCGACGGTCGGGATGAACTCGTCGGCGAGCCACGCCTGGTCGTTCACGACCTCGGCGGCGTTCTTGCCGGCGATCTCCGCGTGGAAGATGTCGGGGTACTGGGTGGCCGAGTGGTTGCCCCAGATGGTCAGCCGCTTGATGTCGGCGACGGACGAGCCGGTCTTCTTCGCGAGCTGCGACAGCGCGCGGTTGTGGTCCAGGCGGGTCATCGCGGTGAAGCGCTCGGCCGGTACGTCCGGGGCGGCGGCCTGCGCGATGAGCGCGTTGGTGTTGGCCGGGTTGCCGACCACGAGCACCTTGATGTCGTCGGCGGCGTGGTCGTTGATGGCCTTGCCCTGCGGCTTGAAGATGCCGCCGTTGGCCTCCAGGAGGTCACCGCGCTCCATGCCCTTGGTGCGGGGGCGGGCGCCGACGAGCAGGGCGACGTTGGCACCGTCGAAGGCGACGTTGGGGTCGTCGCTGATCTCGATGCCCTTCAGCAGCGGGAAGGCGCAGTCGTCGAGCTCCATGGCGGTGCCCTCGGCGGCCTTCAGCGCCGGCGTGATCTCAAGAAGGCGCAGGTTGACCGGCACGTCCGCGCCGAGCAGGTGGCCCGAGGCGATGCGGAAGAGCAGCGCGTAGCCGATCTGGCCGGCCGCGCCGGTGACGGTGACATTCACGGGAGTGCGGGTCATGGCGATCTCCGTAAGACAGCTGGCGGTGGGGTCCCGTGTCCCTCTACTGGATCCCCTGATTCCTGGATCCCCGCCGACGCCTCTTCGAGTCTTCGATCGCCTCTCGATGATCGATCTCTTGGCATCAAGAGAGATCCGCCGCCAGGCTATCGCGCCCCGCCCGCCCCTCGCGGCCGGGTCGGTGTGGCCCGCCCCACAGCACGCCCTATGGCCCCCCTTGGGGGGCGGCCGCCACGTGAGGGGGGAGCGTGGCGGCCGCCGTGGGGGTGTGACCACTCCCGTGGGGGTACGGTCCGCCTGCCCTCAGCAACCCATGTCATGCCCCCTCCAGCCCGACTTTCTCCCACGCCCCTCAAATCCCCACCGGGAGCGGCCATTTGTGGGGAGGGCAGCGCGGACCGGCCCGCAGCCGCGATCGAGACGCGAGGGGACGTGGGGGTGTGTGCGAACGGAGCACCGAGGAAACATCGGCGTCTTTGTCCGTGTGCCGCGGCGCAGGGATGGCGAGTACGCACATACCCCCGCGGCCCCGCCCCACAACCGAACAGCAGGCGCCGAACAGCAAGCACCCACCCACCCCCGGGGACCTACTCCGTGCAGCCCGTCACCCCGGAGGTCAGCGTCGCGCACGCCTTCGCCGCCGTTCCCGACGTGACCGCCACCATCGGCGTATACGCGTCGAAGTCCTCGTTCACCGTGCTGTTCTGCTTCGCCGACGCCCCGCCCCCCGACCCCGTGATCGTGAGCTCGTCCCCCGGCGTGGCCTGCGTGATCCGCGCCCACGCGGCCCCGCACGTCTTGCTGTACCGCACCTCGACCAGCGTCGTGCCGACCGTCGCGCGCGACGTCGTCCTCGCCAGCTCGCCGCCGCACCCCATGTTCTCGGGGTCCTTGCCCGCACAGTCCTTGCCGCTGCACTCCACGCCCGCGGGCAGATCGGTGTCCTTGGCGGTCGGCGTGGCGGACGGCTTCGCCTTGTCGTCACCCTTGTCGTCGTCGCCGAACCCGGTCATGAAGACGGCGGCGGCTATGACGACGAGGGCGCCCACCACACCCGCGAGGAACATCGTCAGCTTCCTGCGCCGCCGCTGCCCGTCGGGCGACTCCCCGCCGCCGCCCGCTTCACCGAAGGGGGACACGTGCGGCGGCACCGTGGGCGACACCCCGGCAGGACCCGCGACCCCGGTAACCGGCCGGACGCCCCAGCCAGAAGACTTCGCAGGCACGGCCGACGCAGACGGCGAAGAGGTCGACGAAGGAGAAGGAGGAGAAGACTGAGAGGAAGAAGAGACCTGCCCCGACTGCCCCAGCTGCCCCGGCCCGGTCGGATGCGCCCCCGTCTCGCCCAACGCGGCCCGCGCCTGCGAGATGCGAATCGCCTGCATCGTCATGTCGTGCCGCATCTCGGACCGGCTCCACGCCCGCTCCGCCAGCTCCCACATGGTGATGAGATGCACGGGCTGCGTGCCCGTCACCTCCGCCAGCGCGACGATCGCCCCCTTGGGCGCGAGGAGCCGCCCGTTCAGATAGCGCTCCCAGGACGTCTTGCTGTAGCCGGTCCTGTCGGACACCGCCGCGATGCTCAGCCCGCTACGGTCGACGAGCCTGCGCAGCTGACCGGCGAACTCCTTGACCTCTGGGTCGAGCTCTTCCGGTAGCGCCTTCCAACGAGGCATTGCTCCCCCTATTCCCCCCGTACGTTCCTGTCCCGCCCCCCGCACCGCCCCGCCCAGGCCTACCCAGAGGGATGCTCGGAGCCAGGATGTCAGTTCCCGAAGTGGGGGCGGAACCCGCGGAGCGGCCCGAGACACCCGGAAACTCCCTGATCACCCGGCCCCCCGGCCCGGCCCACCAGCACCGTTGCACACCTCGAACACCGTTGCGGAATGGTCACCTCCGTGCCACAGGGGCCGGTCATCCCTTGTCCGGGGTTGGCGGGTCCATGACTCTGGATCACGAGCGGAACGCACCGCTTACATCGGGAGGTTCCAGCAGGAATCACATCTCCCCGACCGACGGTGCCCGTCCTCCCACGGGGGTGGGGACGGGCGCCGTCACCCCAGCCGCCACCCGGGCACCAGCCAGCCACCTCCCTATACGGCGCGCACGGCGTCCCCGAAAGGGCGACTTCGGCCATGTCTTGCGGCCCCGGACCCGAGGATCTCGGCAGAGTCGGTGCGACAACACCGCTCAGCACGGCCCCCGAAGGGACCCGCCCATGAAGTACGGCAAGCGACTCGCCGGAACCGCCACCACCACCGCCATCACCGCATTCGCCCTGCTCGGCACGGTCCTGGCCACGGCCCCCGCGGCATCGGCCACCCCGAAAGCACCCTCGCTCCGCGGCACCGCCCCGGCCTGCGTCAAGCGGGACGTCATCAAGCACCGCAAGTACGTGAAGGTGACCAACCACTGCGGCCGGGCCATGCACCTGAAGGTCGTCATCGACTGGGGCGACGACTCCCCGTGCCTGACGTACCAGCCCAACCAGCAGTGGGAGTGGAACTGGGGCCGCGGCTCCTACGGCAAGGTGGTCACCTGCTGAGCCACCGGAACGGCGGCCCGCCCCCGCTCACCCGCCCGGCCCCGCTCACCCACCCGCGCCTGGCGTGACCAGCCCCGACTCGTACGCCACCACCACGGCCTGCGCCCTGCTGTCGAGGTCGAGTTTGCTCATCGTGCGGTTGAGGTGGGTCTTGACGGTGGCCTCGCTGATGTAGAGCCGCTCCGCGATGTCCGCGTTGGTCAGGCCCCGCGCGACCAGCTTGAGCACCTCGGCCTCGCGCAGGGTCAGCGCCGCGAGGTCGGGCGGCCGCCGGCTCCGCGCCCACTCGGGCCCGGCGTCCTCGGGCCCCGCCCCCTGCCGGGCGAACGCCTCGACGAGGCGCCGCGTCACACTGGGCGCGAAGAGCGCGTCACCGCCGCCGACCGCCGCCACCGCGGCGAGCAGCCGCTCGGGCCCGGAGTCCTTGAGCAGGAACCCGGAAGCGCCCGCGCGCAGCGCCCCGTACACGTACTCGTCGAGGTCGAACGTCGTGAGGACCAGGACGCGCGGCGCCGGATCGGCGGCCTGCTGGAGGATCTTCGCGGTGGCGGTGATGCCGTTCGTGCCCGGCATCCGGATGTCCATGAGGACGACGTCGGGAGAGGTCCGCGCGGCGAGCTCCACGGCCTCGTCCCCGTCGCCCGCCTCGCCGACGACCTCGATGCCCGGCGCGGCGCGCAGCAGACCCACCAACCCCGCACGGATGAGGAATTGGTCGTCGACGACGAGCACTCTGATGCATGCAGTCATCCGGTCACCCGGTCACCCGGCTCATTCCGTTGCGTCGTCCCCCGCCTCGTCCCCACGCGCCTCGGCGCGCGCCGAGGTCGGCAGGGTGAGTCGCACGGCGAATCCCCCCTCGCTCAGCGGGCCGATGCTGATCGCCCCGCCGTAGAGCTTGGCCCGCTCCCGCATCCCAATCAAGCCGTGCCCGCTACCCGTCCGTACTCTGTCCTGATTCACCCCCTCCCCCTCGCCCGTCCCGTCATTGACGACCGAGACCTCGATGTGTTTGCGCTCGTAGACGAGTTCGACGGTCACCGCCGCTCCCCGGGCGTGCTTCAGTACGTTGGTGAGCGCCTCCTGGACCACGCGGTACGCGCAGAGTTCCACGCCGGGCGCCACCGGCCGGGGCGTGCCCGTGACGCGCAGCGCGACGGGGGCTCCCCCGGCACGGACCCGTTCGACCATCTCGTCCAGGCGGGCGAGGCCCGGCATGGGCGCGGCGGGGGCGTCGCCGGCTTCCTCGCCGTCCCCGGCCCGCAGCACCCGCAGCATGCGGCGCAGTTCTTCGAGCGCCTCGCCGCTGGTCCCGGAGATGGTGCCGAGCGCGGCGCGGGCGGTGGCGGGGTCGGAGCCGAAGACGAACGTCGCGAGGCCCGCCTGCACGGATATCACCGACATGTGGTGGGCGACCACGTCGTGCAGCTCGCGGGCGATGCGGCCCCGCTCCTCGGCGACCTCGCGCCGGGCCCGTTCGTCCTGTTCCCGCTTCAACTGCCGGGCCAGTTCCGTCGTTCGGCGTGCCACGTACCCGAAGCGCCAGAGGACGAGGGAGAAGCCGACGGCCTGGCCGACGACGGACGGCATGGAGGAGCCCTCGCTGATCGCGCCGGCGTAGATCCAGAGGGTGCCCGTCAGCGCGGCGCAGGCGAGGGAGGTGCGCGGAGGGCAGAGGGAGGCGACCGTGTAGACGGTGAGCATGGGGCCGAAGGTGCCGACCACGGGCCAGTAGCCGGCGGTGACGTAGCCGAACCACGCCACATGGACGACGAGGAGGACGGTGAGCGGCGCCCTGCTCCGGGCGGCGACCGGCACGCAGACCAGCGCCACCAGCGCGTATCCCACGGGGTCGAGCGCGGGCCAGCCCTGCTTGACGGACTCCTGCCCGAGCAGCACGGCCACCGTGGTCAGGGCGGCCGCGATGAGTGCGTCTACGGCGAGGGGGCGGATCCGCATCGCCGCAGCGTAACGCGCGTATGGGCGCCGGAACGTCAACCAGCCGCGGTACCGCGGAAGTTGCAGGAACCGGAGGCGTACCGCGCCTGGAGCAGACCCGGATCAACCCAGGACGTGACGACGCGGCAGGCGCCCCGCCCGTAGTTTGTGGAACCAGGGACCGCGGCGTCGGGGGATCACACGGGGGAGGGCGCCCGGTCCCCATGGCGGTGGCCCGTCCCCTCGGGGGAGGACGGGCCACCGGCACGCGTCGAGCGGTACGACGTCTAGATCGTGTAGTGCAACGTGTCGTCCAGGAACGGAATCTCCAGCCACGGCTCGGGCTGCGCCATCATCGCGAGCAGCACGATGGCGAGGCCCAGCGCCCCGTACGTGACCATGTCGGTGAACCGGGAGCGCACCGCCAGCATGCCCACGTCCGGCAGCGCCCAGCGCAGCACGGCGCCGCCGACGAGGGCGACGCCGACGAGCAGCGTGCCGACGCGGAACACGTCGAGCGCGGTGAGCAGCAGCCCGAGCCCGACCAGGGAGACGACGCTGAGCAGCGGCCACTGCCGGGCCGGTGCGGGTGCGTCGCCGGCCGCGGCACGGCCGCCGCCCTCGGGCCGTGCGGTGTCGCGGGTGAACAGCGGGAAGCGGCGGGACACCTTCCGCGGTCGCCCGTCCGGGCCCGGCGCGCTGACCGCGCCCTTGGCCCGGGGGACGTCCGGGGTGCTGTCCTGCTCGGCTTCCGAGCCGCCGGCCTCGCTCATGACCTCGCCTCTTTCCCGATCAGCGCGCTGCGCGTTCCGCGGCCTCGACGACGTTCACCAGGAGCTGGGCGCGGGTCATCGGGCCGACACCGCCCGGGTTCGGGGAGATCCATCCGGCGACCTCGGCGACGCCCGGGTGGACGTCGCCCACGATCTTGCCGTTCTCGTCGCGCGAGACGCCGACGTCCAGGACGGCTGCGCCCGGCTTCACGTCCTCGGGCTTGATCAGGTGCGGGACGCCCGCCGCGGCGACGATGATGTCGGCCCGCTTCAGGTGCGCGGCGAGGTCACGGGTGCCGGTGTGGCACTGCGTGACGGTCGCGTTCTCCGACTTGCGGGTGAGAAGGAGAGGCATCGGCCTGCCGATGGTCACGCCGCGGCCGACGACGACGACCTCGGCGCCCTTGATCTCCACGTCGTGCTGCCGCAGCAGCCGGATGATTCCGTACGGGGTGCAGGGCAGCGGCGCCGGCTCGTTCAGGACGAGGCGGCCGAGGTTCATCGGGTGCAGTCCGTCGGCGTCCTTGTCCGGGTCCATGAGCTCCAGGACGCGGTTCTCGTCGATGCCCTTGGGCAGCGGGAGCTGGACGATGTAGCCGGTGCAGGCGGGGTCCTCGTTGAGCTCGCGGACCACTGCCTCGATCTCCTCCTGCGAGGCGGTGGCGGGGAGTTCGCGCTGGATGGAGGCGATGCCGACCTGCGCGCAGTCGCGGTGCTTGCCCGCGACGTACTTCTGGCTGCCGGGGTCGTCGCCGACCAGGACGGTACCGAGTCCGGGCGTGACGCCCTTCTCCTTCAGGGCCGCCACGCGGGCGGTCAGTTCGGACTTGATCGCGGCTGCGGTGGCCTTGCCATCGAGAATCTGGGCGGTCATGACTCCATCTTCCCGGATGAGGCCCGCCCGGTACCAATCAGAGCCTGTCTTTGAACCCCCGTCGTTCGCGCGGAGCGCGGGCGCAGCGGCGTTCGGTGCGTGCGATCCGGCGTGCGGTGTCCCAGGTCATGTGGCGGAGCCACCTGTCCTGGGGCGCCGTGCGGCATGGGGGTCCCCCCTGCTCGAGCGCAGCCGAGAGCTTGGGGGAGGGCGTGCCGGGCGTCGGGGCGCAGGCGGGGGTTCAAAGACAGGCTCTCAGGCCGCCCCCTGGCGTCCCGCCGGTTCGCGCGCTGATCAGCGAGGTTGCACTTGCACAACACCTGGCGTGGCCGACTGGACAGGAAGGTGACCCATTGAGAACCATGGCCCGGGCCATGCCGCGGGCAGTGTCGGGGGGCAAACCGCTCAGCAGCACCTCTTTCCTCCGCTCGCACCGCGTCGTCCCCGCAGCGAACAACGGAGGAAATCCGCCATGAGTTTCGGCGATCCGAACAACCCCTACGGCCAGCAGCCGCCCCAGGGCCAGCCCGGTGGCTACGGCCAGGCGCCGGGCCAGCCCGCCTACGGACAGCCGCAGGGCCAGCCGCAGTACGGCTATCCCCAGCAGGCGCCGGGCGGCGTCCCGCCGCAGGGGTACGGCTATCCGCAGCAGCCGGCCTCGCCCTACGGCGCGTACCCGCAGCAGCCCGGCGGCGGCTACGGCTACCCGGGCGGCGGCCCGACGGTCGCGTCCATGGGCCGCCGCTTCGGCGCCCGCGCGATCGACGGTGTCGCCTTCACCCTGATCTACATCGTCCTCCTCGTCGTCGGCGCCGCCGACGCCATCGGCGAGGCCGCGGACTGCGACCCGGGCTCGGCCGCGTACGACAGCTGCATGAACGACGCGAGCACCGACATCATGGGGTCCCTCGGGGCCGTGATCGGCGCCCTCGCGGTCGTCGGCCTGCTCTACGAGTGGCTGATGACGGCCATGGTCGGCGGCACGCTCGGCAAGCTCGCCGTGGGCATCCGCGTCATCGACGCGGAGAGCGGCCAGAAGCCCGGCATAGGCGCGGCCTTCGTCCGCTACATCATTCCGCTGGTGGGCTCGCTGGCCTGCGGCATCGGCTCGCTGCTCGTCTACCTGTCGCCGTTCTGGGACAAGAGCGGGCGTCAGCAGGGCTGGCACGACAAGGCGGCCAAGACCATGGTGATCCAGCGGTCCAACAACTGACCCACCCGCCGCAGTTGTCACAACCGCGAAGGCCGCGCCCCCGTTGTGAGGGGGCGCGGCCTTCGCGCGTACGAACACGCACGGATCACACGCACGGATCGCACGCACGGCTCAGTGGAAGAAGTGCCGCGTCCCCGTGAAGTACATCGTCACGCCCGCCTTCTTCGCGGCCTCGACGACGAGCTCGTCGCGGACCGAACCGCCCGGCTGCACCACGGCCTTGACGCCCGCGGCGGTCAGGATCTCCAGGCCGTCAGGGAAGGGGAAGAACGCGTCGGACGCCGCGTACGAACCGCGGGCCCGCTCCTCGCCCGCCCGCTCGACCGCGAGCTTCGCGGAGTCGACGCGGTTGACCTGGCCCATGCCGACGCCGACGGAGGCGCCGTCCTTGGCGAGCAGGATCGCGTTGGACTTGACCGCGCGGGACGCCTTCCAGGCGAAGGCCAGTTCGGCCAGCTCGCCCTCGTTCAGGGCGTCGCCCGTGGCGAGCGTCCAGTTGGCGGGGTCGTCGCCCTCGGCCTGCAGCCGGTCGGTGACCTGGAGCAGCGCGCCGCCGTCGATCTGCTTCACCTCGACCGCGTTCGACGGCGCCCGGTGGGCGCGCAGGACGCGGATGTTCTTCTTCTTGGTGAGGACTTCGAGGGCGCCGTCCTCGTACTCGGGCGCGACGATGACCTCGGTGAAGATGTCGGCGACCTGCTCCGCCATCTCCTTGCTGACCGGGCGGTTGACGGCGATCACGCCGCCGAACGCGGACAGCGGGTCGCAGGCGTGCGCCTTGCGGTGCGCCTCGGCGACGTTCGCGCCGATCGCGATGCCGCACGGGTTGGCGTGCTTGATGATCGCGACGCAGGGCTCGTCGTGGTCGTACGCGGCACGGCGCGCGGCGTCCGTGTCCGTGAAGTTGTTGTACGACATCTCTTTGCCGTGCAGCTGCTCGGCCTCGGCGAGGCCGCCCGTGCCGTCGACGTAGAGGGCCGCGCCCTGGTGCGGGTTCTCGCCGTAACGGAGCACGTTCTTGCGCTCGTACGTGGCGCCGAGGAAGTTGGGGTGGCCGGTCTCGTCGGCCGCGGCGTAGCCCTCGGCGAACCATCCGGCCACCGCCACGTCGTACGCGGCCGTGTGCTGGAACGCTTCTCCCGCGAGCCGCTTGCGCGCGGTCAGGTCGAAGCCGCCCGCCTCGACCGCCGCGAGCACGTCCGCGTACCGCTTCGGGTCGGTGACGACCGCGACCGACGGGTGGTTCTTGGCGGCGGCGCGGACCATCGACGGGCCGCCGATGTCGATCTGCTCGACGCACTCGTCGGGCGTGGCGCCCGAGGCGACGGTCTCCTTGAAGGGGTACAGGTTCACGACGACGAGCTGGAAGGGCTCGACGCCCAGCTCGGCGAGCTGGTTGCGGTGGTCCTCCAGACGCAGGTCGGCGAGGATGCCCGCGTGGACCTTCGGGTGCAGGGTCTTGACCCGGCCGTCGAGGCACTCGGCGAAGCCGGTGAGCTCCTCGACCTTGGTGACGGGCACTCCGGCGGCGGCGATCCGCGCGGCCGTCGAGCCGGTGGAGACGAGCTCGACGCCCGCCTCGTGCAGCCCGCGCGCGAGCTCTTCCAGGCCGGTCTTGTCGTAGACGCTGACGAGCGCGCGCTTGACGGGGCGCTGCGTGCCGTTCGAGTCGGCAGCGTTCGTGGCTGCAGCGTCCATAGCTTCGGCGTTCATAGCTTCGGCGGTCACGGGATAAGAACCTTTCGTCCCTCAATGCGGTAGCCGTGCCGGGCCAGACGCCCCACGACATCGACGAGCAGCGTGCGCTCGACTTCCTTGATGCGCTCGTGCAGAGCGCTCTCGTCGTCCTCGTCCCGGACCTCGACCACGCCCTGGGCGATGATCGGGCCGGTGTCGACGCCGTCGTCGACGAAGTGGACGGTGCAGCCGGTGACCTTCACGCCGTACGCGAGCGCGTCGCGCGCACCGTGGGCCCCCGGAAAACTGGGCAGCAGCGCGGGGTGCGTGTTCACGAACCGCCCGCCGAAGCGCGCGAGGAACGCCTTCCCCACGATTTTCATGAACCCGGCGGAGACCACCAGGTCCGGTCCGTACGCGGCCGTCGCCCCGGCGAGCGCGGCATCCCACTCGTCGCGCGTCGCGTGGTCCTTCACCCGGCAGACAAAGGTCGGGATCCCGGCGCGCTCGGCGCGCTCCAGGCCCGCGATGCCGTCGCGGTCGGCGCCGACGGCCACGATCTCGGCGCCGTAGTGCTCGGCCCCCTCGGCGGTGACGGTGTCGATCAGGGCCTGAAGGTTCGTGCCCGACCCGGACACCAGCACGACGAGGCGCTTGGGGCGCGCGACCACAGCGCTCTTGGCCACAGCGGGGCCTTTCTCGGAGGATGCGTCTTAGAAGGCGCGTCTTTGCGTCTTTGTACGGTCGTACGAAGGCTTCGGTCCCCTCGATACGGGGAACCCTACGAAGCGGCCGACCGCGAGCAACGATACCGGCACCCGGAACCGCCCCTCACGGGACGGGGGCGCGGGCGGGAGGTAGCGTCTGGGGGAAAGGCGCCTGAATACCGAAGAATGCCGAGTTGCCGAGCCGTCGCCCGACGGCTCCACCACGGCCCTACCAAGGGGAAGACGCACACCTGATGCCGGACCGTAGCCGCCCTTCGTCTCCGCCGCAGGACCCGGAATCCCAGGGACCCGAGTCCCGGGGCCCGGGCGCCCAGGGAACGGGCAAGGACGACGACAACCCCTTCGCGCCGCCGCCGGAGGGGACCCCGGACCGGCCGTGGCAGCCGCGCCGCCCCTCCGGCGACTCCACGCCGGACGACCAGAACTCCGGCGACTCCGGCGGGGGCCACGGTTCGCCCTGGGGCAGCCAGTGGAGCGACCGCCAGCCCGGCCGCTCCCAGGGCGGCTTCGGCGAACGCCCCGGGCAGGGCCAGGACCAGCAGAACGGCCCCGGCCGGGACGGTTCCCCGGGGTCCGGCGGTGGCGGCATGCGCTGGGACCCGACCGACCCGGCCCAGCGCCGCGCGCGCTACGCCCTGCTCTCCGGCATGTGGGGCTTCTTCTTCGCACTGTTCGGCTGGCGGTACGTCGCGTTGCTGCTCGGCGCGCTCGCGGTGATGTGGGCGGTGCAGTCGCTGCGCGCGAAGCCGCGGACGCCGGACCCGACGGCACCGGCGCCCGCCACGGCGGCCTCGCCGGGCACGCCCGCCACCCCCACGATGCCCGCTCCGCCGGCCGGCCGGCCCAGGACCGACCCCGCGGCGACCTCCACGAGGCCGCAGACGACCGCCGCGATCAGCGGCCTGGTGACGGGTGGGCTCGCGCTGGTGATGGTGGCGGCGACGTTCACCGCGCAGCTGGTGTACCGCGACTACTACACGTGCGTGGACGACGCGCTCACCAGCACGTCGAAGCAGTCCTGCGAGGACCTGCTGCCCAAGCAGCTGCGACCGCTGCTCGGCGAGCAGGACGACTAGGCGCTGGTCGCTGGCTGCTTGCTGCTGGCCGCTGGCTGCCAGCCGGGGCTTCTCCCAGGTCAGGACGGCTCCGGCGGCTCCGGGGGACGCCGTCCCCAGAGGCGTTCCCCCTCCTCCTTGAGCGCCTGCCAGCGGGCTTCGCGGGCCTCGCGGGCGGCGTCGGCGTGCCGGGAGGGGCTGCTCGGCGGGAGGGGGCCACCGTACGGCGTGGGTGGGCCCGGCTCCTCCCCCACCAGCGGCTCCCGCCCCGGCTTCAGCTCTCGGCCGGGGGACCGGGCCTCCGCCGGGAGCACGGGCTCGGATCGCTTCGGCGATGCTGACGGCCTGGGTGGGTCCGGTGGGTTCGGCGGGTTCGGCGGCGCTGACGGCCTCGGCGGCTCCGATGGGCCTGCTGGACCCGGTGGTTCCGCTGGGCCCGGCGGCCGCGGCGCTTCCGACAGCTCCGGCAGCTCCAGCTGGTCCCGCAGTCCTCGCGGTTCCCGTAGCTCCGGCGAGTTCCGTAGCTCCAGCGGTTCCAGCAGCTTCCGCTGTTTTCGCAGCCTCCGCGATTTCCGCAGCTCCCGCAGCTTTCCCAGCCCCCACAACCCCCGCAGCCCCCGCGACTTCAGCGGTTCCGTCGGCCCCGGCAATTCCTGTGCTGCCGATGACGGCTCCTGAACCCTCGACGGCTCCTGTGCCTCGCCGTACTCCGACCGTCCCGCCCACCGAATCCGCAGCGGAGACATCGCCGGCCGCGGCAGCCACGCACGCCGCACCTTCGCGGAAGGGCGCCTCGCGGAGGGCCGCCTCAGTCGCCACGCCCGCAGGACCAGCGTCACCGGCACCCCGGCCAGCAACGTCCAGCCGAACGCCGCCGCCCCCACCTGCCACCACACCGGCCCGAACTCGGCGAGCACCGCCACGCCCATCGGCCCGCCCGCGAGCGCCGCGAGTACCGCCATGGCCGCCCCGCACACCACCGCCGCCATCGCGGCACACGCGGCCGTCCGTCCGGGCGGCCACGCCTCGTCCCGCTCCCCGAAGGCGGGCGCCGCCGCCTGGACCGTGCACCACGCGACCGCGCACCCCGCCGCCACGGGCACCACCGCGGCCGACCAGGTCAGTGGCGACCCGGGTCCCGCCGGCGGCACCGCCGCGAGCAGCGGGAAGGGCGGCAGCAGCGGCGCCGCGCCCGCGGCGAGGGGGCTCATGACGGCACCCGCGCCGAGGGTGAAACCGGGGCCGAGGCCATAGGCCGCGCCCCACACCGCGGCGTTCGGCACGAGGACGACGGCCAGCAGAAGCACCGCGAGCCGCCCCGACCACACGTCCGTGACCTGTGTGAACGACATCTGTACCAGCCCGGCGCGCAGCACGAGCGCCACAGCGACGAGCAGCGCCCCGCCGCCGACGAGGGCCAGCGCGCCCGCCACCCCGGCCCGGGTGACGGCCACCGAGCGGCGCCGCGCGAGGAAGCTCCGTACGAGCGCGGCGCGGAGAGCGACACGCACGCCCTCGGGCAGCGCGGCCAGCGGACGGCGCACGGCTGCCGGCAGCGGCCCGCGCGGGCGGCCGCGCGCCGTCCACACCCCGAGCCCGGCCGCGACCACCGCGAGAACCGGCATGTGCACGACCGCACTGAGCCAGTCGGGCCGCAGCGCACCGCCCGCCGCGTACAGCGCCGCGGCCCCGCCGACCAGCAAATAACCGGCCACCACCCCGCACCACGCCGTCCGCCCGGTGTGCCCGCGCCCCTCGGGGGACGCCGCGTCGCGCGCCGCCCGGTGCAGCAGCCAGCCGGGCAGGACGACGAGGAGCAGCGGTGTCACACCGACCGGCGCGGGCGTGCCCGAGAGCGTGTCCGTCCTGATCAGCTCCGTGCCGTGGGCCAGCAGCCAGAGCCCCGCCGCGACGTGCAGGGCGCCGTCGGGTCCGCTGTCCGGGTACGGCGAGCTGATCCACAACATGATGACCAGCACGGCGAACGCGCCGAGCCCCAGTCCCGCGGCGACGGCCCCGCCCAGCGCGCAGGTGGCCAGTCCGGGCGAACGATCGCGGGCCCGTGTGCGCGGCGGCTCGGCGGGCGGCGGCGAGGCGTGGTGATCGAACGTCTGGGTCACGCGGCCATGCTGCCAACGACACGCGCTTTCTTCCCGTAACAGGCGAATATCGGATGTGTCGCCCAATATACGTTTATGTAATTATTCGTACGGCGGGTCAGCCGCGCCCGGCCTCCCGCCGTACGTCGGCCCACGGTGCGGAGAGTCCGACATGCCCCAGAGCCCTGCCACGCCTCTGCCGTCCCCCAAGGAACGCCGCAGGCTGCGCGAGGCGAAGTCGCTGAGCCAGGCCGACATCGCGGCGAAGATCGGCGTCACCCGCGAAACGGTCCGTTCGTGGGAAACGGGCCGCACCGCGCCGCGAGGCCGCAAACGCGAGGCCTACATCAGGCTCCTGAACGCGGGCGCCACCCCGCCGACCGCCAAGCGCGCCCCGAAGTCGCACACCTCGGCACGCCACCCCGCCCTCACCCCGGCGTCACCCCCACCCCCGGCACCGGCACCGGCGACAGCCACCGCCACCGCCACCGCCACCACCCCCCTCCCCCAGCCGATCCGGGTGGCGACGACCGCCGCGCCCCCGTTCCCCGGACCACGGGACCACAGCCCGGCCCAGGCCTTCGACGCCCTCTGCGCCTACTGCGCCCCCGGCCTCGTACGCCAGACGTACCTGCTCACCGGGCGGCGGGGCCTCGCACAGGAGTCGGTGGAGCGGGCCTTCCAACTGGCGTGGCAGCGCTGGCCCGAGGTGGCGGTCGACCGCGACCCGGCGGGTTGGGTGCGCGCGGCGGCATACGAGTACGCGATGTCCCCCTGGCACCGCTTCCGGCCCGGCCAACGCCACCCGGACGCCCTGCCCGCGTCGGCGGCCGACCGCGCCTTCCTCGACGTACTCCTGAGTCTGCCGCCCGCGCAACGCCGCACCCTGATGCTCTACGACGGCCTCGGCCTCGACCTGCCGGACACCGCCGCCGAGACGGAGGCGAGCACACCGGCCACCGCGAGACGCCTGCTGCACGCGCGCGAGACGGTCGCCGAACAGATGCCCGAACTGGCGGACCCCGAAGTGCTGCACCGGCGCCTCATGGAAGTCGCCGGAGCCGAGGCATTGCGGCTGCCCAAGGCGGAACGGGTCAGGACCGGCAGCGAGTACCGCGCCCGCTTCTGGACACGCGCCGCCATCGCCTTCACGGCCCTGATCGTCGGCGCGACAGCACTGACCCTGCGGAACGCCCCCACCCAGTACGAACCACCCCAGGCCCCCGGCACCGCCATCAACGGCGTACCACCGCGCATGGGCCCGGGCCCCCTCTCGTACGAGGACACCACCCTCCGCGAAAAACTCCGAGCAGAACTAACCACCGGCAACCCCCGCCTGACCCCCCAACTGCCATAGGACACGTCAAGCCCTCATCGGCCGGGCTTTCAGGGGCGCGGGGAACTGCGCAACAAGCCCCCACCGGCCCGCGTTTTCAGGGGCGCGGGGAACTGCGCGACAAGCCCCCACCGGCCCGCAGCCGAAAAGACGAAGGCACAAAAAGTGGGCCCGCACCAATCCGGTGCGGGCCCACTTTCACACACTGCTCAACCGACGGAGTCAGCCCGCCAGGATCTCGCGCGCCAGCTTCGCCGTCTCGGTCGGCGTCTTGCCGACCTTCACGCCGGCGGCCTCAAGGGCCTCCTTCTTCGCGGCGGCGGTGCCGGAGGAGCCGGAGACGATGGCGCCCGCGTGGCCCATCGTCTTGCCCTCGGGCGCCGTGAAGCCCGCGACGTAGCCGACGACCGGCTTCGTCACGTTCGCCTTGATGAAGTCCGCCGCGCGCTCCTCCGCGTCGCCGCCGATCTCACCGATCATGACGATCAGGTCGGTGTCGGGGTCGGCCTCGAACGCCTCAAGGGCGTCGATGTGCGTCGTGCCGATGACCGGGTCGCCACCGATGCCGACGGCCGAGGAGAAGCCGATGTCACGGAGTTCGTACATCATCTGGTACGTCAGCGTGCCGGACTTCGAGACCAGGCCGATGCGGCCCGGCTTCGTGATGTCGCCCGGGATGATGCCGGCGTTCGACTGGCCCGGGGTGATGAGACCGGGGCAGTTCGGGCCGATGATGCGGGTCTTGTTGCCCTTCGCCTTCGCGTACGCCCAGAAGGCGGCGGAGTCGTGGACGGCGATGCCCTCGGTGATGACGACGGCGAGGGGGATCTCCGCGTCGATCGCCTCGACGACGGCGGCCTTGGAGAAGGCCGGCGGCACGAAGAGGACGGAGACGTTGGCGCCCGTCTTCTCCATGGCCTCCTTGACGGAGCCGAAGACCGGGACCTCGGTGCCGTCGAAGTCGACGGAGGTGCCGGCCTTGCGCGGGTTCACACCGCCGACGATGTTCGTGCCGTCACCCAGCATGAGCTTGGTGTGCTTCATGCCCGTGGCACCGGTCATGCCCTGGACGATGACCTTGCTGTCCTTGTTGAGGAAGATAGCCATGGCTGTTCTTTCCCTCGTCCCTTACTTCGCGGCCGCGAGCTCGGCGGCCTTGTCGGCCGCGCCGTCCATGGTGTCCACACGCTGCACCAGCGGATGGTTGGCGTCGCTCAGGATCTTGCGACCCAGCTCCGCGTTGTTGCCGTCGAGGCGCACGACCAGCGGCTTCTCGACCTTCTCGCCCTTGGAGGCGAGCAGCTCCAGGGCCTGCACGATGCCGTTGGCGACCTCGTCGCACGCGGTGATGCCACCGAAGACGTTGACGAAGACGGACTTGACGTCCGAGTCGCCGAGGATGATCTCCAGGCCGTTCGCCATGACCTCGGCGGAGGCGCCGCCACCGATGTCGAGGAAGTTGGCGGGCTTCACGCCACCGTGGTTCTCACCGGCGTACGCGACGACGTCCAGGGTCGACATGACCAGACCGGCGCCGTTGCCGATGATGCCGACCTCGCCGTCGAGCTTGACGTAGTTGAGGCCCTTGGCCTTGGCAGCAGCCTCGAGCGGGTTGGCTGCGTCCTTGTCCTCAAGCGCCTCGTGGTCGGGCTGGCGGAAGTCGGCGTTCTCGTCGAGCGAGACCTTGCCGTCCAGGGCCAGAATGCGGCCGTCCTTGGTCTTCACCAGCGGGTTGACCTCGACGAGGAGCGCGTCCTCGGCGACGAAGGTCTCCCACAGGGTCACCATGGCCTCGGCGACACCCTCGGCCACCTCGGCCGGGAACTTCGCCTGGGCCACGATCTCGCGGGCCTTCTCGATGGTGACGCCGTCGTTGGAGTCGACCGGGACCTTCGCGAGGGCCTCGGGGGTCTTCTCCGCGACCTCCTCGATGTCCATGCCGCCCTGCACCGACGCCATGGCGAGGAAGGTGCGGTTGGTGCGGTCGAGGAGGTACGAGACGTAGTACTCCGCCTCGATCTCCGGGGACAGCTCGGCGATCATCACCTTGTGGACCGTGTGGCCCTTGATGTCCATGCCGAGGATGTCCGTCGCGCGAGCGACGGCCTCGTCCGGGTTCGCCGCCAGCTTCACGCCGCCGGCCTTGCCGCGGCCACCGACCTTCACCTGCGCCTTGACGACCGACTTGCCGCCCAGTCGCTCGGTGGCCTCGCGCGCCGCCTCAGGCGTGTCGATGACTTCACCGGCCAGCACCGGTACACCGTGCTTGGCGAAGAGGTCCCTCGCCTGGTACTCGAACAGGTCCACGCGCGTCCGTCCCTTATCCGTGATCTCGCTGCGATCTCGCTGCATTGGTGTCAGCTGTCTGCATGGGCGTGCCGCGGAGGGCAACGTGACTGCGCTGTCACAAGGGAGGCGTAGGACGGAGTCCAGTACGCGGCATGTCCGTCTCGCAGGTTATCGCCGCAGGACGTGGGTCCCTAAATCACAGATCACATTTGGGCGGTGATGACGGTCACAGATCGCGTGGTCACCGCGGCAAAACCCGCGGCCGCCGGGCCGGCCGGGCGGCCCCTGCGGCGCCGGACACCCCTTGTTTGCTCTGGTTGCTCCCGCGATCAGGTGACCGTGTCCGGTATGGGAAGGGGTCGCTTCTCGATCGCCGCGGCCATCACCTCCGGGAAGAGGTCCGGCGTGCAGGCGAAGGCCGGCGCGCCCAGCGCGGCGAGCGCCGCCGCGTGCTCGCGGTCGTATGCGGGAGCCCCTTCGTCGGAGAGCGCGAGCAGCGTCACGAACTGCACTCCGGACGCCTTCATCGCCGCGACCCGCTTCAGCATCTCGTTGCGTATGCCGCCTTCGTAGAGGTCGCTGATGAGGACGACGACCGTGTCGGCGGGCCGGGTGATCTGCGACTGGCAGTACGCGAGCGCCCTGTTGATGTCGGTCCCGCCTCCCAGCTGCGTACCGAAGAGGACGTCGACCGGGTCGTCGAGCTGGTCGGTGAGGTCGACGACGTTCGTGTCGAAGACGACGAGCCGGGTGTCCAGCGACCGCATGGACCCGAGCACGGCCCCGAACACCGAGGCGTAGACCACGGACGCGGCCATCGACCCCGACTGGTCGATGCAGAGGATGACCTCCTTCTTCACGGACCGGGACGCCCGCCCGTACCCGATGAGCCGCTCGGGGACGATCGTCCGGTACTCCGGCAGGTAGTTCTTGAGGTTGACCGCGATCGTGCGGTTCCAGTCGATGTCGTGGTGGCGGGGCCTGCTGACGCGGGCGCTGCGGTCGAGGGCTCCGGTGAGCGTGGAGCGGGTCCGTGTCGCGAGCCGCTTCTCCAGGTCCTCGACGACCTTGCGCACGACGGCACGCGCGGTCTCCTTGGTCGTCTCCGGCATGGCCTTGTTGAGGGAGAGCAGGGTGCCGACCAGGTGCACGTCTGCGTCGACGGCCTCCAGCATCTCCGGTTCGAGGAGGAGCGCGGAGAGCCCCAGCCGGTCGATGGCGTCGCGCTGCATGACCTGGACGACGGACGAGGGGAAGTACGTCCGGATGTCCCCGAGCCAGCGCGCCACGGACGGCGCCGACGCCCCGAGCCCCGCCGAACGGTCCCGCCCCCGGCCGTCCTTCCCGCCCCCTCCTCCGTACAGCGCGGACAGCGCGCCGTCCATCGCCGCGTCCTGGCCGGTGAGCGTGCATCCCGTCCCGTCGGCGCCTTCCCCGCCCAGCACGAGCCGCCACCGCCGCAGCCGCTCCTCGGTCGCCCCGCTCATCCCGCCACCCCCACGCAGTCGTTGCCCTTGATCCCCGCCGCGGCCCCCGCCACCGCACACCCCTCCGCCTCTGCCTCCGTCACCGCACGCCCCCCCGCCGCCAGCTCCGCTCCGGCCTGTGCCTCCGCTTGCTCTGCCCCTTCCGCTTCCGCCCCCGCTCCGGCCTGTGCCTCCGTCGACAGGCCCAGCAGCAGGTGCACGACCGGCACGACGGCGTCCGCGCGCGCCGCATCGACCTCATCGGCGAAACCGGGCAGGCCGCCGGAGAGCCCACCCCCTACCGCGCTCACGGACCCGCTCGCCACGCGCCCCGCCCCGGCTCCGGCCCCCGCCGGCCCACGTCTCACCAGCTCGCCCAGCGTCCGCCGCACCCCCGGCTCGTACGCCGAGAAGGTGCGCCGCAGCAACGGCAGTACGTCGGTGAAGGCGCTGTCCGACACCCCGCTCAGCCAGTCGTCGACCAGACCGAGCAGCCGCTCGTCGTGCACCAGCAGCATCCCGCCGCCGGACCCGCCTCCGACGAACCCCTCGATCCAGGCGGCCCCTTCCGCGGGCGCGCTCCCACGGGACAGCGCGAGCCCCATGAGCCGGGCGACCTCCTCGTCCCCCCATGCCCCCGCGTCCAGCAACAGGCGCACGCTCCGCCCCCGCACGACCCCGGCGACAGTGTCCCGCTGCCCCAGCACCCGGAGCACGGAGTGCCAGCGCTCCCGCACCCCCTGCCCTCCCGTGTGGGCTGTGTCCACGGCGCCGGGCGCCGAAGGCCGAGGCACCGGCCCGCCGGCCGGACCCGGGCGGATGTCGCCGAGCAGCCCCACCGCCCCGTGCACGGCGTCGACGTGCCCCCGCATCTCCACGGCCGCCTCCGCGTCCAGACCCGCGCACGCGGGCGGCAGCCCCACGAAGATCCGCTCGGCGAGCCCCAGGGCCACCCCGCCGAGAGCCTCGGTGCCGGTCCCCCGGACGTCCCCGTACCGAAGGGACCGCACCAGCGCGGGCAACGCCTGCGCGAGGTGGCCGACGTCCGCGTCCAGTGCCGCCCGGTCCGCCAGCACCCGCATCACCACGGGCAGGGCGTCCGGCAGCTCGGCCAGCAGGCACCGCTCGGCGAGCGCCGTGACGTCGGCGAGGGCCCTCGCGTCGACCGCGTCGGACGAGGCCTTGCCCGTGGCCGCGGCGAGAACGGTGGTCCCCCACACCCCCGCCTCCGCGACCCGCACGGAGAGCTCCGGTTCCCACCGCAGCCGCCAGGTCTCCCGGAACGTCCCCGTGCTCCCCCGGGACGCCACCGGCTCCCCCCAGTGGACGCCGAGCAGCCGCAGCCGGTGCAGCAGTCTGCTGCGCGCGGCGTCCGTCTCCTTGCGGAGGTCGAGCTCCAACTCCCGCTGCGCCGCTTCCGGTTTGAGCCGCAGCGCGCGCTGCAGCCGCGTGAGGTCCCGCTGCAGCGGCACCGCGGGCGCCGACTCGGGCACCTCGCCCAGCACGTCACCCACGACGAGCTTGTCGTGCACGAGTGCGAGCGGGACGTCGGAGCCCTCGCACAGCACCGCGCGCACGGCGTCGGTCGTCTCGGTCAGCCCTGCCAGTGGCCGCCCCCGCATCACGGCCAGTGTGTCGGCGAGCCGCACCGCCTCGATGACGTGCGCGGACGAGACGAGCATGTCCTCGTCGCGCAACAGGCCCGCGACCTTCGTCATCCACCGCTCGACGGGCCGGTCGGGCGCGCTGAACAGATGCCCGTACCAGCCGGGGGAGGTGATCCCCGCGCCGTACCCGCTGGCGCGGGAGAGCCGGCGGTGGGTCCACGGGACCCACGTCATCTCGGCCTTCACCTTGGGCAGCCCTTTGAGCAGCGCCCGGTCGGCGGCCACGGTGACCTTCCGCAGCAGCGCGGGAACGTGCCAGGCCCCGCACACCACGGTGACCCGCTCGGACCCGAACTCCTTCTGCGCGGCGCGGACCTGGAGTCGCATGTATGCCTCGCGCACCAGGTCACGGTCGTGCCCGCCGTCCCCGTAGGCCTCGCGCAGGGCCCCCATCGCGTCGCCCAGCGCCTCGAACGGCGCGAACGCGTCACCGTCCGCCCCGCGGTGCTCGACGACGTCCTCCCACCAGCGCTCGGGGTCGTCGTACCCCGCGGTCTCGGCGAGGACGCCGATCGGGTCGATCCGCACGTCCTCCTCCCCCGGCGGCACCTTCTCGCCTTCCACCTCCTCCTCGGCACGCAGGGCGAGTGAATGGGCCGCGGGCAGGTCGATGAAGCGCACCGTCGCCCCATGCTCCAGGGCCCACTTGATGGCGACCCACTCCGGGGAGAACTCGGCGAGCGGCCAGAACGCCGAACGGCCCGGCTCGTCCACCACATGGGCGAGCAGCGCCACCGGCGGCCGCATCCCCTCGTCGGCGGCGAGCGGCACCAGGGCGTCGGCCTCGGGCGGGCCCTCCACGAGGACGGCGTCGGGCCGCCTCTCGGCGAGCGCCGCCCGCACCGCACGCGCGGAACCCGGACCGTGGTGCCGCACCCCGAGCAGCAGCGGTTCCGGCGCGCTCGTCATGCGCTCACCTCGCGGCACGCGCGGTAGAAGTCCTTCCACCCGTCGCGCTCCCGCACGACCGCCTCCAGGTACTCCTGCCAGATGACGCGGTCCGCCGCCGGGTCGCGCACGACGGCGCCGAGGATGCCGGCCGCAACATCGCCGGGGCGCAGGACGCCGTCCCCGAAGTGAGTGGCCAGCGCGAGTCCGTTGGTGACGACGGAGATCGCCTCGGCCGTCGACAGCGTGCCGCTGGGCGACTTCAGTTTCGTCCGCCCGTCGGCCGTCACGCCGTCGCGGAGCTCGCGGAAGACGGTGACGACACGGCGTATCTCGTCGATGCCCTCCGGGCCCGTGGGCAGGTCGAGGGAGCGGCCGATCTGGTCGACGCGGCGCGAGACGATGTCGACCTCGGCGTCGGCGCTCGCGGGCAGCGGCAGGACGACGGTGTTGAAGCGGCGGCGCAGGGCGCTCGACAGGTCGTTGACCCCGCGGTCGCGGTCGTTGGCCGTGGCGATGAGGTTGAAGCCGCGCACGGCCTGCTGCTCCTGGCCCAACTCCGGGATGGGCAGCGTCTTTTCCGACAGGATCGTGATCAGCGTGTCCTGCACGTCGGCCGGGATGCGGGTCAGCTCCTCGACGCGTGCCGTCATGCCCTCCGCCATCGCCCGCATGACGGGGCTGGGCACGAGCGCGTCGCGGCTGGGGCCGTGCGCGAGCAGCTGGGCGTAGTTCCAGCCGTACCGGATGGCTTCCTCCGGTGTGCCCGCGGTGCCCTGGACGAGCAGGGTCGAGTCGCCGCTGACGGCGGCCGCGAGGTGCTCGGACACCCATGTCTTGGCGGTGCCGGGGACGCCGAGCAGCAGCAGGGCGCGGTCGGTGGCGAGGGTGGTGACGGCGACCTCGACGATGCGTCGCGGCCCCACGTACTTCGGCGTGATCACCGTGCCGTCGGGCAGGGTGCCGCCGAGCAGATAGGTGGCGACGGCCCACGGCGAGAGCTTCCACCGCTGCGGCCTCGGCCGGTCGTCCTGCGCGGCGAGCGCGGCCAGTTCGGCGGCGAAGGCGCGCTCGGCGTGCGGCCGCAGGGCATCCGACGGATTCGCGGTCGCGGACGTCGTCGAGTCGACGGAAACGGTCATGGAGCGATCCCCCTCCAGCTCGTCCGGACGCTTCTGGCCCGGATATGTCTCCACGGTGCACCACGCCACTGACAATCACCCTCCGCACGCCACTGACCTGCGCAAACTCCCGTCGTCGGGTCGATTGTCAGTGGCTGCGCCTACCTTCGAGACATGACTCAGCAGGGGGTGCGCTGGACGGCGGATCAGGTGCTGGCACTGGCTCCTGACGCCCCGTCGCGCAAGGCGGGAAGCAAACTCGGCGTCGCCGGCCCATGGTCGGAGGCGGGCAGTTCTGGCGAGGGGACGGTGTGGGGGCTGTGCAAGGGCAGTGGCAGCAAGCCGTATCAGACGGTCGTCGACATCGCGGACGCGGCGGGCCCGGCGTACAAGTGCAGTTGTCCGAGCCGCAAGTTCCCGTGCAAGCACGCGCTGGGGCTGCTGCTGGTCTGGGCGGGCGCGGACGGCACCGTTCCGGACGGCGGAGAGCCGCCGCCCTGGGCCGAGGAATGGCTCATGTCACGCCGCAAGAAGGCCGAGGACAAGCGGAGTTCGGCCGCTGCGCCCGCACCCGCCGCAGACCCGGAGGCGGCGCGTAAAAGAGCGGCGAAGCGGGCCGAGCGGATCAGCGCGGGGGCGTCGGAGCTGGAGCAGCGCCTGTCCGACCTGCTCCGCGGCGGCACCGCATCGGCCGACCAGGCGGGGTACGGCGCGTGGGAGGAGACGGCGGCCCGCATGGTCGACGCGCAGGCGCCGGGACTCGCGGCCCGGGTGCGGGAATTGGGGGCGATCCCGTCCTCCGGACCCGGCTGGCCCGCGCGCCTCCTGGAGGAGTGTGCGCTGCTGCACCTCCTCGACCAGGGCTGGCACCACCGCGACCGGCTGCCGACCGACCTCGCGGCCACGGTCCGCTCGCGTGTCGGCCTGCCCGCGCACCCGGAAGGCCCGCCGTTGCGGGACCACTGGCTGGTCCTCGCCCAGTACGACACGGCGGACAGCAAACTCACCACACGCCGCATATGGCTGTACGGCACGGAGTCCGGCCGCACCGCGCTCCTCCTCTCGTACGGCGCGGCGGGCCGCGCGCCCACGCTCGCCCTCCCGGTGGGCCTCGCGCTCGACGCCGAGGTGACCTCCTACCCCGGCGCGTCCCAGCCGCGCGCGGAGCTGGGCGAGCAGTTCGCAGCACCGGCACCCACCGCACACCGCCCCCGTGGCGTACGCACGGAAGAGGCCGCCGTCCGCTACGGCGAGGCGCTGCGCGGCGACCCATGGCTGGAGTCCTGGCCGGTCACGCTCTCCGAGGTGATACCGACCCCGCACGAAGGCTCCTGGCAGCTGACGGACTCCGAGGGCACCACCGCCCTCCGGACCGCCCTCCCCCTGTCCCCAGCCGCCATATCCAGGCCGGGCCTGTGGCGTCTGGTCGCCCTGTCCGGGGGCGCACCGCTGACGGTGTTCGGCGAGTGCGGCCACCAAGGCTTCACGCCCCTCACGGCCTGGCAGAAGGACTCACGAGAGCCGGTGCCGCTGTGCTGACAGCCGCGCACCAGGGAACGTACACACACCAGGGGACAACCGCGCACCACGGGACAAACGCACACCAGGAGACACGCATGTCCACTGCACCCCCCGCCCCCACCTGGGACGACCTGGTCACGGCGGCCTTGCTGGGCACCGACCGCCGCGCGCTGCCCCCCGCCCTGCACGCCCCCGGCAAGGAGGCGCCACTCGCCCTCCTGGACGCGGCGGCGGTGCAGACGGTGCGCCGCAGGGCGGGCCTGCGCCCGGCCCCGGCCGCCGCACCACCCGAACCCGCCCCGGACGACCCCAGGCCACAGGTACCGCCCGCGGCCGGACGCAGACTCGCGACGCTGCTCACCGACCAGCCGGGGACCGGCAGCGCCGGCCGCCGCGGCGCCGCACCCGACCTGATGGAGCTCCTGCCCCAGTGGCTGGCCCTGGCCAACGCGCGAGGATACGGGGCGCCTCCGGAGCTCCTGCCTGCCCTCCTGAACGCGGCCCGCGGCCGCACGGACCTGCGCCCCCAGGCACTCACCTTCGCGGGCCCGAGAGCTCTCTGGCTGGCCCGCCTGAACCCCGACTGGAAGTTCGCACTCCGCGCCACCCCGGGAGGCGGCGTGGCGCTCCCGTCGACCGACGACGCACAGAGAGTCGGGCAGCTCTGGGAGGAGGGCCTCTTCGCCGAGCGCGTCGCCCTGCTCACCGCGCTGCGTGCGGACAACGCCCGCATGGCCCTGGACCTGCTCACCTCCACCTGGCCGACGGAGCGGGCGGAGGACCGCCTGATGTTCCTCGACTCGCTGCGCACGGGCCTCTCCGCCGCGGACGAACCCTTCCTGGAGCAGGCCCTCACCGACCGCAGCCGCAACGTCCGCTCCACAGCGGCCGAATTGCTCTCCGCGCTTCCCGAATCGGCCCTGGCGGGACGGATGTCGGCGCGCGCGGCCTCCTGCGTGGCCGTCGACCACACATCGAGCACGCCGACCCTCACCGTCGAGGCGCCGCACGAGTGCGACGCGGGCATGGAGCGGGACGGCGTCATCCCGAAGCCCCCGAACGGCCGGGGCGAGCGCTCCTGGTGGCTCGGCCAGCTCGTGGAATCGGCCCCGCTCGCCACCTGGCCGCCCCGGCTCGGCAACCGCACCCCGACCGAGATCGTGGCGCTCCCGGTGGCCGACGACTGGCGGGGGGAACTGCACGCCGCGTGGTGTCGCGCGGCCGTACGCCAACGTGACGTGGCCTGGTCCAGAGCGCTGCTGGGCGCCCCCTCCTCACCCGACGCGGCAGGCCCGGGCGCCGTATCCCTGGCCGAGCGGGCCAAACTGCTGGCCTCCCTGCCCGCCGCCGAGCGTGCGGACTGGGTGGCGGGGTTCATAGCGGCACACGGTCTGTCGGAGGCGTTCCAACTGCTCGGCGTCTGCGCGGTTCCCTGGGCCGGCCCTCTCGGCCGAGCCGTGGTCGACTCCCTGAACATCGCGCGCGACGCGGGCAGTTACCCGTGGAGCTTCAGCGGAGTGATGGGCCTGGCCGAGCGCTGCCTGGACCCGGCCGAGGCGGTCCGCCTGGAAGCGCTCACCGCCATCCCCGACGAATCGGAGGACGCGTCACCCGGCGCGGGCAGCTACTGGTCGGAAGCGTTCCAACGCCTGGTCACCACCCTGCGCCTGCGCGCGGCGATACGCGACGAACTCGCCCCGGCGACATGACGTCCACCGTGCTGACGCCCATCGACATGGCGTCCACCGCCATGTCGCCGACCACGGCGGACCACCGATGGGACCCCTCAAGCGACCTGGGGACCCCTCAGGCGGCCTGGCGCACGTTCCCCCGGACCCACTCCACGATCGACGTGGTGGTGGCCCCGGGTGTGAAGATCTCCGCGACGCCCTTCTCCTTCAGCGGTGCGATGTCCGCCTCCGGGATGATGCCGCCACCGAACACCTTGATGTCCTCCGCGTCCCGTTCCTTCAAGAGCTCCAACACCCGCGCGAACAGCGTGTTGTGCGCTCCGGAGAGGATGGAGAGGCCGATCGCGTCGGCGTCCTCCTGGATCGCGGTGTCCACCACCTGCTCGGGCGTCTGGTGCAGCCCGGTGTAGATGACCTCCATACCGGCGTCGCGCAACGCCCGCGCGATCACCTTGGCCCCGCGATCGTGCCCGTCGAGCCCCGGCTTGGCGACCACCACGCGGATCGGCCCGGCTGCCACACCCATCACTGCCTCCATGTACCGATATCCGTAACCGACAACAGTCTGTCCCCGGCACAGATACCCCGCACCGCACCGGCCGGGGAAGTGAACGAACGTTATCCCCAGCATCGCGCAAGCGGCAGTTTCACGGTGGAGAGCGAGGGGGAAATCACACGTGGGACACGTTCGCTGCGCGCCCGTCCGTAACCCAGGGGTTCACGCTCCGCATCCGGACCAGGCGCGAGGGGAGCCGCAACGAGACGCCGGGCCACCGCGCCGGCAGCCGCACGGCGTGGTGACACCGCGTATCGGCGATGCAACGGGGGCACGGAGTCACCGCAGGGCGGTGGCCGGGATCGCCATCGCACAGCCGACTCCTCGACCACGACTCCCCCTAGGGCACACGGGGGACAGAGCCTCCCTTCCGTGCGCCAAACGGGAGGTCGACGATGCCGGTCACGAAGGCCCACGCGGGGGCCCGCCCCTTTCGGCCACTCGGTTCGCTGCTGCCGAAAATCCTCGGCCTGACCCCACTCCCGGCCCTCCCCGCTCTGCCGGCCAAAGTGGCCGGCCTCTCCGTGGCCCTGCTGAAGGCGACCGCACTGGAGATGACGATCCTCGCGGGTCACGTGCTCCTCTACCCCTCCGGCATCGCCCAGGAGCGCAGGTCGGCCCCGGTCCAGCCGCCTCCCGGCGCTCCCCGGCTGCCCCCGGACGGCAGGCCTCCGGTCCTGCTCCTGCACGGTTTCATCGACAACCGCTCCGTCTTCGTACTGCTGCGCCGCGCGCTCTCCCAGCACGGCCGCCGGGTGGAGACCCTCAACTACTCCCCATTGACCTGCGACATCCGTGTCGCCGCCGAGCTGCTCGGCCGCCACATCGAGGAGATCTGCGAGCGCACGGGACACGCCCGGGTGGATGTTGTCGGGCACAGCCTCGGCGGCCTGATCGCCCGCTATTACGTGCAGCGGCTCGACGGTGACGCACGCGTACGCACGCTGGTCACGCTCGGCACCCCGCACGCCGGCACCCGCGTCGTGCCGCTCGCGGACGCCCACCCGATCGTCCGACAGATGCGTCCGGGCTCCGACGTGATCCAGGAACTCAAGGAGCCGGCGCCGGGCTGCCGCACGCAGTTCGTGAGCTTCTGGAGCGACCTGGACCAGATCATGGACCCGCTGGAGACGGCCTGCGTCGACCACCCCGACCTGCTCGCGCAGAACGTCCGCGTGACCGGCATCGGGCATCTCGCACTGCCGGTGCACCCCGCCGTCGCGAACGGCATACGCCAGGCACTCGACCTGGCGAATCCAGGAGCCGACGCCAAGAGCGCACCGGGCGGACTGACGGTCGCCTGACCCCGGCCCACCTCATCCGTCACTCCCCACCTCCACACCCCCGCTCGCACCCACTCCTGTCGAACGAACCTCGAACGCAGAGCCAAGGCTGTGCCCACAGTCCCCCGAAAGACGGCCGAATGCCCGTTTCCTGAAACCGTGAAACCTGCCGAAGATTGTCGCGCCCGTATACCGCCGGGTACAGTCGCCGCACTGCTCTGCCCCTGCTGCCGAGGCGAAAGAGAAGTTGGTGAACGACCGTCACCCGTCGGGGAGCTCGACTCCCCCGTCCTCGGCACCCGGCGCCGACCAACCGCACTACCCGACGTACGACCGACAGAGCGCCCAGCACGGCGGCTACGGCTACGACACCTACTCCACCGGCACCTTCGCCACCACCGGTTTCGACACCGGAAGCTTCGAGACCGGAAGCTTCGACACCGGTACTTTCGCCACCGACCCGCTCTTCGGTGACATGCCGGGCACCGGGCACGACACGGGCCAGTGGGCGACCACCACGGCCACCACGGCCCCGCCGCAGCGGACGACGCTCACCGAGGATCCGTACGCCGCGCAGTACTACGCCGAGACGTACGACACCGGCAGCTACGACACCGCCTCCATGTGGTCGACCGGTGGCTACCAGCAGCTCGCCGACATCCCCTCGCAGCCGGGCCCCGACTCCACGGGCCAGTGGGACACCACCGCCTGGGACCAGACGCCGCAGACCGGCGAGTGGGACACGCAGACTTTCGACACGAGCGCGTACGACCCGCATGACGTGGCCCCGCCGCACGAGGCGGAGCAGCCCGACCTCGACCAGTACGCGCTCGACGCCGACGCCGACGCCGACGACCCGTACGGGACCGTGGACCCCGAGACGGCCGCCGCGGATTCCGGGAGCGCCGCTCCCCGGACGTCCCGCGCCTCCCGCGGAAAGAGCGGCGGCGCCGACGGCGGCCGCTCCAGGACCCGCCGCCGGACCCCCGCCAAGCGCTCCGCCCTGTTCACCGTCGCGGTGCCCTCGGCCTGCGTCATGGGCGTCGCCGGAGTGGCCGCCGCGTCCGTGGGCAGCTTCGGCGGGGACGACGAGAAGAAGGAGACGACGGCGTCGGCTCCGGACACCGCGCCCGTGCAGCCCTCCGCCGCCAACAACAAGCTGGACACCCAGCTGGCGAACCTCTCCGCCGACGCCGGCGACTTCGCGGACCGCGCGAGCCGCACGCAGGAGCGCATCGACCTCAAGGCCGAGAAGGTGGCCGCCCAGAAGAAGGCCGCGGCCGAGGCGGCGCGCAAGGAGCGGCTGCGCCCCAAGTTCGCCCTGCCGGTGAAGCAGCACGGACTGAGCGCCTACTACGGCCAGGCGGGCGTCAACTGGATGTCCGCGCACTCCGGCATCGACTTCCCTGTGTCGTACGGCACGGAGGTCCTCGCCGCGACCGACGGCACCGTGTCGACGAAGTGGAACAGCGCCTACGGCAACATGGCGATCGTCACCGCCAAGGACGGCACGGAGACGTGGTACTGCCACCTCTCCACGCACAAGATCTCCAGCGGTCCCGTGAAGGCGGGCGAGGCCATCGCCTTCTCCGGGAACTCCGGCAACTCCACAGGACCGCACCTGCACTTCGAGGTGCGGCCGGGCGGCGGCTCGGCGATCGACCCGCTGCCGTGGCTGCGCAGCCACGGCCTCGACCCGACGTAACCCCTAGAGCAGCTCTCCGGCCGCCGCCCTCGGCGTCAGAGCCGTCAGAGCTTCTCCACCGGCGCGTACCTCAGCAGCAGGCGCTTCGGCTTGGGCTCTCCGAAGTCCACCGTCGCCTCGGCGTTCGCACCCGTCCCCTTCACCCCGACCACGGTCCCGAGGCCGAACTGGTCGTGCGTGACCCGGTCGCCGACGGCGAGCGACACCACCGGCTTCTCCGACGCGCGGCGCGTGGCGAAGCCCTGCGCCCCGCCGGAACGCGAGCGCGAGGACGACAGCGTCGAGGCGATGCCCGCCGCCGGCCCGGACGAGACGGGTGCGCCGACCGAGCCGGTCCGCTTCCAGTCCAGGTGCGTGTCCGGGATCTCCTCCAGGAAACGCGACGGCGGGTTGTACGACGGCTGGCCCCAGGCGCTGCGCATGGAGGACCGGGTCAGATAGAGCCGTTCACGCGCGCGGGTGATGCCCACGTACGCGAGGCGGCGCTCCTCCTCCAGCTCCTTGACCTGCCCGAGGGCGCGCATGTGCGGGAAGACGCCGTCCTCCATGCCGGTCAGGAACACCACGGGGAATTCGAGGCCCTTGGCGGTGTGCAGGGTCATGAGCGTGATGACTCCGGAGCCGTCGTCCTCCTCGTCGGGGATCTGGTCGGAGTCGGCGACCAAGGCGACGCGCTCCAGGAAGTCGGAGAGCGTACCGGCCGGGGCGGTCCCCTCCTCGCCCTCGGCGGCTGCGCTGTTGTCCTGCTCGAACTCCAGCGCCACGGCGGCGAGCTCCTGGAGGTTCTCGATGCGGGTCTCGTCCTGCGGGTCGGTCGATGCCTGCAGCTCGGCGAGGTAGCCGGTCCGTTCGAGCACGGCTTCCAGGACGACGGCCGGGCCCGCGCCGGACTCGACGATGGTCCGCAGCTCCTCCATGAGCGTGTTGAAACGCTTGACGGCGTTGGTGGAGCGGGCCGCCATTCCGTACGCCTCGTCGACGCGGCGCAGGGCCTGCGGGAAGGAGATCTTCTCGCGCTGCGAGAGCGCGTCGATCATGGCTTCGGCGCGGTCGCCGATGCCCCTCTTCGGTACGTTCAGGATGCGGCGCAGCGGGACCGCGTCCTCGGGGTTGGCGAGAACGCGCAGGTAGGCCAGCACATCGCGGACCTCCTTGCGCTCGTAGAAGCGGACGCCGCCGACGACCTTGTAGGGCAGGCCGACGCGGATGAAGATCTCTTCGAAGACACGGGACTGGGCGTTCGTCCGGTAGAAGATCGCGACGTCGCCGGCCTTGGCCTCGCCCGCGTCGGTGAGGCGGTCGATCTCGTCGGCGACGAACTGGGCCTCGTCGTGCTCGGTGTCGGCGACGTATCCGGTGATGCGGGCGCCCGCGCCCTGGTTGGTCCAGAGGTTCTTGGGGCGGCGGCTCTCGTTCCGCTCGATGACCGCGTTCGCGGCGGTCAGGATCGTCTGCGTGGAGCGGTAGTTCTGCTCCAGGAGGATCGTCGTCGCATCGGTGTAGTCCTCCTCAAACTGGAGGATGTTCCGGATGGTGGCACCGCGGAAGGCGTAGATGGACTGGTCCGCGTCGCCCACGACGCACAGCTCGGCCGGGTCGTCCTCGTCGCCTCCGGAGGGGCCGACGAGCTCGCGCACCAGGGCGTACTGGGCGTGGTTGGTGTCCTGGTACTCGTCGACCATGACGTGCCGGAAGCGGCGCCTGTAGTGCTCGGCGACGTCAGGGAAGGCACGCAGCAGGTGGACCGTCGTCATGATCAGGTCGTCGAAGTCCAGCGCGTTCGCCTCGCGGAGGCGTGACTGGTACATCGCGTAGGCCTGGGCGAGGGTCTTCTCAAAACCGTCGGCGGCCTGAGCGGCGAAGTCCTCCTCGTCGACCAGCTCGTTCTTCAGGTTCGAGATCTTGGCACTGAACGACTTCGGCGGGAACTTCTTCGGGTCGAGGTCCAGGTCGCGGCAGACCAGGGCCATGAGGCGCTTGGAGTCCGCGGCGTCGTAGATCGAGAAGGAGGAGGTGAAGCCCAGCTTCTTGTACTCGCGGCGCAGGATGCGGACGCAGGCGCTGTGGAAGGTCGACACCCACATCGCGTTCGCCCGCGGGCCCACGAGGTGCTCGACGCGCTCCTTCATCTCGCCCGCGGCCTTGTTCGTGAAGGTGATCGCGAGGATCTGGCCGGGGTGCACGCCGCGCTCGGCGAGGAGGTACGCGATGCGGTGGGTCAGCACGCGGGTCTTGCCGGAGCCGGCGCCGGCCACGATGAGCAGGGGGGAGCCGGCGTGCACGACGGCCGCGCGCTGGTTCTCGTTCAGCCCGTCGAGGAGCGACGCCGGGTCGATGACCGGGCGCGGGGCACCGTCGCGGTAGTGCGACTGCCGGGTCATGGGCGCGTCGAACTTCCCGTCGAACAAGTCGTCCGGAATGGGCTCCGGAGCGCTGTCCTCGGGCGGCGGGGGCGCTTCGTCCGCGGCCTTGGAGGCCTGCAGGTCCGCCAGGAAGCTGTCATCAAAGAGGCTGCTCATCGCCTCCCGAGTCTAGGCGGCGCCACTGACAACCCGCTGCGGGTTCCGGACACACCCCGACCTTCCTACGCCGCGCTCACAAGCGATCACGCTTGGCTACGCCGCTTCCGGTCTCCGCCGTGTCCGCGTCAAGGGTCTCGTAAAGTCACGAAAATGTATCGGGCATATCGAACATCAACCTTCACAGGAGCCACACGGGTTGGCTAGCGTGCCCGGCGGGCCACTCGCCCCCCACCGGCGAACCCCGCCGGGAACGAGTGACCTCCGCCGAGTCCGACGTGTTCGGAGCCGGGGACCCACCAGAACCTTGGGGTGAATCGGTCCCGTACGAAGTACGGGACTGTAGGGCAGCCTTCCGAACCACCCGCCCGAACCCGACAGCTAACCCGGTAGGCGGTCTACGGAAGGAGTCGCCTCCCTTGGCGTCGCACCGCAAGCCGCGGACCCGTACAGCCGGCATACGCACGGCCCCCGCCCTCGGCATCACGACGGCAGCCCTCACCTCCGTCGCCCTCCTGGCTCAGAGCGCACAGGCGGCGCCCTCCGCGCCGACGAAGCCCAGCCTCGAAGAGGTCCAGAAGAAGGTCGACGAGCTCTACCAGCAGGCCGGCGTGGCCACCCAGAAGTACAACTCGGCCAAGGAGCGCACCGACAAGCAGCGCAAGAAGGTCGACCGCCTGCTCGACGACGTGGCCAAGCGCACGGCCGAGCTGAACGACGCACGCGAGGAGCTGGGCTCGTTCGCCGCCGCCCAGTACCGCACCGGCGCCGTCTCGGAGACGGCCACGATGATGCTCGCCGAGGACCCGCAGGGCTACTTCGACCAGAACCACCTGGCGGACCGGCTGACCACGCGCCAGAAGAAGGCGGTCGACGACTACCAGGCGCAGCAGGCATCGGCGACCAAGCAGCGCACGAAGGCCGCGAAGAGCCTCAAGACGCTGAGCGACTCGCGGGACGACCTCAGGACGAGCAAGCGGACCGTCCAGAAGAAGCTGGGCGACGCGCGTGAGCTCCTCTCGGAGCTGACCGCCGAGGAGAAGGCGCGGCTCGCGGAGATCGAGCGGAAGAAGAAGCAGGAGGCCAAGCGCAAGGCCGAGAAGCTGGCCCGTGAGCAGGCCGCGGAGGCGGAGCGCGAGCGGAAGGCCGAGGAGGCGGCGCAGCGGGAGAAGGAGCGGGAGTCCGACCAGGGCTCTGGTTCCGGCTCCGGCTCCGACGCGGGTTCGGGTTCGGGTTCGGGCTCAGGATCCGGAACCGGCTCCGGCTCCGGCTCCGGAAGCACCGACGGCAGCTACGCCACCAAGGCCGCGAAGGTCATCGACTTCGCGGAGGGTCAGATCGGCAAGCCGTACGTGTGGGGCGCCACCGGCCCCGACTCCTACGACTGCTCCGGACTCACCCAGGACGCCTGGAAGGCCGCGGGAATCTCCCTGCCGCGTACCACGTGGGACCAGGTGAAGGTCGGCACGGCCGTGAAGACCGCCGACGCCAAGCCGGGTGACCTGGTGTTCTTCTACGACGACATCAGTCACGTGGGGATCTACATCGGCAACGGCAAGATGATCCACGCCCCGAAGCCGGGCGCGAACGTCCGCGTCGAGTCGATCTACTACATGCCGATCCACAGCGTGGTGCGCCCCGCTTGAGCACAAAGCGCTTGATCACAAAGCGCGTGGCCCGCATCCGGCAGGATGCGGGCCACGCGCGCGTAGAGGTGTAAAAACTCAGGTCCACAGCACCGCGATGAAGATGTTCGCCGTGGTCAGCAGGCCGACCGCACCGAACATGCCCTTGTCGACCTTCTCCTCGTCCCGCTTCACATAGACCAGCGCGAGGATCACGATCAGCAGGGCCAGCTTGATGCCGATCTTGACGTTGTTGACCGTGTTGTCGTCCGCCTGGTTGAGGCCCACCAGGACCACACCGGTGACGAGCATGATCAACGCGCCGTGCAGCATTCCGGGGCTGAAGCGCGCGGTGCCCTGGCCCATCTGCTTCATCTGGGTCAGGAAGCCGCCCAGGAGCGAGGCGATGCCGATGATGTGCAGGCCGACGAAGAGATGGATGAGTAGGTCCATGAGGCCGGAGCCTAGCCGGGCGTCGGGCCGGGCCGGGCAGGCGCCCCCATATCACCTCACTCCGGCCGGGCAAGCCGGAAACGAGCCATCGGTCACGGCCATGCGCCAAGCGGCCGCCGTCCGGCGAACGGCACGGTCGTTGTCGGTCACTGTCCGCCCACTTCCGTCAGTTGCGCACAGTCCCTCACCAACCGGTGACGGCCAGGTTTAGCGTCCTTCACCAGGTGACCGGCTCCCCAACCGCCGTCCGAACCTGGTCGGCTGTCGGTCACCACCGCCGAGAAACCCGGCGGCGGCCCGTCCCCCCTGTGCGGGCCGCCGCCGGACACGTGAGGAGCCCCACTTCGTGGCAGCGCACCGCAAGCCCAGACAGCGCTCACTCAGCGGCAGCACGGCCCGCACCGCCGCAACCCTCGCCCTTGCCGGAGCCGCGTCGGTGACCGCCTTGGACGGCACGGGACACGCGGACCCCCGGCTCAGCCCCACTGAGGTGAAGGCAAAGGTCGACTCGCTCTACCGCGAGGCGGAGACAGCCACCGAGAAGTACAACGGCGCGAAGGAGAAGGCCGAGAAGGCCGAGAAATCGCTCCGTGAACTGCGCGACACGGCGGCCCGCAAGACGGAGAAGCTCAACGCCACCCGTAACAGCCTCGGTTCGTACGCCGCCGCGCAGTACCGCGCGGGCGGCATCGACCCCTCCCTGCAGCTCGCGCTCTCCTCCGATCCCGCGCAGTTCCTGGACCGCGCGGCACGCGCCGACCGGGCCGGCAGCCGCCAGGCCCTCGCCCTCCGCGATGTGCGGAAGCAGGTCCGGGAGATGGACCGGCTGCGCGACGCGGCCGACGACCGGCTGACCGCCCTCCGCGCACGCCAGGCGGAGCTGAACAAGCACAAGAAGACGATCACCAGAAAGCTCGGCGAGGCGAAGCGGCTGCTGTCCCGGCTCACCGCCGAGCAGCGCGCGGAACTCGCCGGCCGGGAAGAAGACGACCCCGCCTCCCGCTCGGACGCCCGTAAGGCCTCCCTGGGCACCGCCAAGGCCCCCAACGCCCGCGCCGCGTCCGCCGTCTCCTACGCGTACAAGGCCATCGGCAGTCCCTACGTCTGGGGCGCCACCGGCCCCAACGCGTTCGACTGCTCAGGGCTCACCCAGGCCGCGTACCGCTCGGCGGGCGTCGCCCTGCCTCGCACCACCTACGCCCAGATCGCCTCGGGCCGGCGCGTCTCCCGCTCCGAACTGCGCCCCGGCGACCTGGTGTTCTTCTACTCGGGCATCAGCCACGTCGGCCTCTACGTCGGCAACGGCAAGATGATCCACGCCCCGAACCCGAGCGCCCCGGTACGGCTCGCCCCCATCGACCAGATGCCGTTCGCAGGAGCCACGCGCGTGGCGTGAGCCACGGCACCGCCACCGGCACACGGCTCCACGCCCCACCGTCGTCCGGTCAGACCAGCCGTCGCGCCGTCGCCCACCGCGTCAGCTCATGCCGATTGGACAGCTGCAGCTTCCGCAGCACCGCCGAGACGTGCGACTCGACCGTCTTCACGGAGATGTAGAGCTGCTTGGCGATCTCCTTGTACGCGTAACCACGCGCGATGAGCCGCAGGACCTCCCGCTCGCGCTGCGTGAGGCGGTCCAGGTCCTCGTCGATCGGGGGTGCGTCCGTCGAGGCGAAGGCGTCCAGGACGAACCCGGCGAGGCGCGGCGAGAACACCGCGTCGCCGTCCTGCACGCGGAAGATCGAGTCCACCAGGTCGGTGCCGGTGATGGTCTTGGTGACATAGCCGCGGGCACCGCCCCGGATGACGCCGATGACGTCCTCGGCGGCGTCGGAGACCGACAGCGCGAGGAAGCGCACCGGGCTCTCCGCGTCCGCCATCAACGGCGAACAGCGGCGCAGGACTTCCACGCCACCGCCGCCCGGCAGGTGCACGTCCAGGAGGACGACCTCCGGCCGGGTGGCCGTGATGACCGTGACCGCCTGGTCGACGTCGGCGGCCTCGCCGACGACCTCGACGCCGGTGATGTCGGTCCGGCCGATCTCCGCCTGCACTCCGGTACGGAACATCCGGTGGTCGTCGACCAGGACGACTCGCACGCGACGCCCGTCCGCACCGCCGTCCTCGTCCGTCCCGGTCGGCTCCATGGGCTCGCTCGCCCCGGTCGTGTCGCTCATGTCGTCGCCGTCCTCTCCATCTGCAGCTCGACTTCCGTGCCGCCGCCGGGCACCGCGCGCAGCCGCGCCGTGCCGCCGTTGCGCTGCATGCGGCCGATGATCGATTCTCGTACGCCCATGCGGTCGTCCGGAACGGAATCCAGATCGAAGCCGGGACCGCGGTCCCGGACGGACACGAACACCGTCTCCTCCTCGACTTCGGCGAAGACCTGCACCGCGCCGCCCTCGCCACCGTACTTGGCGGCGTTGACCATCGCTTCCCTCGCGGCCTGCATCTGTGCGGTCAGCGGCTCGTCGAGCGGGCAGTCGCCGACCACGACGACCTCAATGGGGACGCCGTGCTTGTCCTCGACCTCCGCGGCGCTGCGGCGGACCGCCTCGGCGAGGGTGTCGGGCTCCTCGTCCTCGTCCTTGCCGCTGCCCTCGGGGTTGTAGAGCCAGGCCCGCAGCTCCCGCTCCTGGGCCCGGGCGAGGCGGCGGACCTCGCCCGCGCTCTCCGCGTTGCGCTGGATCAGGGTGAGGGTGTGCAGCACGGAGTCGTGGACATGGGCGGCGACCTCGGCTCGCTCCTGGGCTCGGATGCGCATCAGCCGTTCCTCGGAGAGGTCCTGCGTCATGCGGACGAGATAGGGGCCGGCGAGCAGCGCGATGCCGACGAGCACGGCGAGCGAGGCCTGCAGCACCGCACCGAGGTGCGCGGCGGAGCCCTGCAGCACGAAGATGCCGGAGACGCCGGCGCCGACCAGGAGCACACCGGCCGCCGACCGGGCGATGGTGAGGGTGCGCCTGCGACGGCCGACGGCCATCCAGCGCGCCCGACGGGCGTTGTCGGCCTGCCGCCAGACGAGGGCGACACCCGCGGCGACGAGCAGGGTCGGGAAGACATAGGCCTTGGTCGAGCCGTCCAGGTCCACATTGCCGACGAAGACCATGGCGACGACGACCATCGCGAGGAGCGCGACGAGCTGCCCCTTGTCGGGCTTGCGGGCCACGAGTCTTCGGCGGCCGTCCGGCGTGGTCTCGGCGGTGACGGCCGCGGGCGGCCGCTCGGAGTCGACGCCGCCCACCCCGAGCGGGACGAAGAACCAGAACGCCGCGTAGAGCAGCGCGCCGAGGCCGTCCGCGGTGAACAGGCCGACGAAGATCAGCCGGACCCAGATCACGGGCAGCCCGAGGTGTCCGGCCAGGCCGCGCGCGACGCCGCCGAGCCAACGGCCGTCACCGCTGCGGTAGAGCTTGCGCAGCGGTCGCAGCGGTCGGACGTCCTCGATGGGCGGGGCGGCGGCTTCCGGCATGTCATCGATCCTCACACGCGCGCTCGGGTACGAGCATCAGGGTCGACCCCCGAGACTTCCCTGATCTCGACCCCTGCCCCGGCCCTGTCAGGGGTGCGACCCGGGGCGTCTCAGGGGCGATATCAGGGTTCGGCCAGGGTCGTCCCGACTGCCGCGGCGGGCCCGCGGCAGTCACCATGGACGCATGACAGATCAGCAGCCCGCCGAGACGGAGACCGAGGCCGCCATCCGCGATGCCCTGCGCACCGCGGACAGCGAGCCGGCCGGTCCCGCGGGCGCTCACGCGGCCGATCCCGTCGACGGTCAGGCCCCGGGCCTGCCCGCGGAGGAGCGGAAGTTCCGCCGCGACCGTCGGCAGAAGAAGCTCGGCGGCGTGTGCGCCGGGCTCGGCCGGCACTGCGACATGGATCCGGTGATCTTCCGCATCGGCCTCGCCGTCCTGGCCATAACCAGCGGCCTCGGCCTGGTCTTCTACGGCTTCGCCTGGCTCTTCGTGCCGTACGAGGACGAGGAGGAGAACGAGGTGCGCAGGCTCCTCTCCGGCCGGGTCGACGGCCAGGCGCTGACCGCGGTGCTCTTCGCCCTGGTCGGCTGCGGCGTCTTCCTCACTTTGTTGAACAACGGCGGGGCGCTCACCTTCGCCGCCGTCCTGGCCCTGCTCCTCGCGGGCGCGGGGTACTGGTCGCAGCAGCGCGACACCCTCGACACCGATCAGGCGGCGGCACAGGCCGCGGCGGACGCTCCGCCCGAGGCGAAGGCGCCCCCCGTCACCGGAGGGCCTTCATGGTGGCGCGACCCGATAGTGAAGGACGGTACGTACGACGGGGTCTCGGGCTACTTCTGGGGTCCCGAAGGCCTCGCCATCGGTTATCAGCCGTCGGGTCACCACCGCGGTGTGCCCCGCAAGGAGACAGCGGTGGCCGACCCGGAACCGCAGCCCAGGGGGCCGCGCTGGATCGGCGGCTGGGTGTTCCTGTTCGCCCTGCTCGCGGGTGGCCTCGGCACCGGCCTGACCTGGGAGGAGCAACCGCTCGGCACGACCTTGCAGGCCGGTCTCGCCTGCGCGCTGGCGGTGTTCGGCCTCGGTATCGCGGTCAGCGCCTTCCTCGGGCGCACCGGCGCGGGATCGATCGTGCTGGCGGTGCTCACCGCCGGGCTCCTCGCGGCCTCGGCGGCCCTGCCGAAGAACATCACGACGCACTACGCCCGCATGGACTGGATACCTACGGCCGTGGCGGACGTCCGGCCGCAGTACGAGGTGGGGTTCGGCAGGGGCACGCTCGATCTGAGCAAGGTCGAGCTCGGCAAGGGGAAGACGCTCAAGACCGGCGTCGAGGTCGGCGCGGGCGACCTCCGGGTGATCGTGCCGAAGGACGCCACCGTGCGGCTCGACGCGGAAGTGGGCGTCGGCGACATCGTGTTGCCGGACGACAAGAACAAGGACCTGGACATCGCTCCGGGCCGGGAGAAGAAGGCGACGCTGCGGCCGCCCGCGGGCAGCAAGGACGGCGGC
The DNA here is from genome assembly GCF_040654255.1 of Streptomyces sp. NPDC050732. NCBI lineage: Bacteria > Bacillati > Actinomycetota > Actinomycetes > Kitasatosporales > Streptomycetaceae > Streptomyces > Streptomyces sp. NPDC050732. Next base: position 151,267 of record NZ_JBFAHP010000016.1, read on the forward strand.
ACGATGGAGCTGCGCCTCGAAGTCGGCGTCGGACAAGCGAAGGTGACCCGTGCTACGTCATGAATTCCACCCCGGAAAGCTGGTGGCAGGCCTCTTCCTGCTGTTGGTCGCCGTCGTGTACGCGGGCGACGCGGGCGGTGCCTGGGACGCGCCCTGGTTCGTCGCGCTGCCGCTCGTGATGGCCGGCCTGTTCCTCGCGGGCGTGGCGGCGGCGATCCACGGGATACGTCCGAGGGGCACGGCCCGCCCGGTCGGCCGCTCCCAGGGCGCCAAGGACCAGCGGCAGGACTAGGGTCCGTCGGGCCCCGGGACGTTCCCGCGGCGGCGGGCGGTGCGCAGGGCGTCGAGGGAGAAGACCGCGGCTCCGGCGAGCACCAGTGGCAGCCACGCCATCAGGTACGCCAGGTCGTTGCCGTAGTAGTAGGGCGTCTCTTGCCAGCTGACGGTCAGCCAGAGGCTGAGCGAGATGAGTGCTCCGCCGAGCGCCGCGATCCGGGCGAACAGGCCGATGAGTGTGCCGATACCGACGGCGAGTTCGCCCAGGGCGATGGCGTAGCCGAAGCCGACGGGGCTCTTGAGGGAAAGGTCGACGAGCGGGGGAATCGCGGAGATGTCCCGGACGCCCTCCATCTGAGCGCCGATCGAGCCCGCGCCGCTCGCTTGCAGGAAGGTGCTGTCGGTGAGCTTGTCCAGGCCGGCGTAGATGAAGGTGACGCCCAGGAAGATCCGTAGGGGGAGCAGAGCGTAGCGGGTGGCGGAGTCCCGCCAGTCGGCGCGCCTGACGTGGTGGGTGTGGCTGTCCGTACGCATGCCGTGCGCCATGGCACTCCGCCGCCTCTCGCGTGGTCCCGTCTTCCGACGATACGTACGAAGAGGTGCCGCTGCTCACCCATGTGCAGCGGATTCCACGGCACAGGTCCGGGTGGTCCGGAGAGGGGGGAGGCAGAGGTGGTTCAGTCCGTGACGTCGATCGTGACGCGGTTCGTCTCGACGCCCGCGGCCGTGACGACCTGGACGTCGACGCGGCCGGGTTCGACGTCGACGGGGACGGGCACGGTCAGCGTCGCGTCGGTCGGGTTGGTGAAGCCGCCCGGCACGGGCACGAGCGGCACGTGGACGTGCACGGCGCCGATGCGGACGACCGTGCGGGCGAGGCGGTCCGCGTCCCCGGCGCCGGGCGGGACGAAGCCCGCGCCGCGGATCTCGATGTCGTCGCCCGTGCGGATGGGCGCGTCGAGGTCACCGGCCTCGCGGGCGCGGACGACGGAGAGGATCACGGGACGGCCGCCTTCGGAGTACTTCCCCGCCAGATACGTCACGGCAGACACCAGCACGAGCAGGGCGAGACCCCACGGCAGGTCGGGCAGCTGCTCGGGCCGCCGCGCGAGGCGTACGGCGGCGAAGACCACGGCGACGGCGTTGACCAGGACGTACTGCGCGTCGCTGAAGCTGCCGCGGCCCTCGTCGTCGGTGAGCGGGTCGGCGGCCCGCGGCCGGTCCGCGCGCACCTTCTGCAGGCGCTGGCCGAGCACGCGCAGGCCGACGACCCTGCGTACCAGGACGGCGACCGCGCACACCACGGCGAGGACGGTCACTGTTCCGGCGGCGCCGGCCAGGTCGAGGCCAGTGATCAGTTCGTCGCGCTGCCGGTGGTCCGAGGCGGCGGCCAGTTCGCCCGCGAGGACGAGCACGGCGAAGACGACGAGGACCACCCAGGCGGCGGCCACGGCACGCGAGGTGGAGAGCCGGTTGTCCTCACCGATCACCGGCGCGAGGACCCCGCCGCGCGCCCGGTGGGCGTATGCCGCGCCGGTCAGCAGCCCGCCCACGACGAAGGCCGCGAGGAGCCCGGCGGTCCGCGCGTCCGACCAGCCGGCGCCGATCGCGGTGAGCGCCTGGACGAGGAGCAGCACGCCGAAGGAGATCCAGACGACGCCGAGCGTGCGCGTCCAGAGCCGTCGCAGCCAGGCCTCGCCCTCGGCCCTGCCGCGCTCGGCGACGGTGTGCGCGGACTGCGTCAGCTCGTCCGACACCCACTGCCGTGAGGCGCCCGCCGAGTGGGCGACGGCTGCGGGCAGCCCCTGCCCGGAAGCGAGTTCGTCCCGCTTGGCGAGGAACGCGGCCACGGCTCTTCGGTGCCCCTCGCGCGCCCCGTGCGGGCAGCCGCCGCATGTGCAGCCACCCCCGTGCGCGCCCTGCCCCGCCTCCTGCACTGCCACCGCGTACGCCGCCTTCCCCACCCTCGAAGCCCCTGGGGCCCCGTGCGAACTTCCTTACAGAGCAAGCGAATTGTGCCGCACTGAAGGGCGAACGTACTGCCGGGGTCAGGTCAGCGGGGGTGAATGGCCCGGCTCGGTGTTGACGGCCGGGTCAGGCCAGCAGGTCGGGTTCGCTGCGGCTGATGTCCTGCCACAGGGACTGGTAGTTGATCCACGCGACCAGATCGCTGCCGAGCTGCTCGCGGGTCTGCACCGCCTGCTTGTGGCCGATGAGCACCGGCCGGCCGGCGGCCCGCGCGCTCAGCTGGACCTGGCAGGAGCGTTCCATGGAGATGAACCACCAGGCGGCGGCGTCGACGGAGTCCCCGACGGTGAGCAGACCGTGGTTGCGCAGGATGACCGCCTTGTGCTCGCCGAGCGCGGCCGCGATCCTGCGGCCCTCGGCGGCGTCGACGACTACACCGGTGTAGCCGTCGTACAGGGCGTGGTTCTCGTAGAAGGCGCAGGCCTCCTGGGTGATCGGGTCCAGGAGTTCGCCGAGCGTGGAGAGCGCGCGGCCGTGCAGCGAGTGGCAGTGGGCGACGGCGACCACGTCGGGCCGCGCCAGGTGGGCCTGGGCGTGGACGGTGAACGCGGCCTGGTTGACGTGGTGGCGCCCCTCGACCACCTGCCCCTCGGCGTTGACGAGGACGAGGTCGCCGACGGTGATGTGCTTGAAGGGCATGCCGAAGGGGTTCACCCAGAAGCAGTCGGTGTGTTCCGGGTCGCGCGCGGTGATGTGGCCGGAGACCCCGTCCTCGTACCCGAACCGTCCGAAGATCCGCAGTGCGCCGGCGAGCCTCTCCTTGCGGTGCCGTCGTTCGTCCGTCACGGACTCATGGACGGGCGGCATCGCGAACTGCAACCGTTCGACGGGTATCGGTGTGGGCGCCTGCATGTGTCCTCCATCCCTGGCTGTACGGGGCGGAAGTTACCGGCGGGAAGCCCAGGAGGACAGAGGCGCGGCGCGATCAACGGCGCGCGGAAAGGTGACAGGAGGTGTCCGGTATCGGCGGCAGGCTGTGGGCATGCCATTCGATGGGGAAGTCAATTGGGAAGCCTTCGCCGCAGCGGAACCGGGCCTGGCCGCGACGGTCGAGGAGCGCTTCGGCGCGTTCACCCACCACGTCCTCGCGACGCTCCGCAAGGACGGTTCGCCGCGCACCACCGGGCTGGAAGCCCGTTTCCTGCACGGGGAGTTGTGGCTCGGCATGATGCCGAATTCCGTCAAGGCGCTCGACCTGCGCCGCGACCCGCGCTTCGCGCTGCAGGCCAACCCGGGGCCGGGCACGGAGATGGCGGGCGGCGATGTCCGCATCGCGGGCCGGGCCGTGGAGGTGCGCGACCCCGAGGCCGTCGCGCGCTACACGGACTCGGTGAATCCGCCGGATCCGGACGCCTTCCACCTCTTCCGCGCCGAGCTGACGGAGGTGGTCCGCACGTACATCGAGGACGAGAAGTACCTGGCGGTGCAGTGGTGGAGGCCGGGCGCCCCGGTCCGCACGACCCGGCGGACGTGAGAGCGCCGGTGCCGCCACTCCGTTCGGACATGGCGGCACCGGCGCTCAGGAAGCGTGCGGGAAGACCCTGGGGACTCAGACCCTGGGCCCTGGGCCCCTGGGGGTCACTCCCACTCGATGGTCCCCGGCGGCTTCGACGTCACGTCGAGGACGACGCGGTTCACGTCGGCGACCTCGTTCGTGATGCGCGTCGAGATCTTCGCGAGGACGTCGTACGGCATGCGGGTCCAGTCGGCCGTCATGGCGTCCTCGGACGAGACGGGGCGCAGGACGATCGGGTGGCCGTAGGTGCGGCCGTCGCCCTGGACGCCGACGCTGCGGACGTCCGCGAGCAGCACGACGGGGCACTGCCAGATCTCCCGGTCGAGACCGGCCGCCGTCAGCTCCTCGCGGGCGATGGCGTCGGCCTCGCGCAGCAGGTCGAGGCGGTCCTTGGTGACCTCGCCGACGATGCGGATGCCCAGGCCGGGACCGGGGAAGGGCTGGCGCTGGACGATCTCGTCCGGCAGGCCGAGCTCGGCGCCGACCATCCGGACCTCGTCCTTGAACAGCTTGCGCAGCGGCTCGATGAGCTGGAACTCAAGGTCTTCGGGGAGTCCGCCCACATTGTGGTGGGACTTGATGTTCGCGGTGCCGCTGCCGCCACCGGACTCGACCACGTCGGGGTAGAGGGTGCCCTGGACCAGGAACTCCACGGGCTGGTCACCGGGGGCCTCGGCGACGATCTCCGCCTGGGCCTGCTCGAAGACGCGGATGAACTCGCGCCCGATGATCTTCCGCTTCTCCTCGGGGTCGCTGACCCCGGCGAGGGCGTTCAGGAACCGCTCCTGGGCGTCGACGACCTTCAGCTTGACGCCGGTCGCGGCGACGAAGTCCTTCTCGACCTGCTCGGTCTCGCCCTTGCGCATCAGGCCGTGGTCGACGTAGACGCAGGTCAGCTGGGAGCCGATGGCCTTCTGCACGAGAGCCGCGGCGACCGCGGAGTCCACGCCGCCGGAGAGGCCGCAGATCGCGCGCTTGGTGCCAACCTGCTCGCGGATCGCGGCGACCTGCTCGTCGATGACGTTGCCGGTCGTCCAGTTCGGCTTGAGGCCGGCGCCGCGGTAGAGGAAGTGCTCAAGGACCTGCTGGCCGTGCGTGGAGTGCATCACCTCGGGGTGGTACTGCACGCCGTACAGCTTCTTCTCGTCGTCCTCGAAGGCGGCGACCGGCACGACGTCCGTGGACGCGGTGACCGTGAAGCCCTCGGGCGCGGCGCTGCACGCGTCGCCGTGCGACATCCACACGGACTGCTCGGTGGGGGTGCCCTCGAAGAGGGTGGAGCCGGCCTTGGAGACGGCCAGCGGCGTGCGGCCGTACTCACGGGCGCCCGTGTTGTCGACCGTGCCGCCGAGGGTGGTGGCCATCAGCTGGAAGCCGTAGCACATGCCGAAGACGGGGACGCCGGCCTCGAAGAGCTGACGGTCGACGACCGGCGCGTTCTCCGCGTACACCGACGAAGGGCCGCCGGACAGGATTATGGCGGCGGGCTTCTTGGCGAGCATCTCGGAGACGGGCATCGTGCTCGGCACGATCTCGCTGTAGACGCGGGCCTCACGGACGCGACGGGCGATGAGCTGGGCGTACTGCGCTCCGAAGTCGACGACCAGAACGGTGTCGGGAGCGGCGGCAGCGGGGGGCGCTGATGGCACGGCGGCGGCCTTCCGGCGTTGAGCTTGAGCGGTGCGTGAGCAGAGGCTCGTGCGTGAGCAGGGGGTCTGTGTTTGTCAATTCTAACGGGCTCGGCGCGACCCCTTCGTCGTATCCGACGGGCCCCGCGTGGAGCGTGGACGGGCGGGCGTCTCAGTATCCGAGCCGTACGCGGGCTCCGATTGACCCGGCACGCGCGCGTGGGGGCATACTGAGCCCGTGACCAAGCACCTCAGCTTCCTCTTTACCTATGGCGACCGGCCTGCCGGCTGCCATGGTCGAGCTGCTTGATCCACTGACAAGCGACTTACCGGGCGCCCCGGGCCGACAAGGCCCGGGGCGCTCTGTCGTACGCGGGTCCTGCCGCTCCGGGGCACCTCTTCCGACAAGGAGACCCCACATGACGATGACGACCGCCACCGCGGACAAGACCGGCGCCCGCACCCCCGAGGCCGCCGACGTGATCGAGAACGCCCGGGAGCGGATCGACGCGCTCGACGACCGGATCATCGGCCTCGTACAGGAACGGATGGCCGTTTCGGCCGTCATCCAGGAAGCACGCATCACCTCCGGCGGCCGCCGCGTGAACCTCTCCCGCGAGATGGAGATCCTCGGCCACTACAGGGACGCGCTCGGCAAGCCCGGCACGGCGCTCGCGATGACGCTCCTGGAGCTGTGCCGGGGCCGTGTCTGAGCCCCGCGCACGAGTTCGGGTCCGTTCTCACCCGTACGGCGCGTGACCGGTGCCGGGCGGGCTTCGTTGGTCCCGGTGTCCGTGTCAGCCAGGTGCGGGCCCGTAAGAACCACGCGTGGCTCCGCTGGAGCGATGAGGCGTGAGGATTGCGTCCTCGCGCCGTGGGACCTCACTCCAGTGATGTGACCGGACGGCAGGGGACAGCAGCCCGGTCACCCAAGAGAACGGTCGGTTCCGGGGACGCCCGGAGCCGGCCGGCCTCCGTCCCCGACGTCGTCCCGAAACCACCCCGCCGAACCCCGTCCCGGGCACGAGCGGGATCCCCGGCCCTTTCCCTACAGAAGTGGGTCGAAACGGTTGCGCTGCCAACAGCACATCCAGCACGATGCGTAGAAGGGCGGACCGCACGTCCCCCGTCCACAGCTTCATTGCCATTGGTCGATACCACGCGAGCGCCCCCTGTGCGCCGGGTCGGCCACCGGCACCTCGACCAAGCGGCGCACTCCCCCCGGCGCCGCTCCGAGGCCCCGACGCAGCCCTGACGTCGGTGCCGACGGCCAAGGGCCCCGCGGATCCGTCCCGCGGGGCCCTTCGCTCTACTTGCTCGTCTTCTCCAACTTCTTCACCTGCGCCTCGACGATCTCCGTCGGCACGCCGAACTTCTTCGGCTTGAGCAGGTTGATCGAGTAGAAGGCCGCGACCGTCGGCCCGCTGCGGACGACGGTGAAGCTCATCGGCGTCTTCTGGCCCTCGATGTCGCCCACGACCTTGTACGAGACGGCCTCGTCGCCCGTCTTCGGGGCGGCCAGGGCCGCGACGTCGCGGTACTCGGAGCCGGCGTGCTCGTACGAGGTGCACTTCTTCGTGGCCGTCCGCAGGCCGTCCATGACCTTCTCCGCGGCCGCCTTCTCGTGGGCGAGCAGCGCGAACGAGATGACGGTCGCGTCCAGCTCGTCGGTGCTGGTCACGGTCCGGCCGACGCGGGCTTTCGCCGTCGGCCGGCCGGCGAACATGAACATGTCGGCCAGCGGCTGGCAAGCGGCCGGGTCCGCGGGCACGGTCTGCGCGGGCATGTCCGCCGCGGACATCTTCTCGACCTTGTAGCCCTTGAGGTCGCCCTTGACGAGTGCCGCCTTCTCCAGGTCGGCGGTGGTCAGCACGGTCGACTTCTTCGCGGCCGGCCGCACCGCGGCAGGCTTCCCCGACGCCTTCTTGCCGTTGTCGCCGCTCTTGCCGCTGTCGCCGTTGTCGCTGCCACAGGCTGCGGTCAGGCCCAGCGCGACCGTGACGGACGCGGCCATGACGGCCCGAGACACAGTTGACTTCACGTTTCCGTTTCCTGCCTTCAGTTCACGGCGCGGGCGACGGCCCGCGCCGAGGCGACATGAAAGCGGTAAACGCACGCCTGTCACCAGCGTTTTCCGTAACGATCGGAAACCGGCCAAAAGGTTGTACGCGGCGCGTGTGAGGTGGGTCAGAGCTTGCCGAGCTGCGCGTCGACGATCGCGGGGGCCACCTTCGGATCCTCGTCCGCCGTGGGCGCCCCGGCGCCGGCCACGTCGTCCGCGCCGTCCTTCGCGGCCTCCCTGTCGCTCTGGACGCCCTCCGGGTCGTACAGGTTCGACGCGTCGAAGACCGCGAGCGTCGCACCGCTGCGCACGACCGTGACGCTGTCCCGCATCACGAACTCGCCCTTGCGATGAGCGATTTTGTACGAAACGACCTCGTCGCCACCGCCCTCCGGGGCCGGCAGCGATTTCACGCCGAGGTAGCGCTGTTCGCCGACGCGGAAGGCGGAGCACTTCTTTGACTTCGACGCCGTGCGCAGGTCCGTCATCGCTTGCTTGGCACCGGCCTCGGTGTAGGCGGCCAGTTCGACGCCCGTCGTCGTGGAGACCGCGTCGTCGGTCGGAGTCAGGACTCGGTCGACGCGGGCCTTCGCCTTCGCCGCGCCACCGGAAGCGGCACCAGCACCGGAACCGGAACCGGAACCGAGCATCGCGGCGAGCGGGGCGCACTCCGTGGGCGACGGCTTCCCGGCGGCGGGCCCCTCCGCGACCCCGGACTTCTTGGGCGTCTCGACCTCGTAGCCCTTGACGTCCCCCGCGGCGAGGGCCGCCTCCTCCAGGGCCGCGGAGCCCACACCGGCATGCGGCTTCGCCGGCTTCTTGGCGTCATCGTCACCGCTGCCGCTGCACGCGGCGCTCGCTCCGAGGGCCGCCACGACCGAGACGGTCACCACGACACGCGACACAGCTGACTTCACGTTCTGTTTCCCCCGAAGGCTTTCCTGCTTGTTACTGCCTGCTCGTCACTGCTTGCACTTCTACGACGGGGGAAGATCCATTCCGGTTCCGCGCGCCGCCGTCACCAGCCCCAGATCCAGAAGCGGAACGGGCTGAGCAGCACGATCGCGAGGGCCATGCCGCCGATGACGATCACCACGCTCCACGCCCTGCGGCCGCGCTCGGACCGTCCGCTGCGCCGCGGACCCGTCGGCGCCGCCCGCCAGTCGTCCGGCCGCCACCGCTCGCTCGCGGCCGCACGCTTGGCGCGCCTGCGGCGGAACCGCCCCGCCTCCTCGATCCGGCGGCGCGCGGCCTCCTCGTCGAGGCGCCGCAGCCTCTCGGCCACCATGCGGGCCCGCGCGGACGGCTCCTTCGGCGCGGACGAGCGGATGTCCCGCTCGCTGTCGTTCTCGAATCTCTCCCACACCTCGTCGGGTATGGCCACGCTGTCCCCTCCCCTTATGTCCCTCCGGAGCGGGGGCAGTTCTACGGCACCCCCTCACGACAGCACAAGCGCTGTGATCCACCCCACATAAGAATTCCGTGAGTTCGAGGACAACCATTCACAGGGATCGCAGGTCATGCATGCAGTAACTACGGCCACACCCGCGTCCCCACCTCGGACGCCTCCATCTCCGTGCTGCCCCACCAGGCAGCGCGCCGGACTTCCTGAGGTCTTCATGAAGCTTCGTCGTGCCATGGCTGCCGCGGCCGCTACGGCTGCCCTGGCCCCGCTCGCGCTGCTCTCGGCCCCGGCCTCCTTCGCGACCGAGGAGGCCGGCTCGGCGACGTCTGCCACGACGCCCTCCGGGACGCCCACGCCGGCCGGGACACCCACGGGCACGGCCACCTCCACGCCGCCCGCGACCGACAAGGACACGGACGAGCCGGAGGGCAAGCCGACGTCCACGCCGCCCTCGAAGCCCGGAAAGACCGCACAGCCCGCGAAGTCCCCGAAGCCCGCGAAGAGCGACGACGTCCCCGACGACATCAAGGACGAGGACCTCGACGACGAGGAGCTTGAGGACGAGGAGACGGAGGAGCCGGTCGACTGCGAGGTCGACGACGAGGGCGTGGACCCCGATTCCGTGCTGGAGGTCGACCTCGTCGGCCTGCCCAAGAAGATCGTCAAGGGCAGCGGCTGGCACCGGTTCGAGCTGTCCCTCAGCAACCCCACCGACGAGGAGCTCGGTGAGGTCAAGTGGATCGCGGCCGTCAACGACCGCTCGTACGGCAAGGACGACGAGGACCGGCTCGCCCACTACACCGACCTGCAGTACTTCGACACCAAGTCCGGTGCCTGGGAGGTGATCGACGGCGACCTGAACGGCGGGCTCGCCTTCGACGTCACGGACCTCGGCGCCGACGAGCAGGTCGACATCAAGCTGCGGGTGAGCATCGAGCCCAAGGCCCCGACCGGTGAAGGCTACGCGGTCGGCCTCGGCAAGTACCTCGACCCCGAGCAGAACTGCATGCACGAGTCGAACGCGTACCAGCCGCTCACGATCGCCAAGCCGGGCAGCACCGAGGAGACGCCGGGCACGGCCACCCGCACCCCGGACAAGCCGACGCCGACGCCGACCGCCGACGAGTCCCCGCAGGGCGCCGCCAAGGAGCTCCCGACCGCCGGCACCACCGGCGACACGGGCAGCCTCGCCGAGACCGGCTCCAGCTCGATGCTGCCGACCGTCGCCCTCGTGGGCGGGATCGCCGTCGTCGCCGGTGCGGGCGCGGTGCTCGCCGTACGTCGCCGCAAGGCCGACACCGCCGCGTAACGCGGCACCTGATCACGCGGAAGGACCTGCGCTCGGAGGGGGGCGCAGGTCCTTACGTGTATCCGCGTGCGTCCGGGAGACCCCGGAAGCGGTCCGTTACACCTCGGACTTGGGCGGCACCGTCGGCATCCCGAGGAACGGCAGCTTCAGCGCGCCGAACGCGTCCGCCGGGACCGCCGGGGTCTTCGGTTCGACGGCCGCGAGCCGCACGTACCGCTCGCCCTGTGCAGGACGCGGGTCCTCGCCGCCCTTGTTGGGCCAGAACGACATCGCGCGCTCGGCCTGCGCGGTGATCGTCAGGGACGGGTTCACCCCCAGGTTCGCGGAGACCGCGGCGCCGTCGACGACCGAGATGCCGGGGTGTCCGTAGAGCCGGTGGTAGGGGTCGATGACGCCCGTGTTCGGCGAGTCGCCGATCGGGCAGCCGCCGAGGAAGTGCGCGGTCAGCGGGGTGCCCATGAGCTCGCCGATGTTGGAGCCCGCGAAGCCGTTGATCTCCTTGGAGAGGATCGTCGCCGCCCGGGTGGCCTCGGGGATCTGGTCGGGGTTGGGCGCACCGTGGCCCTGGCGGGCGGTGAGCAGCCCCTTCCCGATGCCCTTCTCCTTGCGGTACGTGGTCAGGGAGTTGTCGAGGGACTGCATGACCAGGCCGATGATGGTGCGCTCCGACCAGCGGCGGTTGGAGAGGGAGCGGAGCAGGAGCGAGGGATGGCGGGCGACGTTGCCGAGCCAGCCCGCGACCCGTGCCTTGCCGCCCTTGGCGCTGTACGGGACCTGGAGCACCGTCAGGCTGCCCATGGCGTTGGACTTCTTGCCGTAGCGGACGGGCTCGATGTGGGTGGTGGCGTTCGGGTGGATCGACGAGGTGATCGCGACGCCCTTGGTGAAGTCGACCTTCTCGGCGCCGTGGCGCTTGCGGTAGCGGCGGTCGGTGGTCTGGGCGCCGACCAGCGCCTCGGAGTTGGTGCGGGTGAGCGTGCCGAGCCGCTTCGATATGTGCGGCAGCAGGCCGGTGTCCTTCATGCGGTGCAGGAGCGTCTGCGTCCCGTACGTACCGGCGGCGATGACCACCTTGCGTGCCCGGAACGTCCGGCCCCGGCCCTTGCGCTTGTCGTCGGTGGGCAGGGTGGCGACGGCGAAACCGCCCTGCGAGTCCTCGGTGACGGCGACGACCGATGTCATCGGGTGGACGACCGCGCCGGCCTTCTCCGCGAGGTAGAGGTAGTTCTCGTTGAGGGTGTTCTTCGCGCCGCGCCGGCAGCCCGTCATGCACTCGCCGCATTCGGTGCAGGCCCTGCGGGAGGGCCCTGCGCCGCCGAAGTAGGGGTCGGGAACTTCCGTGCCGGGGCGGGTCGTTGAACGACCGTCCGCGTCGTCCTTGTCGCCGAAGAAGACGCCGACGGGTGCCATGTGGAAGCTGTCGCCGACCCCCATCTCCTGGGCGGCGGCCTTCAGATGGATGTCCGAGGGCGTCGTCGTCGGGTTGAGCCGCACCCCGAGCATGCGCTTGGCCTGCTCGTAGTAGGGGTGCAGTTCGTCCTGCCAGTCCGTGATGTCCTTCCACTGCGAGTCCTTGAAGAACGGCTCGGGTGGTACGTAGAGGGTGTTGGCGTAGTTCAGCGAGCCGCCGCCGACCCCGGCGCCCGCGAGGACCATCACGTTGCCGAGCAGGTGGATGCGCTGGATGCCGAAGAGGCCGAGCGCGGGGGCCCACAGGTAGTTCTTCAGGTCCCAGGAGTTCTTGGGCAGCGTCGCGCGCGTGAAGCGGCGGCCCGCTTCGAGGACGCCGACGCGGTAGCCCTTCTCCGTCAGCCGCAGCGCGGACACCGCGCCGCCGAATCCCGAACCTACGACAACGACGTCGTAGTCGTACGAAGCGTCATCGCCCACCTGGTTCCGGGCAGAGCTCTCCTGTGACATGGACTCTCCTCGTCAAATTGCCCGCGGGCCGTCTGTGGTTGCTCGCGCAGTCGCTAACGCAGTCGGAACGCCTTCATGACCTTGAGGCTCGTGGTCATGAACGCCGCGTACTTCTCGTCGTCCATCCCGAAGGACGGGGCGAGCGGCATGATCCGCTGGGTGGCGACGGTCTGCGCCTCGGTGTACTTGAGGATGCCCTCGGAGCCGTGCCGGCGGCCGAGACCGGAGTCCTTCATGCCGCCCATCGGGGACTGCACGCTGCCGTAGGCGGGCGCGTAGCCCTCGTTGACGTTGACCGTGCCGGTGCGCAGGCGGGCGGCGAGCTTGCGGCCGCGGCTGCCGTCCTTCGTCCAGACCGAGGAGTTCAGACCGTACGGAGTGGCGTTGGCGAGCTCGACCGCCTCGTTCTCGTCGGTGAAGCGGTAGATGGAGACGACCGGGCCGAAGGTCTCCTCGGTGCAGACCGCCATCGGGGCCTCGACGCCGTCCAGGATCGTGGGCTCGAAGAAGTACGGGCCGATGTCCGGGCGCGCGACACCGCCCGCGATGAGTGTGGCGCCCTTGGCGACGGCCTCCTCGACGTGCCGGGTCACGGTCTCCAGCTGCCGCTCGCCGACGAGGGAGCCCATGTCGGCGCCGTACGCGAGGGACTTGCCGAGCCGCATCGCCTTCGTGCGCTCGGCGAAGCGCGCCACGAACTCGTCCGCGATGGACTCGTGGACGTACAGCCGTTCGATGGAGATGCACAGCTGGCCCGCGGAGGAGAAGCAGGCGCGCACCGCGCCCGACGCGGCCTTGTCGACGTCGGCGTCGTGCAGGACCAGCATGGCGTTCTTGCCGCCGAGTTCGAGCGAGACGCCGACCAGGCGCGCGGCGGCGCCCTGCGCGACCTCGCGTCCGGTGCGGGTGGAGCCGGTGAAGGAGACGTAGTCGGCGTGCTTGACGACCTCCGGGCCGACGACGGGGCCCTCGCCGAGGACGACCTGGAAGACCTCCGACGGCAGGCCCGCCTCGATGATGAGGTCGCGGGCCCACAGGGCGGTCAGGCAGGTCTCCGTGTCGGGCTTCATCACGAGGGCGTTGCCCGCGACGAGGGCGGGCAGCGCGTCGCCGATGGAGAGCTCGAACGGGTAGTTCCAGGGGGCGATCTGGCCGACGACGCCGCGCGGCTGGCGGTTCTCGGTGACCTTGGTGAGGGTCGGGACGACGCCGGTGTGCCGCTTCGGGCTCAGATACGAGGGGGCCTTGCGGCCGTAGTGCCGGGCGGCGACCGCGACGGCCTGGATCTCCTCGTGCGCGTGCAGCCGGGACTTGCCGGTCTCCAGCTGGATCAGGTCGAGGACCTCGGCCTGGCGCTGGAGCACCAGGTCGTGGAAGCGCAGCAGGACGGCGGCGCGCTGCTTCACGGGGGTCCTGGCCCAGGCGACCTGGGCGGTGCGGGCCCGCTCGAAGGCGGTGGCCACGTCCTCGGGGGTGGACTCGGGCAGGTCGGCCAGCTTCTCGCCGGTGAGCGGCGTGTGGTTGGCCGTACGCCCCGAACCGATGACGTCACGGGTGAGCTGGGCGATCAGCTCGGGCGTGACCACGTCGGCGGCGGTGCGCGCGCCTTCGGGGGCCGGGGCGGTCGGGTTCGTGCCGAGGGGCGCTGCGATGGCCTGCGAGTCCGTCATGCTCGTGAGAGTAGGCCCACGTCAGGTTTTTGGGTACCCATCGGTAATGGGCTTCACGCGTCACTCGCACCACGCCAGTGATTGCTGGCGACAAAGCCGCTGATCAGGGCGTTGTCGCCAGCGGGACGAGCCTTGGAGCAGTTTTCAGAGCTTGTCGAGCTCCAGGTCGGCGATGGCGGTCTCGGCGACCTCGCGGCCGCGGGCGGTGAAGTCGCCCTTGCCGGGATAGTCGATCCACAGCCGGTACATGTCACCGGACTTGGTCCGGTAGTAGAGGATCTTGGCCTCGTGCGGCAGCTCGGTCTGCGAGTCGGTGTACGTGACCGTGTTCTCGGCGGCGCTCCGGTCCCGGTACTTCGTCTCCTTGGTCCTGGCGACGGGAGCGGGGTCGCCGGACATGTTGCTGAACGACGTCTCGCCGCTCTCCTCGAACTTCTCCGCGTCGGCGTACGCCTGGGCCGCCGCGGTCCCCGCGACCTCCAGCGAGGTGTCCTTCTTCTCCGCGAGGTCGAGCGTGATGAAGACGGCACCGCTGGGATCGGTGTACCTGACCCAGGACTTGTCCGTGTCGGTGGCCTCCGGCTTGCTCTCCACGTACCCCTCGGGAGTGGAGACCGTGGCGGCGACCACCTTCGCCTCGTGCTTCTTCCAGCCCTCGGCGTCGTCCGAGCCGCCGAACGGGTTCACCGCCACCAGGACCCCGGCGGCCACGGCGGCGACGACCGCACCCGCGACGGCCGCCAAGGCCTTGCGGCTCAGGAAGATGCCCTTGCCCCGCTGCCCGGCGCCACCGCCCGCGACCGTGACGATCTGCGTCGGCGCCGGCTGCGGAGGCCTGGCCGCCGCCTCCAGGAGGGTGCGGACCTGCGCGGCGTTGGGGCGCTGGGCCGGGTCCTTGACCAGCAGCCGGTTGATCGCCTCGGCGAGCGGTCCGGAGGCGGATGCGGGCGCGGCGGGCGTCGCGTTCAGGACGGACTGGAGCGTCGCGGGGGTGTTGTTGCGGCGGAAGGGCGAGACGCCCTCGGTCGCGACGTACAGGACGACGCCCAGCGACCAGAGGTCGGACGCCGGTCCGGGCCGCTGGCCCAACACCCGCTCGGGCGCGATGAATTCGGGCGAACCGACGAATCCGCCGGTGTCCGTCAGATTCGTCTCGCCCTCGATCTGGGCGATGCCGAAGTCGGTGAGGACGACGCGGTCGTGGCGGCCGAGCATGACGTTGTCCGGCTTCACGTCGCGGTGCAGGATGCCCGCCTGGTGCGCGGCGTCCAGCGCGTTCAGTACGTCGAGGCCGACGCGGGCGGCGTCGCGGGCGCCGAGCGTGCCCTCCTGCAGCGCGGCGCCCAGGGAACGGCCCTGGACGAGCTCCATCACGATCCACGGCTGGCCGTCCTCGACCGCCACGTCGTGGACGTTGACGACGGCCGGGTGGTCGAGGCGGGCCGCGGCGCGCGCCTCGCGGCGCATCCGCTCGAAGGCGTTGGCGCGCTCGCGCTCCGGCAGGTGGTCGGGGAGGCGCGGCTCCTTCACGGCGACCTCGCGGTCCACCGTCTCGTCCTTGGCGCGCCACACCGTGCCCATGCCGCCGTGGCCGAGCTTGGCGAGCAGCCGGTAGCGGTTCGCGATCAGCCGGCCCGCGCCCGGCTCGGGCCGGGACGGCTGGTGGGCCGCGGCTCGGGCGGGGGCGGCC
This sequence comes from Streptomyces sp. NPDC050732, assembly GCF_040654255.1. NCBI lineage: Bacteria > Bacillati > Actinomycetota > Actinomycetes > Kitasatosporales > Streptomycetaceae > Streptomyces > Streptomyces sp. NPDC050732. The sequence goes on from NZ_JBFAHP010000016.1 coordinate 166,771, forward strand.
GGGGCGGGCACGGCCGGGGCGGGCTGGGCGTACGGGTTGCCGGGGTGCGGGCCGCCGTGTTGGCTGGATTGTTCCGGTATTCCCGGTGCCGCCGGTATGCCCGGTGCTCCCGGTCGTGGTGGCGGCTGCAGGCCGAAGCTGGTGGGTTCGTACGGCCCGTAAGAGGCTCCCCCGTCGTTACTCATGCCCACATCACTACCTTGCCGGGACCCCACCTTTCCAGCCAGGCCCCCCATTGTGACCGGGGTGATGCACTCCGGGGGACGTCATCGGCGTACGAACGTGTCGACCGCCGCGTCGAAGTACCGCCGCGCCTGCCCCGCGTCCCCGGCCGGCGCCGACACCCACACGTCGAACCTCCGGCCGCCCTCTTCCCAGCACAGGTCGAGCGTGCGCCGGCCGCCCTTCTCCTCGCTGTAACCGTCCCAGGTGTACTCCCACAGGGCGGCGGGCCTTCCGTTGCGCGTGGTCTCCGAGACCCTGCTGTCGCGGTAACCGGGGTTGGTGCGCGGTCCTTCGGAGTCGGCGCGGCGCTGTGCGGCGAGCGGGCCGCCGGGCTCGGAGGGCGCCTCTTTGATGCCGATGCGGTAGGTGCCGTCGGGCGACACGTAGTAGACACGGGGGCCGTCCGCCTGCCGGAGGAAGCCTTCGGGCACGGCGAGCGCGAAGCCCTTGGGGTCCTTCGCGATGCGGTAGCCCTGAGGGGCCTCGGGCGACGACGGCCTCGGCGTGCGCGTCGTCACGGTGACCGTGGGCGTCGGCGAGGCAGGCGTCGCGGAGGACGACGGGGTGGCCGGCGTGTCACCGCCGTCCCCGCCCCTGCCGAGGAGCAGAGCGGCGGAGACCCCCGCCCCCGTGAGGGCCGCCACCAGCGCGGCGGCGACCATGAACGCCCGGCCGTGCTTCTCCGGCTTCACGAGCCCCGCGGCGGCCTGGCTCGCGAGAAGCTCCCGCTCGGCCGGTGTCTGGACGCCGCGCCCCGACTGCCTCGACCGCCCTGGTAACCCCGGCAGACCCGATCTCCTCGGAAACCCCGGCAGACTCGGCAAGCCCGCCCGTCCCGGGAGCCCCGGCAGCCCGGACCCGGGTCTCTCCCGCACCACCGCCGGCATCCGCCCCGTCTCGACATACGCCTTCAACAGCCCCTCCACCTCCGCCGCGTCGAGCCGCCGGTCCGGATCGCGGTCCAGGAGGCCGAGCACCACGGGCAGCAGCGGCGCGGCGGCCACGGGCGGGCGGAAGTCGTCGTAGACGACCGCGTGCAGCACGCCGCCGATGGAGTCGCGGCGGAACGGTGACTCGCCGGTCAGCGCGGTGACCAGCAGGGCGCCCAGCGACCACAGGTCGGACTCGGGCCCCGTCCGCTCCCCCGCCATCCGCTCCGGCGCGGTGTACTCGGGCGAACCCACGAACGACCCGACCTCCGTGAGCGTCGTCGCCCCCGTCAGCTGCGCGATCCCGAAGTCGGTGAGCACGACGCGGCCGGTCGACCGCTCCAGGAGTACGTTGGCGGGCTTGAGGTCACGGTGCAGGATGCCCGCCTCGTGCGCGGTGCGCAGCGCCCCGACCAGGTCGATGCCCATGCGTGCGACGGCGTCCGCGTCCAGCGGCCCGCCCCGCGCGATCCGCCCGGCCAGCGAACCGCCCTCGATCAATTCCATGACTATGTACGGCTGCTGGTCCTGCACGACGACGTCATGGACGACGATGACGTGCGGGTGCCGCAGCTGCGCCACCGCCCGCGCCTCGCGCAGGGTCCGCTCGCGCTGCTGCTCCGCCTCGGCGTCGGAGAGCGTCTCGTCGCGCGCCAGTTCCTTGACGGCGACCTGGCGCCCCAGGAGCAGATCGGTGGCACGCCAGACGACCCCCATGCCGCCCCGGCCGAGCCGCGCCTCAAGGCGGTAACGGCCCGCGATCACACGGGCGTTGCCCTCACCGGCACCGCCGCCACCGACGCCGCCGACACCGCCCCCACCGGCACCTGTCCCACCGGCGTGGTCTCCCAGGCTCCCCATGCGGCCATCATGCCCCACACGTGTGCGAACGGAATGGGGCGGAGCGCGCGCGAGGCCGGTTCCGGCCGTCGGCACGCGACGCCACAGCGTCACCAGAGGTGAGCGCGGACGCTCAGCGCTCCCGCCACCCCCGGAGCATCGCGTCGAACTGCTCCCGCATGGTGTCCCAGCCCGCTGCCGGGGCGGACATGTACAGCACGTATTCGACACCGTCACGGCTGAGATACGTCTGCGAGATGGCCCGGCGCGGCCCCTTGGTCGTGTCGTTCGCACCCGCCTTCCAGCTGAACTCCCAGAGAGAGCCCGACTGATCCCGAAACGTGTTCGAGTTCAGTTCCAGCCGCCGGTACTGGGGAAGCTTCACCCGCAGGTTCTTCTCCAGGGACACCTGATGCGCGTAGGAGCTCTCGTACTGCGGGTTCTTCTCGACGGCGATGCGCAGGAACCGGCGACCGCCGTCGGGCGTGTAGTCGACCTGGTTGCCGTTCACCTCGCGCTTCCACTCCTTGGGCAGCATGAGGCTGAAGCCCGCGGGATCTCTCACCCGCCGCCAGTCGTCGGGGATGCCGCCCACCGCCGTGCCCCGCTCGCCGTTCGACTGCTCCTGTGCACCGCCGGCGAAGCGCACGTACCCGAGGACGCCACCGCCGCCGAGCAGCGCGGCCACCACGACGAGGGCGACGATCCCGGGCCAGCGACGGCGCTCGCGCGCGGGCTGCCCCTGCGCGCCGACGACGGTGAGGGCGTCTTGGCCGGTGGAGGTGGGGGTAGGGGCGCCTGGGGTCTGACGGTGCGGGTGCCCGTACGCATGCGTCGGGCGAGTCCCGTCCGTCGCGTCCGCGTACGTCCCGGTGGCCGGGTGCGTACCGGTCGCCGGGTGCGTCTGCGTCGGCACGTACGCCTGCGCGTGCTGTGGACGCCGTCCCTCCGCGGCCTCCGCCAGCATCTGTTCGGCCTCTTCGGCGGAGGGCCGGGTCTCCGGGTCCTTGCGCAGCAGCGCGCTGATGACGGGTGCGAGGACTCCCGCGTGCCGGGGCGGCGAGGGCTCCTCCGTGACCACGGCCTGCATGGTGCCGAGCGGTGACGTGCGCCGGAAGGGTGAGAACCCCTCGACGGCCGTGTACAGCGTCGCGCCGAGCGCCCACAGGTCGGAGGCGGGGCCGGGGGTGCCGCCGCTGACACGCTCGGGCGCCAGGTAGTCGACCGAGCCGACCACTTCCCCGGTCCGCGTGATCGTGGAGTCCCCCTCGATCGCGGCGATACCGAAGTCGGTGAGCAGGATGCGCCGGTCGTCGGCGAGGAGGACGTTGCCGGGTTTGACGTCGCGGTGCAGGACGCCGGCGGCGTGCGCGGCACGCAGGGCCTTCAGGGTCCACAGGCCGATGCGGGCCGCCTCGACGGGCTCGACGCGCTCGTCGTCCTTGACGGCGTCCGCCAGCGAACGCCCCTCGACCAGCTCCATCACGATCCAGGGCCGGTCGTCGTACTGCAGGACGTCGTGCACGGTGACCACGGCCGGATGGTTGATGCGGGCGGCGGCCCGGGCCTCCGTCTGCGTACGGGCGAAGAGGACGGCGCGGTCGGCCTCCTGCACGAACTGTGCGGCCGTCAGCTCCTTGACGGCGACGGCACGGTGCAGCACCTCGTCCTGCGCGCGCCACACCCGTCCCATGCCACCGCGGTCGATGGTCTCAGTGAGTCGGTAGCGGCCCGCGAGGAGCAGGCCCTGCATCTGGTTCACGTTCCCCCGCAATGGTCTTGGCAGGGCCAGGTTAAGGAGCGGGAAGCGCACAGGGAACCACAGGGGGCCTCAGGAGACCGCACTGTGACGCATGCCGGGCATGTCCAGAGTGCCGGAATCGGCTCAGCCGGTGACCCGGTACGTGGCCGAAGCCTGCTCGTACAACCGCGTCACCTCGTCCCGCTCGGCCTCCGGCCCGCGCACCTGCACCACGTGGTACTTCCCGCCGACGATCATCACGAGATTGCGTACGAAGACCTCGCGGCCCGCTGCGTCCTGCCAGGTGAACTGCCCCTCCGCCATGGTCCGTCCGCCGACGTCGATGCGGCGCATGCCGCTGGAGGTCGCCCAGGAGGAGTCGCGGAACGGCTGCAGCTCGCGCTCGTCCTCCCGCTGGTACTTCATGGGGTCGCTGCCGTAGCCGTCCGTGGTGTCGCGCCCGGGCACGACCAGCAGTTCGAAGCCGGCGTGCGTGTAACGGACCTGGCCCCGGCCGTTCTTGGGCTGCCGGTCCCAGCCGCCGGCGACGGCGACGTGGAAGCCCTCGGGGTCCTTGCGCAGGGTGAATCCCCGCGGCAGGTCGGGGCTGGTGGTCTGCGGCTCCTGCGAACCGGGATTCCTGCCGGACTCGTCTTTCTCTCCGTCTGTGTCTTTCTCCTTTTCCCTCTCTGTGTCCTTTTCCTTGTCGTCGGCGGGGCCGCCTGTTGCCTCCGGGGCCGAGCTGACCTCGCCCACCGTCCCCGCGCGGTCACCTGACGCACCGTCATCGGCCTTGGGCATGAACACCATGGCGTACACGACGGCCGCGGCGAGTCCGACCAGGATGGCGATCAGCAGCAGCCGCCCGAGCGAACGCGGTCGGGCCGGGCCACGGCTCTGCGGCACGCGGGCCGGCCCTCTGCCGCGCTTGTGCCGCCCGTGGCCGTGCCCTTGTCCGTTCCCCGCGGCGGCGGCAGCGGCCGCCGCCGCGGCGCCGCGCCGCTTGCGCACGACCTCGCCACGGCGGCGTACGACAGGCAGCCGCCCCGCGTCGTACGGCGGCACCGGCACGACGTGCGCCCCGGCCTCCGGCTCGGGCGCGGACCGCACCAGCGAGCGCAGCCAGCCGCTCAGCTCCTCGAAGTCGAGCCGTTCGGTGGGGTCCTGACGCAGCAGCGACTCGACCACGGGCCGCAGCGGGCCGCACTCCTCGGCGAAGGCGGGCGGCTCGGCGCAGACGAGCTGGACCAGTTCGGCCGGGCTGTCCTCCGGGTACGGCGCGTGGCCCTGCACGGCGCGGAAGAGCAGCGCCCCCAGGGCCCACAGGTCGGTGGAGGGGCCTATCGGCGCGGCGAGCCGCCAGTTCTCGTGCACGGGTCCGGCCTGTTCGGGCGCCCACCGCTCGGTGACGGCCCCGACCACCACCATGCGCGCGTGCCGGGCGCGCTCGGCGGCCAGGGCGGTGGAAGGACCGCGTGAGGACGCTCCTCCGTCGGCGGAACCGTCGTCCCATCCCCCGCGCCCGGTCCCGCGCCCGTGGTCCTTCTCGTACGTGTCCGTCTGCGGGTCGGCGCTCTCGTCCGCCGTGCTCCGTGCCGCCGGGATACCGCTTCGCGGTACGGCGCCGTGCCAGGGCGGTTGCCTGCCCGATACGCCATAGGGGTCCGGTATCTGCCCGGTCGGACCGGGCCCCCGGCCCTCGGTGTCCTCTTCGGCCGCCCGTCCCGCGGCCCTCGCTCCCGCGCGGTACGCCGCGACCGCACCCGTGCGCCCGGCCCGCGCGCCGCTCGCGGCGGACTCCGGGGCGGGGGCGAGCTCCGTGTCCCCAGTGTCTCCGGGGCCTCCGGTGTCTCCGGTTTCGTACATCCCCTCGGCAGGCGCGCTCCCGCGCCCGGCCACATTGCCGACCGACCCCGCCGAACCGGCCGCCTCCCCCGCCGCCACCGGCCGGGGGTCGTACCCGCAGAGCGCCTCCTCGGCCGCCCCGGCCGCCAGGCCCGTCAGCATCACGCGGCCGTCGTCGCAGATCAGCACGGTCCGCGCGGTGATGTTCCGATGGACCCAGCCGAGCCCGTGCAGGACGCGCAGCGCCGCGAGGACGTCCGCCGCGACCTCGGCGGCCCGGTACGGACTCAGGGGCCGGTCGGCGAGGAGCGCCGCCAGCGGCCTCGCCGCCACCAACTCGCTGACTATCCACAGCGAGCCGCCCTCCGCGAACACGTCGAAGACCTGGTCGAGCCGTGGATGGTCCGGTATCTGCGCGGCGGTCTGCGCCGCCTCGATGGCGCGCCGCACCGCCGGCTCCGCGGGCCTGCGCGTCGTCCGTGCCGCGGCCCGCCGCACACCGCCCTGGCCGCCCCCCGCCCGCGGCGCGAAGCCGTCGGGCAGGTCGGGCTCCTCGTCGAGCATCTCCGCGTCGACGATCTCGGGCAGCGGCACCTGCCTGACGAGCACTTCCTGCCCGCTGTACGTGTCGAAGGCGCGTGACTCGGCGAGTTCGTACTCGTCGGAGGGCGGCAGCGGCAGGCGGTAGCGGTCGGCGAGCACCCGACCCGCGTAGTCGTCCACGATGCCTTCCCCGTCCGCCCGGTGGTCAAATCCGTTCGTCTTGCGGCCCGTTGCGGCTGTGTACGGTCCGCAAGCACTCACGATACGTGCCGTAGGCGGACCGCAATGAGGGGATACGAGATCTCAGCTCAGGACTTCGGCTCGAACGTCCTTGTGAACGTCCGCCACGCGGTCCGCCGCTCGTCGCCGCCCCACTCGTCGGCCTTGGCGGTGTACATGATTCCGTAGCCGAGGCCGCTGTTGACGACGAAGCCGCGGTCGATGGACCGGTACTTGGTCCCGCCGTCCACATAGGTGAACTCCCAGTCGGCCGTGTTCCAGCCGCGGAAGCCGACCTTCTCTATCCGGATCCGGTCGTACTGCGGCCGGACCATGAAGTTCTCCTGGTTCTTCCAGTCGCTGACCGGGTTGTCCTTGGGCGTGGTGGTCCAGCCGACCAGCAGCTTCTGGCCGTTGGGCCCGCCGAACCGCGCGCCCGCCCGGCCCGTGGACTGGTACTTCCACCCCTTCGGAAGCCCGATCTTGAAGCCCTGGGAGTGCTTGTACGTCGATGCGGCGCCGTCCTCCGGCTTCTTGCCGTCGTCGTCGCCCTTGCTCGGGTCGGTGCCCTTGCCCTCGTCCGGGCCGGAGCTCTCTTCCTTGCCCTGGCCGTCGCCGGTCCCGGAGCCCTTGTCCGGTTCCTTGCCGGTGTCCTTGCCCGCGTCCTTGTCGGCATCGCCCTGGCCGTCGCCACCTGCGGTCGCCCCGCTGGACGCGGCCTTGTCGCCGCCCTTGCTGTCCTTGCCGGAGTCGCCGTCGCCCCCGTCGGACAGCGCGAAGGCGAGCACCGTGCCGAGCACGGCGAGCAGGGCCACCACGGACACGATCACCAGCGTCCGGCGCGGCACCACATCGGTGAGCGACGCCTTGGGCGGTACCCGCGGCGGCACGCTGCGGCCGCTGGAGGGCGAACCGGCGGACGTGGGCGTCGAGCGGGGCGTGGCCGCACCCGTGCCGTGCCCGGCGGCGGCCGGAGCCGTCGTGCCCGACTTCCGCACGGACTGCAGGGCGCCCTTCAGCCGGTCGGCGACCTCCTCGGCCTTGCGCACGGCGGTTCCGGCGGAGCTGCCGGTCCCGGTGGTCCCGGTCGTTCCGGTCGTCCCGGCGGGAGCGGCCGAACCGGTGGCGTTCCCGGCAACACCGGCCGCGCCGGCGGCACCGGCGCCCGGGGCGGCTCCGGAACCCTTCGCCGCCCTCGCGGACTTGGTGAGTCGCGTGGCCCTGGGCGTCCTCGGTGCCTTCGGCGGCTGGTCCGGCGGCACGGGCGGCAGCGGCACCACCTTGGTGGCCTCCACCGGCTCCCGCACCGCCTTGGCCTCCGGCGTGTGGATGACGTCCATGAGGAGCGCCCGCGCTCCCGCGTCGTCGAGCCGCTGCTGCGGGTCCTTGGCGAGCAGGCCGTAGATGACCTTCTCCAACGGGCCCGCGTTCACCGGCTGTTCGACGTCCTCCGTCATCACCGCGGTGAGGGTCGCGATGGCCGACCCCTTGTCGTACGGGGGCACGCCCTCCACTGCCGCGTAGAGCAGGCCGCCCAACGACCACAGGTCGGCCGCGGGGCCCGGCTTGTGCCCGCGGGCGCGCTCGGGGGAGATGTAGGACGGAGCGCCGACGAGCATGCCGGTGGACGTGATCGACGGGTCGCCCTCGACCTGCGCGATGCCGAAGTCGGTCAGCACGACGCGACCGTCCTCGGCGATCAGCACGTTCGACGGCTTCACGTCGCGGTGCAGGATGCCCTCGCGGTGCGCGGACCGCAGCACGTCGAGGACGGCGAGGCCGACCTCGGCCGCCCGCCGCGGCGTGAGCGTGCCGTCCTCGCGGATCGCCTCCGCGAGCGACTTGCCCTCGACCAGCTCCATCACGATCCACGGGCGGTCGTCCTCGTCGACCACGTCGTAGACGGTCACGGCGCTGGTGTTGCGGATCCGTGCGATCGCCTTCGCCTCACGCAACGTACGCGTGATGAGGCGCCGCTTCTCCTCCTCGTCGATGCTGGAGGGGAAGCGCAGCTCCTTCACCGCGACCGTGCGACCAAGGGTCTCGTCCTTGGCGCGCCAGACGGTGCCCATGCCGCCGCGGCCGAGCACCTCTCCCAGCCGGTACCGGCCGGCGAGGAGACGTTGGCTCTTGTCCCGACGGGCGTCACCCGTCTGCTCCGCGTCCGACATGCGTCCCCTCTGCTGCTACCGCTGCTACCCGAGCAACCCGCCCTGACAGAGCCTTCATTGTCCCTTACTCGGGGACCGGCCGACGCCCAGGGTCCACCGACCCTTGTCCCGCCCCTCATCCCGTCTCTCATGAGAGACAGCGCATGACGAGGTACCGGCATGCCAACACAGCGTTGATTATTGGCCATACTCTTCCGCCGCCGGCCATCCGAGGCAAGCCCCGGCCGTCGCGCTCGCCCCGGGCGCACGCACCCTACGCCACCGGACACCCGGGCGTTCACCGCGCGGTCGTCCTTCAACTCGCCATAAACCAGCCGGAAGTACGCGCTTGAGCCGTCCGATCCCGCCTAGGAGAGCGGCACGATGTCCGGCGCCCCGAGCCGCGCCGCGTCCGCCGTCAGGTCGTCCGGCTGGCGCTGCGACTCGCGCTCGGCCTCCACGCGCTTCTCGTAGTGCTGGATCTCCCGCTCGATCTGGTCCTTGTCCCAGCCGAGGACGGGCGCCATCAGCTCGGCGCACTCCCTGGCGCTGCGCGTGCCGCGGTCGAACGTCTCGATCGAGATGCGTGTCCGCCGCGTCAGGACGTCGTCGAGGTGGCGTGCGCCTTCGTGCGAGGCTGCGTAGACCACTTCGGCGCGGAGGTAGTCGTCGGCGCCCGGCAGCGGTTCGCCCAGCTTCGGGTCCGCGGTGATGAGTTCGAGCACTTCCTCGGCCATCGAGCCGTACCGGTTCAACAGGTGCTCCACGCGCACCACATGGAGGCCTGTCCGCGCGGCGATCCTCGCGCGGGCGTTCCACAGCGCTTTGTACCCCTCGGCGCCGACGAGGGGGATGTCCTCCGTGACGCAGTCGGCGACGCGCTGGTCGAGGCCGTGCACCGCCTCGTCGACGGCGTCCTTGGCCATCACGCGGTACGTCGTGTACTTGCCGCCCGCGACGACCACCAGGCCCGGCGCCGGATGCGCGACCGTGTGCTCGCGGGAGAGCTTGCTCGTGGCGTCCGACTCGCCGGCGAGCAGCGGCCTGAGCCCGGCGTACACCCCCTGGACGTCGTCCCGGGAGAGCGGCACGGCGAGCACCGAGTTCACATGCTCCAGGAGGTAGTCGATGTCGGCGCTGGAGGCGGCCGGGTGTGCCTTGTCCAGGTCCCAGTCCGTGTCGGTCGTCCCGACGATCCAGTGCCGCCCCCACGGGATGACGAAGAGGACGCTCTTCTCGGTGCGCAGGATCAGCCCGGTCGTCGCGTTGATCCGGTCCTTCGGCACGACCAGGTGGATGCCCTTGGACGCCCGGACGTGGAACTGGCCGCGCTCGCCGACCATCGCCTGGGTATCGTCCGTCCACACGCCGGTGGCGTTGACGATCTGCTTGGCGCGGATCTCGTACTCCCCGCCGCCCTCGACGTCCTGCACCCGGGCGCCGACGACGCGCTCGCCCTCGCGCAGGAAGCCGGTGACCTTCGCACGGTTGGCGACCTTCGCGCCGTACGCCGAAGCGGTGCGGACCAGGGTGGCCACGTAACGCGCGTCGTCCATCTGGGCGTCGTAGTACTGCATCGCGCCGACCAGCGCGTCCTTCTTCAGGCACGGGGCGACGCGCAGGGCGTGGCGGCGCGTCAGGTGGCGGTGCATGGGCAGGCCGCGGCCGTGGCCGCGCGACATCGACATGGCGTCGTAGAGCGCGACGCCCGATCCCGCGTACACCCTTTCCCAGCCCTTGTGCTGCAAGGGGTAGAGGAACGGCACGGGCTTCACGAGGTGCGGGGCGAGGCGCTCCAGGAGCAGGCCGCGCTCCTTCAGGGCCTCACGCACGAGCGCGAAGTCGAGCATCTCCAGATAGCGGAGCCCGCCGTGGATCAGCTTGCTCGACCGGCTCGACGTGCCGGAGGCCCAGTCCCGCGCCTCGACGAGGCCGGTGGACAGGCCGCGGGTCACCGCGTCGAGTGCCGTCCCCGCGCCGACCACGCCCGCGCCGACGACCAGGATGTCCAGCTCTCGTTCGGCCATTCCCGCAAGTGACTCGGCGCGCTGCGCCGGCCCGAGTGTCGCTGTCCTCACCGCTGCCTCCCGTTGAGATCGGGTGTGGTCGGACTCACATCATGCCCAGATTTCTCCGTCGCCCGCTGAACACGACCCCAGCCTGTGGACAACACTCCGGAGCTCCACGCGGTGCAATACCGCAAATCGGTCATATTTACTCCTAGTCTGACATTGCGCTGCTCCGCCTTGTCCACAGGGCTTGCGCACTCGTCCCGGTCCGGCTATTGGGAGGACGGCCCACCGCCATGCCCGCAGATCTCGCTGTCATCGGCCTCGGCCACCTCGGCCTGCCCCTCGCCCAGGCCGCCGTTTCCGGCGGCATCGCCACCATCGGCTACGACCCCGTCCGCGCCGCCGACCTGGCCGGCGGCCGGCTGCCCTGCGACGGCGCCGAAGGCACCCTCACCGCCGCCGACGTGCGCCGGATGCTCTCGGGGGGCTTCCGGCCGACCGTCAACCCGGCCGAGCTCGGCCGGGTCCGCACCGCCGTCATCTGCGCCCCCACCCCACCGGCCGCGGACCGCTCGCTCGACCTCGGCCAGGTCGCCGAGGCGGCCAGGGCGCTGGCCGCGCGCCTGCGGCCGCACACCACCGTGATCCTCGAATCCCCCGCCTACCCGGGGACCACCGAGGAATTCCTCCGCCCGATCCTCGAATCGGGTTCGGGCCTGCGGGCGGGCCGCGACTTCCACCTCGCGTACTCCCCCGGCCGCCTCGACCCCGGCAACCGCACCCACGGCTACGCGGGCACCCCCAAGGTCATCGGCGGCCTCACCCCCGCCTGCACCGAATCGGCCGCCGCCTTCTACGGCCGGCTCACCGACAAGGTCGTCCGCGCCCGTGGCCCCCGCGAGGCCGAGACCGTCCACCTCCTGGAGACCAACTACCGGCACGTGAACATGGCCCTGGTCAACGAGATGGCGGTCCTCTGCCACGACCTCGGCATCGACCTGTGGGACGTCATCCGCTGCGCCGAGACCAAGCCCTTCGGCTTCCAGGCCTTCCGCCCCGGGCCCGGAGTCGGCGGCCACGGCGTCCCCCTGGACATCCCGAACCCCTCCCGCGGCGTCCGCCCCCTGCGCATGGTCGAACTGGCCCAGCAGGTCAACGACCGCATGCCGCAGTACGTCATCCAGCGCTCGGCGACCCTGCTCAACGAGCACGGCAAGTCCGCCCGCGGCGCCCGCGTCCTGCTCCTCGGCGTCACCTACAAGCCCGACCTCGCCGACCAGCAGGGCGCACCCGCGCAGGAGGTCGCGACCCGCCTCATGGAGCTCGGCGCGGCCGTCAGCTACCACGACCCCTACGTGCCCAGCTGGAGCGTCCTCGGCCGCCCCGTCCCGCGCGCGGACTCCCTCTACGAGGCGGCGGCCGACGCCGACCTCACGATCCTGCTCCAGCACCACCGCACCTACGACCTCCAGGGGCTCGCGGTGAAGGCCCAGCTGCTGCTCGACACGAGGGGGGCCACCCCGGCGGGCGCGGCCCACCGCCTGTAACGCCCCGGAACGACAGGAAGGGCCCCGGTACGAAGTACCGGGGCCCTTCCGCGTGCGATCCGTCAGCGCTTGTGCTGCGAGTCCGCGACCGTCACCTCGACGCGCTGGAACTCCTTGAGCTCGCTGTAGCCCGTGGTCGCCATGGCGCGGCGCAGCGCTCCGAAGAAGTTCATCGAGCCGTCCGGGATGTGCGACGGTCCTGTGAGGATCTCCTCGGTGGTGCCGACCGTGCCCAGGTCGACCTTCTTGCCGCGCGGCACGTCCTCGTGGACGGCCTCCATGCCCCAGTGGTGGCCCTTGCCGGGCGCGTCCGTGGCGCGGGCCAGCGGGGAGCCCACCATCACGGAGTCGGCGCCGCACGCGATGGCCTTGGGCAGGTCGCCGGACCAGCCCACGCCGCCGTCGGCGATGACGTGCACGTACCGGCCGCCGGACTCGTCCATGTAGTCACGGCGGGCGGCCGCGACGTCGGCGACGGCGGTGGCCATCGGGACCTGGATGCCCAGGACGTTGCGCGTGGTGTGCGCGGCGCCGCCGCCGAAGCCGACCAGGACGCCCGCGGCGCCCGTGCGCATCAGGTGCAGGGCGGCGGTGTACGTGGCGCAGCCGCCGACGATGACCGGGACGTCCAGCTCGTAGATGAACTGCTTCAGGTTCAGCGGCTCGGCGGCGCCGGAGACGTGCTCGGCGGAGACGGTGGTGCCGCGGATCACGAAGATGTCGACACCGGCGTCGACGACGGCCTTGGAGAACTCGGCGGTGCGCTGCGGCGAGAGCGCGGCGGCGGTGACGACGCCCGCGTCGCGCACCTCCTTGATGCGCTGCCCGATCAGGTCGGCCTTGATCGGGGCCGCGTAGATCTCCTGGAGGCGCCGGGTCGCGGTCTCCGAGTCCAGCTCGGCGATCTCGTCGAGCAGCGGCTGCGGGTCCTCGTACCGTGTCCAGAGGCCTTCGAGGTTCAGGACGCCGAGGCCGCCCAGCTCACCGATGCGGATGGCGGTCTGCGGGGAGACCACGGAGTCCATCGGAGCGGCCAGGAAGGGCAGCTCGAAGCGGTAGGCGTCGATCTGCCACGCGATCGAGACCTCCTTCGGGTCGCGGGTGCGCCGGCTCGGTACGACGGCGATGTCGTCGAAGGCGTACGCGCGGCGGCCGCGCTTGCCGCGCCCGATCTCGATCTCAGTCACGTTGTGGGGCCTTTCCCTCTTGGTCTGCCTGTCCAGTATCCCCGACGCACACGGAAGGGGCGGTCCCGGTTGATTCCGGGACCGCCCCTCCACGCGCGCGTGGAGCGCAGGAGACTACTTCGTACGGCTGTAGTTCGGCGCCTCGACCGTCATCTGGATGTCGTGCGGGTGGCTCTCCTTGAGCCCCGCGGACGTGATGCGGACGAAGCGGCCGTTGGCCTGGAGCTCGGGGACGGTGCGTCCGCCCACGTAGAACATCGACTGGCGCAGTCCGCCCACCAGCTGGTGGACGACCGCCGAGAGCGGGCCGCGGTAGGGGACCTGGCCCTCGATGCCCTCGGGCACCAGCTTCTCGTCGGAGGCGACGCCCTCCTGGAAGTAGCGGTCCTTGGAGAAGGACTTGCGCTCGCCGCGGGTCTGCATCGCGCCCAGCGAGCCCATGCCGCGGTACGACTTGAACTGCTTGCCGTTGATGAACATCAGCTCACCCGGCGACTCCTCGCAGCCGGCGAGCAGCGAGCCCAGCATGACGGTGTCCGCGCCGGCGACGAGCGCCTTGGCGATGTCTCCGGAGTACTGCAGGCCGCCGTCGCCGATGACCGGGACACCGGCCTCCTTGGCGGCGAGCGACGCTTCGTAGATAGCCGTTACCTGCGGTACGCCGATGCCGGCGACGACGCGCGTGGTGCAGATGGAGCCGGGGCCCACGCCGACCTTGATGCCGTCGACTCCGGCGTCGATGAGCGCCTGGGCGCCCTCGCGGGTGGCGATGTTGCCGCCGATGACGTCCACGCGCGGGGCGTCCGACTTGATCTTGGCGACCATGTCGCCGACCAGGCGGGAGTGGCCGTGCGCGGTGTCGACGACGATGAAGTCGACGCCCGCGGCGACCAGGGCCTGGGCGCGCTCGAAGGCGTCGCCCGCGACGCCCACGGCGGCGCCGACGAGGAGGCGGCCCTCGCCGTCCTTCGCGGCGTTCGGGTACTTCTCGGCCTTCACGAAGTCCTTGACCGTGATGAGGCCCTTGAGGATGCCCGCGTCGTCGACCAGCGGCAGCTTCTCGATCTTGTGGCGGCGCAGCAGTTCCATGGCGTCCACGCCGGAGATGCCGACCTTGCCGGTGACCAGCGGCATCGGCGTCATGACCTCGCGCACCTGGCGCGTGCGGTCCGACTCGAAGGCCATGTCACGGTTGGTGACGATGCCGAGCAGCTTGCCGGCTGCGTCGGTGACGGGGACACCGCTGATGCGGAACTTCGCGCAGATCGCGTCGGCCTCGCCGAGCGTCGCGTCCGGGTGCACCGTGATCGGGTCGGTGACCATGCCGGACTCGGAGCGCTTCACCAGGTCGACCTGGTTGGCCTGGTCCGCGATGGAGAGGTTGCGGTGCAGCACACCGACGCCGCCCTGGCGGGCCATGGCGATCGCCATGCGGGACTCGGTGACCTTGTCCATCGCCGCCGAGAGCAGCGGGACGTTCACCCTGACGTTCTTGGAGATGAGCGAGGAAGTGTCGATCTGGTCGGGCGCCATGTCCGACGCGCCCGGCAGCAGCAGCACGTCGTCGTAGGTCAGCCCGAGTGTCGCGAATTTCTCGGGCACCCCAGTCGAAGAACCGCCGTTTGCAGTCATGACACCTTCCCCAAATGGCCTTGATCGGTGCGGATGTCCATGCTAACGGGCTCCGAGGGTGTCTCATTCCACGATCAAGATCATCGAGGTTCTTTGTACGTTCGCACGTCAGTGCTCATTGCTCCGCGAGGGCCCGCAGGCGACTCAGCGCCCGGTGCTGCGCGACCCGCACCGCACCGGGGGACATCCCCAGCATCTGTCCGGTCTCCTCGGCCGTGAGGCCGACGGCGATCCGCAGGAGCAGCAGCTCGCGCTGGTTGTCCGGGAGGTTGGCGAGGAGCTTCTTGGCCCACTCCGCGTCGCTGCTGAGCAGGGCGCGCTCCTCCGGGCCGAGCGAGTCGTCGGGCCGCTCGGGCATCTCGTCGGAGGGCACCGCGGTCGAGCCGGGGTGCCGCATCGCCGCGCGCTGCAGGTCGGCCACCTTGTGCGCCGCGATCGCGAAGACGAAGGCTTCGAAGGGGCGGCCCGTGTCCTTGTAGCGCGGCAGGGCGAGGAGGACGGCGACACAGACTTCCTGGGCCAGGTCCTCCACGAAGTGCCGTGCGTCACCCGGCAGGCGGGACAGGCGGGTGCGGCAGTAGCGCAGCGCGAGGGGGTGCACGTGTGCCAGCAGGTCGTGCGTGGCCTGCTCGTCGCCCTCCACAGCGCGAAGAACGAGGGCACCAATAACCGTCGTCTTGTCATCGCGCATCGGTCCATGGTGCCTTGACGGCGACTGATCCGCGGCACCGCGTCCGTAGTTGTGCACTGAAGCGTTATGAGCAGGTGCGCCGGAACTCATCTCCTGCGCCCTCCCCTCCCGCTCGATCGACTCGTCCCCGAGGAACTCCACACCTCAAGGATGCGGCATCGGCGGCGAAACAAGCAGCCACGGACGTCGGCCGCCCCGCCCACCGGGTGGCGGACGGGGATCGCCGTGCCCCCGCGGCGGTGCACTCAGCGGACCAGACCCCAGCGGAATCCGAGCGCCACGGCGTGTGCCCGGTCCGAGGCGCCGAGCTTCTTGAAGAGGCGCCTGGCGTGCGTCTTCACGGTGTCCTCGGAGAGGAAGAGCTCACGGCCGATCTCCGCGTTCGAGCGGCCGTGGCTCATGCCTTCGAGGACCTGGATCTCACGCGCGGTGAGGGTGGGCGCGGCGCCCATCTCGGCCGAGCGCAGTCTGCGCGGCGCGAGCCGCCACGTCGGGTCGGCGAGCGCCTGGGTGACGGTCGCCCGCAGCTCGGCGCGCGAGGCGTCCTTGTGCAGATAGCCGCGGGCGCCGGCCGCGACCGCGAGTGCGACCCCGTCCAGGTCCTCGGCGACGGTGAGCATGATGATGCGCGCACCCGGGTCGGCGGACAGCAGCCGCCGGACGGTCTCCACACCCCCGAGTCCGGGCATGCGTACGTCCATCAGAATCAGGTCCGAGCGGTCGGCGCCCCAGCGGCGGAGGACTTCCTCGCCGTTGGCCGCAGTCGTCACACGCTCTACGCCGGGCACGGTCGCGACCGCGCGGCGGAGCGCCTCTCGGGCAAGCGGGGAGTCGTCGCAGACGAGGACCGATGTCATGACTGTCCTCCGCGGCTCTCACAGCTGCTGCGCGTCACCTTGAGCCTCCAGGCTGGTACTTATTCGTCACCTGTGCGGTTGACGCTCTCGGACACCTGCCCGAGCGCTTGTTTCTTCAACCGCCTCCGCACTCTCAACGACGGTCACCCGAAAGAGTTACGGGGCGGTCAGCCACCTTCGGCACTCTACGTGAGGGCGCCGACACAGCGCAGAGCGCGCCGGACACCCTCAACCTTTCATCACAACCTATGCCCCATTTAGCGCCTTTTCTTCCCTTTTCCTGGTGTCTATGGCTAGATTCGCAATGAGTCATATTTTCATCTCCTTAGACAGTAGATGTACGGTCATCGGCACCGTATCCGCGTAGAACGGCACCAAGGGGACCAGCAATGGCAGATTTCTCCCGCCTTCCCGGACCGAACGCAGATCTGTGGGACTGGCAGCTCCTCGCGGCCTGCCGCGGGGTCGACAGCTCGCTCTTCTTCCATCCGGAGGGTGAGCGGGGAGCGGCTCGCAGCGCACGCGAGAACTCGGCCAAGGAGGTCTGCATGCGGTGCCCGGTGCGGGCGGAGTGCGCCGCGCACGCGCTCGCGGTGCGCGAGCCCTACGGCGTGTGGGGCGGGCTGACCGAGGACGAGCGCGAAGAGCTCATGGGGCGCGCGCGCAATCGACTCGTCACGGCGTCCGCCTCGACGAGCGGCGCCGTGTCGCACAGCTGAAGGAACGTTTCTTCACGGGGCGCCCCCGCGGGGGTGCCGATCAGCGGGCCGCGGCCCGCGCGAGGTGGTCCAGCGTGGCGGCGACGGCCGGCACCTGCGCCAGGTCCGGCAGGGTGAGCGCGACGATCTCCCGCTGCACGGCAGGCTCCACCGTCACGGTGCGGGCGCCCTTGGGGCGCACCGACTCGATCGCGAGCTCGGGCAGCACCGCCACTCCCAGACCGGCGCCGACCAGGCCGATCACCGCCGGATAGTCGTCGGTCGCGAAGTCGATCCGGGGCACGAAGCCCGCGCTCTCGCAGACCTCCACCAGTTGCCTGCGGCAGCGGGGGCAGCCCGCGATCCACGACTCGGCCGCGAACTCCCCGATGGTGACCGATGCCGCGTCGGCGAGCCGGTGCCCCTCCGGCACGAGGCCGACGAGCCGGTCCGCGAGCAGCGGACGCACGACGAGGTCGCCCCACTCCTCCGCCGCCGTCGCCCCCTCGTACCGGAACGCCAGCGCGACGTCGCAGTCACCCTCGCGCAGCATCTCCACCGAGCGCGGCGGCTCGGCCTCGACGAGCGACACGCGCGTGCCGGGGTGCGCGGCGCGCAGTGCCGCGAGGGCGCAGGGGACGAGCGTGGAGCTGCCGCTGGGGAACGAGACGAGCCGGACCCGGCCTGCGCGCAGGCCCGCGATCGCGGCGACCTCCTCCTCCGCGGCGGTGAGCCCGGCGAGGATGCCCGCGGCGTGCCGGACGAGGGCCTCGCCCGCCTGCGTCAGGCGCATCTCGCGGCCCGTGCGGATCAGCAGCGGCGTGCCGGCCGAGGATTCGAGTGCCTTCATCTGCTGGCTGACGGCGGGCTGGGTACAGCCGAGCTCACGGGCCGCGGCCGAGAAGGAGCCGGTGGCGGCCACGGCGCGCAGGACACGGAGATGACGGGCCTCGATCATGGTTCGAAGCATAAGCGACGCTTGGACATGTCGCGAAATATTACGTCGCACCTTTGGGGCTTGCTCGCTTAGCCTGCCTGCCATGGAGCTTCTTTCTGTGAATGTGGGCCGCCGCAAGGCCGCCGAGTACACCGGCGCGCCCTCGGGTCACACCGGTATCGACAAGCGTCCGGTTCCGGGACCCGTGCGCGTGGCCGCGCCGGGCGCGAAGGGGGTCGGCGGGAGCGGCCTCGCCGGTGACGAGATCTGCGACCTGCGGCACCACGGAGGCAACGACCAGGCGGTGTACGCCTACGCCCGCGAGGACCTGGACGCCTGGGAGCGGACGCTCGGCCGGGACCTGCCCGACGGCTCCTTCGGCGAGAACCTCACGACGTCCGGCGTCGACGTGAACGGCGCGAAGATCGGCGAGCGCTGGCGGATAGGTGCCGAGCTTGTCCTTGAGGTGACGAGCGGCCGCATCCCCTGCCGTACGTTCCAGGGCCACCTCGGCGAGAAGGGGTGGGTCAAGCGGTTCACCGAGGCGGACGCCCCCGGCGCGTATCTGCGGGTGATCGAGCCGGGGGAGATCCGGGCCGGGGACCGCATCGAGATCCTGCACCGGCCGGCGCACGAGGTCACCGTCGGCCTTCAGTACCGGGCCGTCACGACGGACAAGTCGCTGCTGCCGCGGCTGCTCGCGGCGGGCGACGCGCTGCACCCCGGGACGGCCGAGCGCGCGCGCAGGTACCTGGCGCAGCAGGCCGCTGCCGCCTCCTCCTGAGGCCGGGTCCGTCCGCGCGACACGGCGGGCGCGCGATCTCACTAGCCTTGGTCCATGACTACGGCTCTGATTACGGGATCTACCGCCGGCATCGGCGCCGCCTTCGCGCGGCGTCTCGCGGGTGACGGGCACAACCTCGTGCTGGTGGCTCGCGACACCAAGCGGCTGCGCGAACAGGCGACCGAGCTGCACGACCGGCACGGCATCGAGGCGGAGGTGCTCACCGCCGACCTCGCGACGGACGCGGGCATCGAGGCGGTCGAGCAGCGGCTGTCGAACCGGAGGGACCCGGTCGACCTGCTGATCAACAACGCGGGGTTCGGCAACAAGGGCCGCTACCTGGAGGTCTCGCTCCAGGACGAGCTGACGATGCTCAAGGTGCACTGCGAGGCGGTGCTGCGGCTGACGTCGGCGGCGACGGCGTCGATGCGGGACCGCGGCCGCGGCGGGGTGGTGAACGTCGCGTCGGTGGCGGCGTTCGTGCCGCGCGGGACGTACGGCGCGTCGAAGGCGTGGGTCGTGCAGTTCACACAGGGCGCGGCGAAGGACCTGGCCGGGTCCGGGGTACGGCTGATGGCGCTCTGCCCCGGCTTCGTACGCACGGAGTTCCACCAGCGCGCCGGGATGGGTACGTCCAACATCCCCAACTGGATGTGGCTCGACGCGGACAAGCTGGTCGCGGTCGCCCTGGCCGACCTCGCCCGCGGCAAGACGCTGTCCGTGCCCGACCCGCGGTACAAGGCGCTGATGGGGGTGGTGAAGGTGACGCCGCGGAATCTGCTGGGCGGTGTCACGTCGCGGACGGGCCGCAAGTACGGCCCGCAGTAGCCTGCGGCGCCTTTGCGGGGGCGGTTTCCCGTCTGCCGGGTTGCCCTTTCGTCGCCGGGTGCGGGTTGTCCCTGGCTGGTCGAACCGGCAGGTGAGGCAGGGGAGTTCGGGCAGGGCCGCCTTCGGGTCCCC